>NZ_JAQYWZ010000827.1:0-307 GCF_036290945.1 Streptomyces sp. BE303
ACCCCGTGGTGCCGCTGCCGAACCCCACCGGCCTCTACGTGGGCGTCGTCTCCGTCTCCAACCCGATCTCCTCGCGCGCCGCGGGCGTCGTCCCGATCGGCCGCCCGGTCTGGCACACCCGCCTCTACGTGCTGGACGGCGAGCTGCGACCCGCGCCGGTGTGCGTGCCCGGCGAGGTGTACCTGGCCGGGGTCCAGCTGTGGCGCGTCTTCCTCGGGCGCCCCTGCCTCACCGCCGGCGTCTTCGTCGCCGTCCCGCACGGCGGCCCGTGCGCGCGCATGTACCGCACCGGCGACCTCGTGCGCTG
>NZ_JAQYWZ010000828.1:0-205 GCF_036290945.1 Streptomyces sp. BE303
ACACTGGGTTGGCATTCGTTAGTACTGCTTCGGCGTGGAAGACGGATTGTTGATCGGGTGTGTTGGGCACGTTGTTGGGTCCTGAGGGAACGGCCGTATGGTCTGTTTCTTCAGTACTGCCGGTCTCATGCGAGGCGGTCCTTCGGGGTCGTTGAGTGTGGGTGTCTGGTCGTTGTTTGAGAACTGCACAGTGGACGCGAGCATC
>NZ_JAQYWZ010000829.1:0-261 GCF_036290945.1 Streptomyces sp. BE303
AGAAGTCGTTACGCCATTCGTGCAGGTCGGAACTTACCCGACAAGGAATTTCGCTACCTTAGGATGGTTATAGTTACCACCGCCGTTTACTGGCGCTTAAGTTCTCAGCTTCGCCTGGACGAATCCAAGCTAACCGGTCCCCTTAACGTTCCAGCACCGGGCAGGCGTCAGTCCGTATACATCGCCTTACGGCTTCGCACGGACCTGTGTTTTTAGTAAACAGTCGCTTCTCGCTGGTCTCTGCGGCCACCCCCAGCTCTG
>NZ_JAQYWZ010000830.1:0-302 GCF_036290945.1 Streptomyces sp. BE303
CAGCACCCTCCCCCGCTCCCCCGCCAGACTCCGCGGCACCGCCCGCCCCACCGCCCCCCGCGGCCGCGCCCCCCCCCCCCGACCCCCCCCCCGCGCCTCGGTCACCCCCGCCACCGCCGGCGCCGCCGCCGGCGCGCCCGCCACCACCGCGGTCAGCACCGCCCGCAGCGACCGCCGACAGCGACGCAATCACCACAGCTGCCCCCCTCCACTAACACCCGCAGCAGCCCCGCGCCGACCCAGACCGAACCCAATCCGCCCACGCCTCCGCGCGCCAGCGCACCCCACAGCACGCACGAGCG
>NZ_JAQYWZ010000831.1:0-210 GCF_036290945.1 Streptomyces sp. BE303
CCTCGCCACCCTCCTGATCATCTCCACCATCCACCGCTGACCCATCGAGGATCCGTGCCGTTCTTCCGACGTACCACCCCGCCCCCGGCCGCCCCCGAGCGCGCCACCGAGGCCGCCGCACAGGCCGAGATCGCCCGCTACTCGACCGAGGACGGCGACGAGGAGGGATCGCGACGCCGCCAGAACAAGGCGGTCCGGGCGGCACGGGGC
>NZ_JAQYWZ010000832.1:0-462 GCF_036290945.1 Streptomyces sp. BE303
AGGTTCTCGGTGGGACGGGTGTGACGGCGGCGTCGGTGGGGCGACAGTCCGGGGCCGTTCACCGCGAGCCCCGCGCACCGGGCGTGAGGTGGGGGCTTGGGCCTCCGCTGCGATCGGGGTGGGGGGGTAGGGGGGGGGTCGGGGGGGGGTGTGGCGAGGCGGTTGTGTCTTGGGGCTGGCGGGGGGGCGGGTGGCGGGGGCGGGCGTCGTGTCGGCCCGCCACGCCTGCAGCGGGCGGTGCCCCCCGCCCCCCCCCCCCCCCCCCCCCCCCTCGGCCCCCGCAGCCGGGGCAGCCCGAGATCTCCCCCGTGGTTCTTCGTCTCGGTCCTGGACGGCGAGCGCCGCCAGCAGCGTTTCAGCTCAATGACCCGGCTTAAGGCCACTCACGTTGAAGAGAAGATCCAGCCCACGTTCCCTCTCGCCCCGGGCGGGCGGGCGGAGGACGGGGCCGCCCGGGCCGAC
>NZ_JAQYWZ010000833.1:0-436 GCF_036290945.1 Streptomyces sp. BE303
CGAAGTCGTAACAAGGTAGCCGTACCGGAAGGTGCGGCTGGATCACCTCCTTTCTAAGGAGCACATGGCCGCTTGCAGGCGAATGTTCTGCACGGTCGCTCATGGGTGGAACGTTGACTATTCGGCACACTGGGTTGGCATCCGTTAGTACTGCTTCGGCGTGGAAGACGGATTGTTGATCGGGTGTGTCGGGCACGCTGTTGGGTCCTGAGGGAACGGAAACGTTGTCTCAGTACCGCCGGCCCCATGCTTGTGCAGGTGGGTGGCTGGTCGTTGTTTGAGAACTGCACAGTGAACGCGAGCATCTGTGGCCAAGTTTTTAAGGGCGCACGGTGGATGCCTTGGCACCAGGAACCGATGAAGGACGTGGGAGGCCACGATAGTCCCCGGGGAGCCGTCAACCAGGCTTTGATCCGGGGGTTTCCGAATGGGGAAA
>NZ_JAQYWZ010000834.1:0-389 GCF_036290945.1 Streptomyces sp. BE303
ACGCACCAACCCGTCCCGTCCGCGACCGCACCGAAAGACTAGCACCGGCATTCGGCATATATCCCGAGGTGACTCGAGAAATCAACGTACACATCCGGGTTAGGCATCACGGTGAAGCCGCCGACCAGCGCCATCGAGCACTCGCCCGACCGCAGCGCCTGCGCGGCCAGGAGCAGCGCGAGCAGCGACGACCAGCACACCGTGACCACCGTCACCGCCGCCCCCTCCAGGCCGTACGAGAACCAGACGCGGCAGGACAGCACGCGCGCCGCGTTCCCGGTGCCGATGTGGCCCGCCGAGTCAGCGACGTCCTCGGACACGTCGTCCAGCAGAGCGACGTTGTCCTGACCGTAGGTTCCGGCGTACGCGCCGCCCTCGTCGCAGCGGAG
>NZ_JAQYWZ010000835.1:0-601 GCF_036290945.1 Streptomyces sp. BE303
GATGGCTACCGCGACCGCAGCAACAACGCCTCGGTGTTCGTCTCGGCATCCGATATGACCGGGCGTAGCTACGCCGATCTTCGCGCCGATCCCACCGTGTGGCGGTACGACATCGCGGGCACCCCGCCCGCCGAGCTGACCCTGCCGGTCGATACCCAAGGCCGATACGTCCGCGTCCAACTCCCGGGCACCAACTACCTGTCGCTCGCCGAGGTCTCGGTCTACGCCTCCCAGAACTGACCCGAATGTGGGGTGTCCGCCCTGGGAATCAGGCAAGGCGGACACCCACCACGGGATCCCACCTCCCGCCGGCCAACTGCTCGTCCAGCAGGTGAATGGCCCCGGGTTCGATGGAGATCTCAGTGGGCGTTTGATGTTGATTTCTGTGGGCCATTTTCACATGGTTTGCACCGCTCTTCGACAGCCCGCGTGATCTGAAGCGTTCGGAAGCTCCCGACTGCTGAGCATTTCGGGTTGTCGTCGGGTAGTGACGGTTCGTGATCCCTGCGGTATGCCGTTGGTGTGAGGTATCCGGAGGGTGGGGGCCTGACCGCTGAGCGTCGGGCGTTTCGTGAGGGGATCCGGTTCCAGGCCGGGATGC
>NZ_JAQYWZ010000836.1:0-282 GCF_036290945.1 Streptomyces sp. BE303
CGAACCGCCGGGATCCGCATCATCCCCCAGGAACCCGAGATCATCCCCCACGTCTCCGTCGCCGAGAACGTCTACGCCGGCTCCCTCCCCCGCAAAACCGGCCGACGCCTCGACCGCACCGAACTACGCCGCCGCATCACCGCCGACCTCAAACGCCTCGGCTTCGACAAAGTCCTCGACCCCGACCTCCTCGGCTCCCAACTCACCCCCGCCCAACGCCAACTCGTCGAAATCCTGCGCGCCCTCACCGGCGACGCCAAAGTCATCGCCTTCGACGAACCC
>NZ_JAQYWZ010000837.1:0-563 GCF_036290945.1 Streptomyces sp. BE303
CACAGCGGCCTTCGCGTCAAGTCCTGTGCCTCTTGGTCGAGTTCAGGATCACGCGAAGGCCGCTCCCGTGTCCCGTGATCACCCGGACGAGTGATCACCGAGTCGGCCTGTTCGAGCCCGATGGATAAATCACAAGGTCAGGGTTTGTGTTATTAGGGGCCCACGCACAGCCTTCGTCACAACCCGGGTTCCGATCCGATCGCACCCGACCTACGTAACGGCCCGACCCCGGTCGGTGTGATGCCGATCTTGTGCAGGTCCGGCGGTTGCGGGACGGCCGTGAGGGACCGGCGAATGGCGACGGGGTCGATTCCGTGCAGGTCGCACAGCACCTGCCGTGGGCAGACGCACCGCAGGCGAACGGTTCCCTCGGCCATACGCGCCGGGCGGGTGGGGGCTGGTGCCGCTTGCGTATGTGTCGGCCGGTGGCCGTCATGCGGGCAGTTCGGCCCAGACCAGTTGGCCGGTGGCGGTCTGCATGGCGCCCCAGGTGCTGGCCAGGGCGGCGACCATCAGCAGACCCCGGCCGCTGCACCGCCCCGTATCAGCGGCTGCGGAGGTGC
>NZ_JAQYWZ010000838.1:0-1580 GCF_036290945.1 Streptomyces sp. BE303
AACGAGAGCCTGGCCAACCTGCTCAAGGAGGAACGGCGCTTCGCCCCGCCGGCAGAGCTCGCCGCAGCCGCCAACGTCACCGCGGCCGCATACGCTCAGGCCTCCGAGGACCGCCTCGGCTTCTGGGCCGAGCAGGCCCGCCGCCTCACCTGGGCCGTCGAGCCCACCGAGACACTCGACTGGTCCAACCCGCCGTTCGCCAAGTGGTTCGCCGACGGCAAGCTCAACGTGGCCTACAACTGCGTCGACCGCCACGTCGAGGCGGGCAACGGCGACCGCGTCGCCATCCACTTCGAGGGCGAGCCCGGCGACAGCCGCTCCCTCACCTACGCCCAGCTCAAGGACGAGGTCTCACAGGCCGCCAACGCCCTGCTGGAACTCGGGGTCCGCAAGGGCGACCGGGTCGCCGTCTACCTGCCGATGATCGCCGAGGCCGTCGTCGCGATCCTCGCCTGCGCCCGGATCGGCGCCACCCACTCGGTGGTCTTCGGCGGCTTCTCCGCCGACGCCGTCGCCTCCCGCATCCAGGACGCCCAGGCCAAGCTCGTCATCACCGCCGACGGCGGCTACCGGCGTGGCAAGCCCTCCGCCCTCAAGCCCGCCATCGACGAGGCACTGACCAAGGTCGACGGCGTCGAGCACGTCCTGGTCGTCCGCCGCACCGGCCAGGACGTCTCCTGGACCGAGGACCGCGACGTCTGGTGGCACGAGGCCACCGCCCGCCAGTCCACCGAACACACCCCCGAGGCGCACGACGCCGAGCACCTGCTCTTCATCCTCTACACCTCCGGCACCACCGGTAAGCCCAAGGGCATCCTGCACACCTCCGGCGGCTACCTCACCCAGGCCAGCTACACCCACCACGCCGTCTTCGACCTCAAGCCGGAGTCCGACGTCTACTGGTGCACCGCCGACATCGGCTGGGTCACCGGCCACTCGTACATCGTCTACGGCCCGCTCTCCAACGGCGCCACCCAGGTCATCTACGAAGGCACCCCCGACACCCCCCACCAGGGCCGGTTCTGGGAGATCGTCCAGAAGTACGGCGTGACGATCCTCTACACCGCGCCCACCGCGATCCGCACGTTCATGAAGTGGGGCGACGACATCCCCGCGAAGTTCGACCTCTCCTCCCTGCGGGTCCTGGGCAGCGTCGGCGAGCCGATCAACCCCGAGGCGTGGATCTGGTACCGCGAGCACATCGGCGGCGGCAAGGCCCCGATCGTCGACACCTGGTGGCAGACCGAGACCGGCGCCATGATGATCAGCCCACTGCCCGGCGTCACCGAGACCAAGCCCGGCTCGGCCCAGCGCGCGCTCCCCGGCATCGGCGCCACCGTCGTCGACGACGAGGCCCGCGAGGTCCCCAACGGCTCCGGTGGCTACCTCGTCCTCACCGAACCCTGGCCGTCCATGCTCCGCACCATCTGGGGCGACGACCAGCGCTACATCGACACCTACTGGTCGCGGTTCGAGGGCCGCTACTTCGCCGGTGACGGTGCCAAGAAGGACGAGGACGGCGACATCTGGCTGCTCGGCCGGGTCGACGACGTCATGCTCGTCTCCGGCCACAACATCTC
>NZ_JAQYWZ010000839.1:0-205 GCF_036290945.1 Streptomyces sp. BE303
ACACTGGGTTGGCATTCGTTAGTACTGCTTCGGCGTGGAAGACGGATTGTTGATCGGGTGTGTTGGGCACGTTGTTGGGTCCTGAGGGAACGGCCGTATGGTCTGTTTCTTCAGTACTGCCGGTCTCATGCGAGGCGGTCCGTTGGGGTCGTTGAGTGTGGGTGTCTGGTCGTTGTTTGAGAACTGCACAGTGGACGCGAGCATC
>NZ_JAQYWZ010000840.1:0-858 GCF_036290945.1 Streptomyces sp. BE303
CTTAGAAGACATCTCATTTGGGTGGGTCGAGTAGACTCCGAGTGTGCTGATCGTTGAGCGGCTGGTGCCGGATGAGCTGTGGGAGTTGTTCCAGTTGGTCGTGCCGGACGCTCCGGTGCGCCCGCAGGGTGGTGGCCGGCGGCGCCACGGGGATCGCGAGGTGCTGGCGGCGATCGTGTTCGTCGCGACGTCCGGGTGCACCTGGGCCCAACTGCCGCCATGCTTCGGCCCGTCCGGCCCGACCGCCCATCGGCGGTTCACCGAGTGGAGCAGGGCCCGGGTCTGGGCCAAGCTCCACCGGGTGGTCCTGGAGGAGCTCGGCGCGCGAGGTGAGCTGGACTGGTCGAGGTGCGCGGTCGACTCGGTGAACATGCGGGCCCTGAAAAGGGGGAGCTGACAGGTCCGAATCCTGTCGATCGGGGCAAGTACGGGTCGAAGATCCACCTGCTCACCGAACGTACCGGTTTACCCCTCTCGCTCGCGATCTCCGGGGCCAACCTCCACGACAGCCAGGCCCTGATACCGCTTGTCGACGCCATCCCGCCGATCCGCTCACGGCGCGGACCGCGACGCCGCCGTCCCGGCAAGCTGCACGCCGACAAAGCCTACGACCACCGCTTCATCCGCGCCTACCTGCGACGACGGCAGATCCCGGCCCGCATCGCCCGCCGAGGCGTCGAGTCCTCCCAGCGCCTCGGCCGCCACCGTTGGGTGATCGAGCGCACCGTCGCCTGGCTCGGCGGCTTCCGCCGGCTGCACCGCCGCTACGAACGCAAGGCCGACCACTTCGCAGCCTTCGCCAGCATCGCCGCAGCCCTCATCTGCACCCGACGGCTATCCAAATGAGATGTCTTCTTA
>NZ_JAQYWZ010000841.1:0-2762 GCF_036290945.1 Streptomyces sp. BE303
GGCGCGGTTGAAGCGTGGTGGTCTGTCGGCGATGGCGTCGGGTGAGGCGTTGGCGTTGTTCGACGCGGCGTTGGGTTCGTCGGAGGCGGTGTTGGTGCCGACGCGGTTGGACTGGGGGGTGTTGCGGTCGCAGGCGGCGAGTGGTGAGTTGAACCCGTTGCTGCGCGGGCTGGTCCGCACTCCCCGCCGCACCGCCACCACCACCACCACCACGGCCGACGACGCGGCCGGCTTCGCCGTCAGGCTGGCCGCGCTGCCGGAACGCGAGCAGCACCGCGAACTCCTCGACCTGGTGCGTTCGGCCGCCGCGGCCGTCCTCGGGCACCCGTCCAAGAACGCCGTCGCCGCCGCCCAGGCGTTCAAGGAGACCGGGTTCGACTCGCTCGGCGCGGTGCAGCTGCGCAACCGGCTGGCCCGGGCGACCGGCGTCCGGCTCCCGGCGACGCTGGTCTTCGACCACCCGACCCCGCTCGAACTCGCCCGTCACCTGCGGTCCGAGCTCCTGCCGGAGCCGGAGGCCGGAGCCGCCGCCGGGGGCACCGTGCCGCCGGCCGGCCCGGCTCCGGAGCTCCCGCCCGCGGACGGGCCCGCCATCGCCGACCTGGACATCGACGGTCTCGTCGCCCGCGCGCTGCGCGGCCGTGGCTGACCGTCCCCCGATCCCGCGCTCACCGATCCTTCCCGAAAGGCTGACATGACTACCACCATCGACGGCGCGGCCGCCTCCGACCAGACGGCGAGGCTGGTCGCGGCGCTGCGGGCCGCGCTCCAGGACAACGAGCAACTCGCCTCCGAGAAAGCAAAGTTGGAGGCGGCGGCCACCGAGCCGATCGCCATCGTCGGGATGGCCTGCCGGCTCCCCGGCGACGTCTCCTCCCCGGCCGAGCTGTGGCAGCTGGTCGCCGACGGCCGTGACGGCGTGGCCGAGTTCCCCGAGGACCGCGGCTGGGACCTCGACGGGCTGTTCGACCCCGACCCGGACCGGGCGGGCCGCTCCTACGTCCGCGAGGGCGGGTTCCTGCGCGGCGCCGCGGACTTCGACGCCGCCTTCTTCGGGATCTCGCCGCGCGAGGCGCTCGCCATGGACCCGCAGCAGCGGCTGCTGCTGGAGACGTCCTGGGAGGCCCTGGAGCGGGCCGGCTTCGACCCGGCGGACCTGCGCGGCACGCCGGTCGGCGTCTTCTCCGGCGTGATGTACCACGACTACGCCACCGGGCTGCGGAGCGTGCCCGAGGGGCTGGAGGGTTTCCTCGCCACCGGGACCTCGGGTTCGGTGGCCTCGGGCCGGGTCGCGTACACCCTCGGCCTGGAGGGGCCCGCGATCACCGTCGACACCGCCTGCTCCTCCTCCCTGGTCGCTGTCCACCTGGCCGCCCAGGCCCTGCGCAACGGCGAGTGCGTGCAGGCCCTGGCCGGGGGCGTCGCGGTGATGTCCCAGCCGTCGCCGTTCGTGGAGTTCTCCCGGCAGCGCGGCCTCGCGGTCGACGGCCGGTGCAAGGCGTTCGCCGACGCGGCCGACGGAACCGGCTGGGCGGAGGGTGTGGCCGTCCTGGTGCTGGAGCGGCTGTCGGACGCGCGGCGGCTGGGTCACGAGGTGCTGGCCGTGGTCCGGGGCTCGGCCGTCAACCAGGACGGTGCGTCGAACGGTCTGACCGCGCCCAACGGCCCCGCCCAGCAGCGGGTGATCCGGGCCGCGCTCGCCAACGCCCGGCTGACCGCGGCGGACGTCGACGCGGTCGAGGGCCACGGCACCGGCACGCCGCTCGGCGACCCGATCGAGGCACAGGCGGTGCTCGCCACCTACGGCAGGGGCCGCCCGGCCGAACAGCCGCTCTGGCTGGGCTCGTTGAAGTCGAACCTCGGGCACACCCAGGCGGCTGCCGGGGTCGCGGGCGTGATCAAGATGGTGGAGGCGCTGCGGCACGGTGTGCTGCCGAAGACCCTTCACGTGGACGAGCCGACCCGGCAGGTCGACTGGTCGGCCGGTGAGGTCAGGCTGCTGACCGAGGCCCGGCCGTGGCCCGAGCTGGACCGCCCGCGCCGGGCCGCCGTCTCGGCCTTCGGCGTGAGCGGCACCAACGCCCACGTGATCCTGGAGGAGGCGCCCGCGCCGGAGACGCCCGAGGCGCCGCACGCCCCGGAGGCACCGGAGGTCTCCGCGGCCCCGGACGCCCCGGCGCGCGCCGTCCCGGCCGTCCCCTGGCTGGTGTCCGCCGCCTCGGCCGTCGCCCTGCGTGCCCAGGCCGAGCGGCTGCTCGACTACGCCGACGCGCAGGGCCCGGACCAGACGGCTGCCGCCCGCGCGCTCGCCGAGGCCCGGGCGCTCCTGTCGCACCGCGCCGTCGTGGTGGCCGACACGCTGGACGGCCACCGCGGCGGACTGGCCGCGCTCGCGGGCGACGCCGCCGCACCCGGCCTGGTCACCGGCACGGCGGACGTCGCCGGCGAGACCGTCTTCGTGTTCCCGGGTCAGGGTTCGCAGTGGGTGGGGATGGGCCGGCGTCTGTCGGCCGAGTCTCCGGTGTTCGCGCGGGCTCTGGCGGAGGTGGAGGGTGCGCTGAAGCCGTATGTGGATTGGTCGTTGGTGGATGTGGTGAATCAGGTGCCGGGTGCCGCCTCGCTGGAGCGGGTGGACGTGGTGCAGCCGGTGTCGTTCGCCGTGATGGTGGGTCTGGCGCGGGTGTGGGGTTCGCTGGGTGTGGTGCCGGACGCGGTGGTGGGTCACTCGCAGGGCGAGATCGCGGCGGCGCATGTCGCGGGGA
>NZ_JAQYWZ010000842.1:0-341 GCF_036290945.1 Streptomyces sp. BE303
CGGGGCGGGAGCGGCGGTGGGGGGGGGGGCCGGGGGGGGCCGCCGGCGGGGGGCGGCGGGGGCGGGGGGGGGGGGGGCGGGGGCCGGCGCCCCCGGCGGGGCGGGCGCCGACGCCGCCCCGGGGGGGGGCGGGGGGGGGGGGGGGGCGGGGGGGCCGCGCCCGGCCCCCCCGCCCCCCCACCCCCCCCCACCCACCCACCCCCCACCCCCCCCCCCCCCCCCCCCACACCGCCCCACCCCCCCACCCCCCCCCCCCCCCCCCCCCGCCCCGCCACCCACCCACCCCCCACCGCGGCCCCCCCACGCCCCCCCCCCCCCCCACCACCGCCCCCCCCCACCCC
>NZ_JAQYWZ010000843.1:0-791 GCF_036290945.1 Streptomyces sp. BE303
GCCGAAGAGTCTGCACATCGACGCGCCGAGTTCGAAGGTGGACTGGGAGTCGGGTGCGGTCGCGCTGTTGACGGAGGAGCGGGAGTGGCCGGAGGTGGACCGGCCGCGCCGGGCCGCCGTGTCGTCCTTCGGCGTGAGCGGTACCAACGCCCACGTCATCCTCGAACAGGCCCCCGTCCAGGAGGCCCCCGCCGAGTTCGACGCCGGGTCCGTCACACCGGTGCCCTGGCTGCTCTCCGCCCGGACCACCGAGGCGCTGAGCGAACAGGCCGGGCGGCTCGCGGAGTTCGCGGATTCCCGGACCGCCGCCGAGGCGCCGGCCGTCGCCCGCACGCTCGCCTCCTCCCGTGCCGCGCTGGAGCGGCGGGCCGTCGTGGTCGCCGCCGATCAGGCGCAGGCGCTGACCGGACTGCGGGCGCTGTCCTCCGGCGAGGCTGTGCCCGGGTTGGTGGCGGGCCGTGCGGAGGTGGCGGGCCGGTCGGTGTTCGTGTTCCCGGGTCAGGGTTCGCAGTGGGTGGGGATGGGCCGGCGTCTGTCGGCCGAGTCCCCGGTGTTCGCGCGGGCTCTGGCGGAGGTGGAGGGTGCGCTGAAGCCGTATGTGGACTGGTCGTTGGTGGATGTGGTGAATCAGGTGCCGGGTGCCGCCTCGTTGGAGCGGGTGGACGTGGTGCAGCCGGTGTCGTTCGCCGTGATGGTGGGTCTGGCGCGGGTGTGGGGTTCGCTGGGTGTGGTGCCGGACGCGGTGGTGGGTCACTCGCAGGGCGAGATCGCGGCGGCGCATGTCGCGGGGA
>NZ_JAQYWZ010000844.1:0-783 GCF_036290945.1 Streptomyces sp. BE303
AGATGAACTTCTGGTCGGCGAGGAAGCCCGCGAGCGCCTTGCCGCCCTCGCCCTCGTCCTTGACGACCGTGCCCGCGGTACGCGCCGGACGCGCCGCCACCGACTCCACCGCCGTCCACGAACCCGCCAGACCGACCTCGTCCGCCCCGATCCCCAGATCGTCCAGGTCCAGCGACTGCACCGGCTTCTTCTTCGCCGCCATGATCCCCTTGAACGAGGGGTAACGCGCCTCACCCGACTGGTCCGTCACCGACACCACCGCCGGCAGCGAAGCCTCCACCAGCTCCGTCGCCGCGTCACCGTCCCGACGGCCCTTCACCACACCACCCTCGACCGACACCTCCGACAGCAGCGTCACCTGCGGCACACCCAGACGCTCAGCCAACAGCGCCGGCAGCACACCCATCGACCCGTCCGTCGACGCCATACCACCGATCACCAGGTCGAACCCGGTCTTCTCCAACGCCTTCGCCAGCACCGCCGACGTCCCGATCACGTCCGACCCGTGGATGCCGTCGTCGTTCACGTGCACGGCCTTGTCCGCACCCATCGACAACGCCTTGCGCAGCGCGTCCTTCGCATCGTCCGGACCCACCGTCAACACCGTCACCTCGGCGTCACCGCTCGCCTCCGCGATCCGCAACGCCTGCTCCACGCCGTACTCGTCCAGCTCCGACAGAAGGCCGTCCACGCCCTCCCGGTCGGTGGTGTGATCGTCCGAGAAACGACGGTCACCCGTCGCGTCCGGCACGTGCTTCACACAGACAACGATCCTCAAGCTCA
>NZ_JAQYWZ010000845.1:0-2433 GCF_036290945.1 Streptomyces sp. BE303
CGGTGGTGGTGATGGTCAGCTGCTTGACGCCGGCCGGCAGGTTCAGGAAGTGGTAGCTGTAGTTGCCGGCGGTGGCGGTGAGGTTGTCCCGGCGGCAGTTCTTGTCGAACTGGCGCGGGTCGGCGATGGTGCAGACCGGGGTGGTCGGGGCGACCGGGGCGTCCGGCAGCGTGCCGCAGCCGTTGGTCGCGCAGGCGGTCAGCCAGGCGTCGAAGCCGGCGTCGTAGCTGGTGCCGACGGTCTGCTTCAGGAAGGTGCGGGCACCCTCCCAGTCACCGGTGCGGTACTTGGCGAGCACGGTCTCGATGTCCGCGCGGTGCTCCTGGAGCATGTAGCGGACGGCCAGCCAGCCCCACTTGTAGACCCGGGTCGAGTTGACGTCGGGGTCCGCCTCCTGGCCGTAGACGGTGTCGAACAGCTGGCTGAGCTTGTAGGTCTTCTTGGCGGCCTCGGCGATCGCGTCGGTGTTGGGCAGGTTGCGGTAGCCGAACGAGATGTTCTCGGCGATGCCCTCGACCCACCAGATGGTCGGGGTGGTCAGGCTGGCGTCGAAGTCGCCGGCCATGTTGTAGCGGCCGTCGAGGTAGTGGGTGTACTCGTGGTTGAGGTTCCAGATGTGGAAGGTCGGGCGGAGCCAGTCGGCCTCGTGGGCGATGAAGCGGGCCTGGTTGCCGGGCAGGGCCGGGTTGCCCTCCTCGTACATGCCGCCGTTGTCGATGTCGATGTTGTAGAAGGCCCAGGCGTACAGCGCGTAGTTGTAGTAGTCGTCGAAGGCGACGACCTCCAGGTCGGTGTTCACGTCACCGGGGATCGCGCCCTTGTCGCCGATCACCTTGTGGAAGTACGCGTCCTGGTTGGTCAGGCTGGTGCAGGTGCTGGTCAGCTGCGCGGGGGACATGTCCTGGGCGCGGATCTTCAGGCCCGGGTTGCAGGTGCGCTGGATCGGGAGGATGACCGGGAGCAGGCGGTCCGTCAGGTCGCAGATGGCGTAGGCCGCGCAGTTGCCCTTGTCGAACTGGCGGGTGGCCCAGGCCAGGTTCATGGTGATCGGCGCGGTGGGGCCGACGTTCGGGTACCGGTTGATCAGGTCCTTGAGCAGCGGCCGGAGCCGGTCCTTGAGCTCGGGGACGACGAGGGCGTAGCCGAGGTAGCGGCCCATGTTGCTGACCATGTCGTCACGGTTCAGCAGGTCCTCGTTGCGGGTGATGAAGCCCGACCAGGCGTCGAGGAGCGAGGAGTCGGCCTTGAGCGCGGCCTTGAGGCCCTGGCCGTCCTTCTCGGGCTTGGGGTCGAGGCCTTCCTCGATGAGCCAGTCGAAGTGCTTCAGCGAGAGGTTCATCAGCCGGGGCCAGTTGCCGTCGTAGCTGTTCAGCATCCACTTGAGGACGCCGTTGTACCGGCCGAAGGTCCTGGTCTGGCCGATCACCGTGACGACCTCGTTGAGGGTGTCGCCGTTGGCGTCGGTGATGTCCTTGCTGTGCGGGGCGGCGAAGAAGGCGTCGAGCGCGCCGCGGGCCGCGGTCTCCAGGGTCGGACCGTAGGTGCCGACGGCGTCCGGGAGGACCTCGTGGAGGTAGTAGCCGGCGCGCAGGTACATCACCAACTGCCCGACGGAGGTGCTGTTGTCGCCCGGGTAGGTCGCGGAGGCGTCGCGCAGCGCGTTGGCGACGGTCACCATCTTGGCTTCGCCGAAGGCCTTGCCGGCGTCGGCTCCGGTGAGCTGGAACAGCGGGTAGGCGCAGGGGACGTTCGGCAGTGCCTTGAGCTGCTGGACCAACGCGCTGCCCGTGGCGTTGATCAGTTCGGAGAGGTTGGGACACGGCTCCCCGGCGGCGGCCGAGAACTGCTTGGCCGCCTTGAGGGGCTCGGTGACCGGAACGGCGGGGACGGCGGACTGCTTGCCGTAGTCCTGGGAGGAGAGCTTGAAGGGGCTGTTGTTCCTGGCCTCGGGTGACTTGGGGACCGGGATCGACCGCGGCGCCGAGGCGGTGGTTCCGGTGGCGTTCACGCCGGCCGGGGCCGTGGCGCCGACGGGCGCGGCCTGGCTCTGCGGTGTGAACAGGCCGAGCGCGATGAAGAAGGCCGCGCCGAGCGCAGGGAGTCTGCGCACGTTGGCCGTTGATATCCGGGAGGGACGCATCTGTGGGGGCCTCCGGGGCCGTTGTGACCGCGCGTTGGGGCACGCGGCCAATCGATGTGTGACATGTAAAATGGCACATGTCGCATGGCGCCGGGAAGGCCTCGGACCGGATTGTCGTTCGCCGCAACCGAAACGTTGTCAGAACACATGGCCGGAGGGCCCCGCCGGTGCGGCGGGGCCCTCCGGGTCCGGTGGAACGTGCTGCTCGGCGACGCCTGTCGCCGGGCGGGCGCGGCCTACTGGTAGGTGACGGTGGCGCTGGCGCCGCTGAAGTTCTGCTGTCCTGCGGCGAG
>NZ_JAQYWZ010000846.1:0-322 GCF_036290945.1 Streptomyces sp. BE303
CGAGGCCTTCGCTGCCGGAGACGGGTTGGCCGGAGCCGGTGCGGGCGGTGAGGAGGATGCCGGCGAGGGCGGCGACGGTGCCGATGAGGGCGTAGACGCCGAGGAGGTAGATGTAGATGTAGATGACGACGAGGCCGACGCCGGAGTCGTAGCCGACGAAGGAGTCGAGGAAGCGGCCGATGTCGTTGTTTTTGAGGCGGATGTGGACGGCGACGGCGGTGAGGCTGAGGCTCCAGACCATGACGGGGAGGCCGGCGATCTTGCCGCGGCCGAGGAAGACGAAGATGTCGTCGTTGAGGACGTAGCCCTGGGCGCGGCCGTC
>NZ_JAQYWZ010000847.1:0-418 GCF_036290945.1 Streptomyces sp. BE303
TCAGATGAGCCAGGCCGCACAGAACCTGAACTGGCTGATCACCAATTTCGTGGACAACACCCCCGGGGTGTCGCACACGGTGGTGGTCTCCGCGGACGGCCTCCTGCTGTGCATGTCCGAAGGGTTCCCCCGCGACCGCGCCGACCAGCTCGCCGCCGTCGCCTCCGGCCTCACCTCCCTCACCACCGGCGCCAGCCGGATCTTCGAGGGCGGCGAGGTCAACCAGACCGTCGTCGAGATGGAACGGGGCTTCCTCTTCCTGATGGCCGTCAGCGACGGCTCGGCACTCGCCGTCCTGGCCGCCCCCGACTCCGACATCGGTCTCGTCGGATACGAGATGGCCCTGCTCGTCGACCGGGCCGGCGCCGTCCTCACCCCCGCACTCCGCGCAGAACTCCAGGGCAGTCTCCTGCACTGA
>NZ_JAQYWZ010000848.1:0-421 GCF_036290945.1 Streptomyces sp. BE303
AACGGCCCGTTGGGTGCGGGCAGCCAGTTCGCGGCCCGCTGCGGGTCGGCGGGGCGGGTGTGCTGCACGTGCAGGGAGAGGCCGCCGTCCTGGTCGTAGACGAGCCCGGGGGTGCGGTCGCCGATGGAGTCGGACTGGATCTCGAACCCGAGCCCGAGGATCGTCTGTCTCCGTGGCTGGTCGAAGCGGATGGTGTAGTTGCCGCTGGTGGCGGCGGCCGCCGCGGTGGCGCTCGCGATGGTGCTCAGGGCGCCGGCGCGGGCGGCGCCGCGCAGGATGGCTCTGCGGCTGATCGGGCGCGGCTCGGGGGTGGACATTTCTCGCCTCCGGGAGGTGGGGGTGACGTGCTCTGGTGACACCGAGGGGCGGACGCAGCCGAGCGACGGGTGGCCGTCGGCGGCGGCCCGATCAGCGCAGGACC
>NZ_JAQYWZ010000849.1:0-5640 GCF_036290945.1 Streptomyces sp. BE303
AAGGCGTAGCCGTCCTGCTCGTCCCACGGGACGTCGAGGTCGTCCATGTGCACACGCCACTCCGCTCCGGGCAGCGCGCGGCGCAACTCGGTGACGGCGCCCAGCACGTGGACCATCACCGGCAGCATCCGCCCCGGGTCGGCGGCCTCCGGGAACCGCGAAACCTGCACTCCCGCAACAGACCCTATCGACCCGCCGCCATCGACCCGGCTCGGTCGAGCAGTTCACGGACATGGTGGTTGCGGGTGTGGGGCTTGGTGGCTACGACCATCGCACGAAAGCGATCGTCCGCGCGGCCGGACTGGACCTGGGGGTAGTCGTCCAGCGCCAGATGCCAGTTCCGGACGCCTTCCTCAAGTCGGCCGGCCTCGACCTGCCACTCGGCGAGCATCGCCCGGTGGCGGACGCGCGCCCGCCGGTACGCGAGGGGCCGGACCTTCTCGGAGCGTTGGAGCGCGCGGATCGCCCCGTCGCGGTCGCCCAGCTCGAAGTTGACCTGAGCGACGTGGTAGGCAAGGGACGCGGGGTCGTAGGAACCATGGGCCTTGGCCTTCGACTCGGCCTGCTCCATGGCGACCTCGGCCACGTGGAGCATCGCCAGCACAGCGACACGCTCACCGGTCTGCGCGAGGGCGTGGGCCTGCTGGCCTGCCAGGAACGCGCGCATCCTCGGTCCCGCCTGGGGTGAGGCTGTCGACGCGGCTTCGGCGTACCGCAGGGCCGCGGCACCGTGGCCGAGTTCGACGGCCTGCACGCTCATGCCACGCAGAGTGGTGCAGTAGGTGAGGTGATCTCCGGCTGCGAGGGAGAGTTCCAACGCCTTCGTGTAGTACCTCTGGCCAAGCGTGTCCAGGCGCTCGTCCACGGCCATGTAGCCGGTCAGGTAGAGGTGGTCGGCGGCCGCCGAGAGCATCGCCCTGCGCACCGGTTCGGAGGCGGTTGCCCGAAGGTACGGGGCGATGTTGTTGACCAGGAACGCGGCCGCCATCGGTCGGGCGGTCCGGCCGCCGAACTGGTCGTCGATCTCGCTGATGCGCTCGGTCATGGCGATGACGGACTCGACCTCGCCCCTGCCGATCCGGCTGTGCGGATCGGCCCTGATCCGCTCGAACCGCCCTACGACGTCGGGCCAACCGGGAACGGTGAGTGCAACCGAGTACAGGCCCGCTCCGAGCACTCCCCTGCGCGATGGATCCATGTCGGCACTCCCGAGGTCGATCAGTCCCGCCACCGTATCGGTGGACCCGGGCCGAGCATCAGGCCCATCGGCAAAGCCTGCGACGAAAGCGGTGACGGGTCGTCCGAGACGACGGCTCAGGGCTTCCAGGACCACCGGCTGGTACTTCGCCATAGGACGGGTTCCCGAAAGCCAGTGGGATACGGCTGACTCGTCGTACTTCAGCTTCAGGCCGGCCTCAGTGCCCGCCCGATTGACCGCGCGGGCGAACTCCCCGTTGCTCGACCACCGGCACTCGGCCATCAGCCCGGCCAGTCTCTGGTTCGCTGCCCGTCCGATTGCCATCAGTGCCGCCTCCGGGCCACGTTTCAAGGGTTTCAGACATCAATGACCTCTCTACCGTGTTCACAGCCGGTACACACATGTTGACTTGTTGTCAGATCACCCGTGAGGTTCTGCCCCTGATCGAGGAAAGAAGGTCTGGGCCGAGCTGGAACTACCCGCAGAACCGATGGCCCGACGTCAGATGTCGGCCCGGCCCCGCCACACGGTCCGCGCGATTGCCCGTCGGCTGTCCGGACGTCGCCGCCCACGGATACAGCCGCCGATATCAACGCCCGCACGCTGATCAGCCGCTGTCGGGCGGCACCACTTGATACTCCCCGTCCTGCAAGGGCGGGAGACCGGCCCCCACCCCGGGGTGCCCGGGTCCGGTCCTGCCAGTCGCAGGCCGGGCAGCACATTCAATGTCACAGAGAGAGGGCAGCTCATGGTCGAGCAGCACACCGTCGAGCCGACGGACGACGAGCTGATGGTCGAGATCGGCGACGTGGTCGTCCTCACCGAGGGTCAAGGCAAGGGCAGCAGCGAGGACAAGCGCCGCGCCTACAACAGCTGACCCACTGGTGGTGCGGCCCCGACTCGTCGGGGCCGCACCACCCCCTCATCCGCTCTCCCAAGGAGGAACCGTGCTCTTCGGAGGGTTCAGCACCACATCCGCCTCCCACCCGCTTCCTGTCGGTGCCGAACTGCTCGCGACTGGATCGTCGGTCTGGTGGATCGGTGACCACCCAGCACACGTACTTGCCGCCGCCGGCCACCACAGGGTGCTCGTGCTCGGCCATTGCGGGGCCCGCGAGTTCGAGCTGTCCCGGTTGAACTGCACCCCTCCACCCGCCAATGTGGCGTGGCGTTGGCCCGGCGCCTACGTCGTAGTGGAGGAAGGCACGACCAACGTCGTCGTGCACACGGACCCTGCAGCCGCCCGCCCGGTCTACGCGGCTCGATGGAACGAGGGCTGGGCCTGGTCCACGTCCGCGCGGTTCCTGGCTTCCCTGAACGAGGCCTCGATCGACGTCGAACGGCTGGCGTGCGCGGTGTTCCTGCCGTCGGTGCCTGCCTTGGTAGGCAACCGGTCCTTCTTCGACGGGGTCCGGCAGTTGCCGCCCGGCTCTCGGATCGAGCTGCCTGCCGACGGCTCCGGCCCCCGCTTCACCACCCGCTGGCGGCCGGACCCGGTGCCCGACATGCTGCCCGGCATTCGGCTCAAGGACGCCTTGGAACGCGCGGTCACGCTGCGGGTCGTCTCGGACCCGGCGCTGTCGTGCGATCTGTCCGGTGGCCTGGACTCCACCAGCATCACGGTCCTCGCCGCCACCGCCCAGCCTTCCGACCGACGTTTGAATGCGGTCACCGTCCACCCGGACGGCGACCTCGGCGGTGCCGACCTCCACCATGCCCGCCTGACGGCGGCGCGCCACACACACCGCGTCGCGCACTGCCTGCTGCCGCTGACCGACCGGCATCTGCCCTACACCGCCATCACCGAGGTTCCGGCAACCGACGAACCGGCACCCTCGACCCTCACGCACGCCCGTCTTGCCGGCCAGCTGGATTGGATGCATGCGAAGTTGGGCACCCGTACCCACCTGACCGGCGACGGCGGCGACAGCGTCCTGTTCCAACCCCCAATCCGCCTGGCCGACCTGATCCGCCGAGGCCGAGGCCGTCGAGCAGTCACCGAGGCGTTCGGCTGGGCCCGGCTTCGGCACAGCCCCGTCGGCCCGCTGCTGTGGGACGCCGCCCTCACCGCTCGCACCAGCCGCCGAGAGGCACTGACCGCCCTCGCCGACATGGTCGGAGCGCCCGACCGCGACGACCATGGCCGAGCCACTTGGTTCTCACTGCTGCCGTTCCCTTCGTGGGCCACTCCGCGCGCCGCCGGACTCCTCACCCGGGCTGCCCGACGAATCGCCGCCCAGGCCGACCCGTTGGCCGGTCTGGACTTCTCGGTGCGGGTTCTGGTGGACGAGATCCGCGAGGTCGCTCGTACGGCCGCCTCCGATGCCCAGCTCGCCGCCGTCTGCGGCGTCGACCTGCACAACCCGTTCCTCGATCCGACCGTGGTGGACGCGGTGCTGACCGCACCACTCCTCCGACGCCCACCGCTGTACGCCTACAAGCCCACCCTGGCTAGCGCCATGGCCCACCTGCTGCCGTCCGAGACGGCGAAACGCACCACCAAGGGCAGCTCCGACGCCGATCACTACACCGGCATGCGTGTCAACCTCCCCGCCCTGTCCGCCCTGGCCGACGGCAACCTCGCCGCCCTCGGTCTCGTCCACCCCGCCCTGTTCCGCCGCCATCTGGCCCAGGCGTCCGCCGGCCTCCCCATGCCGCTCGCCACCCTCGAACAGGCCCTCACCGTCGAAGCGTGGCTGACGGCCCACCATCGCGACCCGGTCGCCGCCTGGACCCACGCCATCATCAGGAAGGATTCCCGTGGCTGATCCGCCTGCCTTCGCCGCCCCACCCCACCACGTCCGCCCCACCGACTTCGGACACGTCCTGGTCCTCGTCGACTACCGCACCGGCCGCGTCCAATGCCTGCTGCCCCATGCTGCCAGGTGCTTCCGGGAGGCCGCGCGCATCGGCAGCCCTGCCCCGTTGCCCGGCCGACTCGCCAGCCAACTCCTGGCCGCAGGACTCCTCGAACCCACCTCCGCCGCCCGGCTGTGGCCGGTGACCCAGGCCGCCGCCACGCGGGCAAGCTGGGGAAGCGTCGAGCACCCCGCTGGAGCCACCCGCCCAGGTCCCGTCCGGCTCCGAGCGCTACTGGGCGGCGCAGGCGCGCTGGCGACAGTGGCTGCAGTCAAAGCCGCCGGGGACCCCCGGACCGCGATGCTCCGCATCATCCGCGCCGTTCACCAGGCCGCGTCAAGCTGTCTCCTAGCGGCTACCCCCGAACAGGCGAAGGCAGCCGTACTCGCAGTCCGTGCCGCCGGATGGCATTCCCCGGCCCGCACGGCCTGTTTGGAGGAGTCCGTCGCAACCGTGCTGCTGCTGGCCACCCGGCGGCTCGCCGTCACCTGGTGCCACGGTGTCGCCGCCGACCCTGTACGGCTGCACGCATGGGTGCAAACTGAGGACGGCGCACCGGTCGCCGAACCGTCCTCCACCGGTGCCTACACGCCGGTCCTCACCCTCGGAGCACGCCATCACCGCCAGCCATGACCCGATCGTCTGGGTCCGCGACGACACCTGCGGGCTCGGCCCCTACCGGGCCGACCTCGTCGAGACCTACTGGGGCTGGGAGCAGGATCCCGCCCTCCTCGTCGGCTATGGCCGTCAGCAGCCCGAATCGCTGGAGGCCCGCGTCGAAGGCATCGCCCATCAACTTCGCGGCGACAACGTCCGCTTCACGATCTACCACCTCGCCGACGACGTCCCCGTCCCGGCTGGTGTCGCCACCCTGTTGCCCGATCCGTCCGTCCGCACCGCCGAGTACGTGGTGATGCTCGCTCCCGAGGCCCGTGGGAGAGGGCTGGGCACCGCGGCAACCCGCCTCGTCCTCGACTACGCGTTCCTCATCACCAACCTGCGGATGGTCTGGCTGAAGGTCCTCGCCCCGAACAAGCCCGCGATCCGTGCTTACGAGAAGGCCGGCTTCCGTACAGCGGGAACACTGCGGGAGGCCGGGTACTGGCTGGGGCAGGTCTGCGACGAAGTGATCATGGACGCCCTCGCCGCCGAGTTCGTCGGCCCCTCCGCGATCACTCCGCTCCTGACCGGTCAGAAGACTTGAGCGCCGAGGAGGCTGGCCACGTCGGCCCACGAGCCGTCTGCACGGCGGGGTGCTCGGACCGCTCCGGTACGGGAGCGGGGTGGCAACCGGGAAGGGGCATGGCCGCCGGCCCTCCCCCAGTGACCGCTCTCCTCTCTTCTCCGTCCCCCAGGCGCAGGGGAACCCCCGGCGCCTGAGGGACGGCTCCGACGTCCCTCAGAAGTCGCCGAA
The DNA here is from genome assembly GCF_036290945.1 of Streptomyces sp. BE303. NCBI lineage: Bacteria > Bacillati > Actinomycetota > Actinomycetes > Kitasatosporales > Streptomycetaceae > Streptomyces > Streptomyces sp. BE303. The sequence continues at coordinate 5,472 of NZ_JAQYWZ010000849.1, forward strand.
GGCGGCTGCGAGATCCGCGTCGTGCATACCGGGGAAGGCGTAGCCGTCCTGCTCGTCCCACGGGACGTCGAGGTCGTCCATGTGCACACGCCACTCCGCTCCGGGCAGCGCGCGGCGCAACTCGGTGACGGCGCCCAGCACGTGGACCATCACCGGCAGCATCCGCCCC
>NZ_JAQYWZ010000850.1:0-135446 GCF_036290945.1 Streptomyces sp. BE303
GGACGACGCCCTCCTCGCCGATCTGACGCCCGAGCGCCTCGACACGGTGTTCCGGGTCAAGGTCGACGCCGCGCGCAACCTCGCCGCCGCGACGGAGGGCAGGACGCTCAGCGCCTTCGTCCTCTACTCCTCGGCGGCCGGCGTCGTCGGCAACCCGGGCCAGGCCAACTACGCCGCCGCCAACACGTTCCTGGACGCGTACGCGACCGAGCTGCGCGCCCGGGGCGTCCCGGCGACCTCCCTCGCCTGGGGCCTGTGGGACGCGGGCATGGGTGAGAGCCTCACCGACGCCGAGCGGCGGCGGCTGCGCCAGGGCGGAGTCCTCCCGCTCACCGACGAGCAGGGACTCGCCGCCCTCGACGCCGCGCTCGCCGAGGGACGTCCGCTCGTCGTCCCGGTCTCCCTGGACCTGGCCGGACTCCGTGCCGCCGGGGCCGCCGGGGCGCTCCCCGAGATCCTGGCCGGGCTCGCCCCGGCGGGCCGGTCCGGGGGAGGTGTGCCGGACCGGCCCGCGCTCGCGGCCTTCCAGCGCCGGCTGGCGCAACTGCCCGCCGACGAGCGGCGGGAGGCGCTGGCCGACCTGGTCGCCCGGCAGGCCGCCGTCGTCCTCGCCCACACCGGGTCCGACACCGTCGACCCGCACCGGCCCTTCCTGGAGGCCGGATTCGATTCGCTCACGTCGGTGGAACTGCGCAACCGGCTCGGCGCGGCCACCGGACTGCGGCTGCCGACCACGCTGCTGTTCGACCACCCCACCCCCGATGCCCTCGTGGCCCACCTCGCCGGGCAGTTCGCGCCCGGCGACGGGGACCGGCCCGCGCCGGAGGAGGCCGCCGGCACCCTCGGCACGCTGTTCCGGGAAGCCTCCGCCACCGGGCGCAGCGGCGACTTCTTCGGCCTGCTGGTCGCCGCGTCGGAGTTCCGCCCGGCCTTCCGGACGAGTCGCGAGCTGCCCGCGCCGGTTCCGGTGGTGCGGCTGGCCGGGGGCACGGACGCGCCCGCCCTCGTCTGCCTGCCCTCGATCCTGGCCATCTCCGGCCCGCACCAGTACGTCCGGTTCGCCGGCGCCCTGCGCGGCCGGCGGGACGTCGCGGCCGTCGCCGCGCCCGGGTTCGGCCGTGGCGAGCCACTGCCGGCGACGGTGGAGGCGGTGGTCTCGGCGCAGGCCGAGGCGATCCTGGCGCACACCGGCGGGTCGCCGATCGCGCTGGTCGGACACTCCTCGGGCGGCATGCTCGCGCACGCGGTGGCCGCCGAACTGGAGCGTGCCGGCGCGGCCGTGGACGCGCTGGTGCTCATCGACATCTACTCGCACGACGTCGAGGCGCTCGCGGGCATCCAGCCGGTCCTCAGTGCCGGCATGATCGAGCGGGAGGACGGCTACGTCCCGATGGACGACACCCGGCTGACCGCGATGGGCGGCTACGTCCGGCTGTTCCACGGGTGGCAGCCGACCCCGATCCGGGCCCGCACGCTGCTCGTCCGGGCCACCGAGCCCATGTTCGGCTGGTCGCGCGACGGTGACTGGCGCTCGTCGTGGACGCTGCCGCACAGCACGGTGGACACCCCCGGCAACCACTTCTCGGTCATGGAGGAGCACGCCGCGACCACGGCACGGGCGGTCGACGACTGGCTCGCCGCGTCGGCCGGATCCCCCGCAGCCCCCGGTCCGTCCTCCTCCGCTCCCGTTTCCTCCTTCTCCTCCACGCCCTCGTCCCCTCTCGAACCGAAAGCCTCCTCCCGATGACCAACGTCGAGTACGACAACCCGTGGGTCCGCCGGTTCCACCACGAACCGAGCGAGGTCACCCTGGTCTGCTTCCCGCACGCCGGTGGCTCGGCCAGCTTCTTCTACCCGGTCTCCGACGCGATGCAGTCGACCGTCCAGGTGGTGGCGCTGCAGTACCCGGGCCGGCAGGACCGGCGGCACGAGCGGCCGCTGACCACCGTCGCCGAGCTGGCCGACGAGGCCTTCGCCGCGCTGCGCCCGCTGATGGACCGCCCGCTGGCGTTCTTCGGCCACAGCATGGGCGCCACCGTGGCGTTCGAGGTCGCCGTGCGGATGAAGCGCGAGCAGCTCGAAGCCCCCGTCACGCTGTTCGCCTCGGGCCGCCGCGCCCCCTCCCGGCACCGGGACGAGAACGTGCACAAGCTCGGCGACGACGAGATCGTCGCGGAGCTGAAGACCCTCAGCGGCACCGATGCCCGCATCCTCGGTGACCTGGAGCTGCTGCGGATGATCCTGCCGGCGATCCGCAGCGACTACACGGCCGCCGAGACCTACCGGTACCGGCCCGGACCGGTGCTCGACTGCCCGATCATCGCGCTGACCGGCGACAGCGACCCGAAGGTGACCCTGGACGAGGCCGGCGCGTGGGCCGACCACACCACCGGGGAGTTCGAGCTGCGCTCCTTCGAGGGCGGCCACTTCTACCTCGCCAAGCACCAGCGTGCGGTGATCAACCTGATCAGCGACCAGCTGCTCTCCCTCTCGCTCTGAGGACGGTCCATGACTCCGACGTTCGTCATCAGTACCGGCCGGTGCGGGTCGACGCTGGTCTCCCGGATGCTGCGCGCCCACCCCGAGGTGCTCAGCCTGAGCGAGCTCTTCAGCACCGTGCGCAGTCGTGGCTACCTCGACGGGGCCCCGGACGGCGCGCAGTTCTGGCGGATGCTCAGCGAGCCCGAGCCGACCATGGACATCATGGTCGCCGAGGGACTCAAGGTCTCCGAACTGATCTACCCGTACGGGACCGGGCGGTTCGACCCGGTCGAGGGTGTCCCGGCGATCTGCCACATGACGCTGCCGATGCTCTCCGACGACCCGGACGCGCTCCACGACGAGCTGGCCGGGGAGGTGCCGGGCTGGCCGGCCCGTCCGATCGCGGACCAGTACCGGGCGCTCTTCGCCCACCTGGCCGAACGCTTCGACCGGCCGGTTCCCGTGGAGCGGTCCGGAGGGTCGCTGGGGATGCTGCCCGCGCTGCGGGCGCAGTTCCCCGAGGCCAGGTTCGTCTACCTCACCCGGGACGGTGCCGACTCGGCGCTGTCGATGAGCCGGCACCCCGGGTTCCGGCAGATGCTGCTGGGCCAGGAGGCCGCCCGGATCGCCGGGGTCGCCTCCCCGGGGGAGCTGGGGGAGGCCCAGTTCCGGTTGCTCCCGGAGGAGTTGGGCCGGTTGCTGGCGCTCCCGTCGGAACTGCCGCGGCTGATGCGCCGGGACATCCCGGTCACCGCGTTCGGTGCGCTGTGGTCCACGATGGTCAGCGAGGGCGCCGACGAACTGCTGCGGCTGCCCTCCGAGGAGTGGACCATGATCTCCTACGAGGCCCTGGTCGCGGACGCCCCGGCGGAGCTGACCCGGTTGGCCGGGTTCCTGGGTGTGCCGGCGTCCTCCGCATGGCTGGCGGAGGCCGCCCGGCTGGTGGACCCGGGGCGGCGGGCCGCCTCGGCCCGGCTGGACCCGCGGCTGCTGGCCGCCCTGCGGCGCTCCTGCGCACCCGGCGAGGCCGCCGACGCGGCCCTCGCGGCGGCGGCGGGTGTGACGCTCGTACCCGCCGCGTGAGCGGTCCCGGGGCGTCGGCGGCCGTCCCGTCCGGCGGCGCCCCGGGTCCCACGGAAGGCGTCGGACCCGTAGGGGCGACGCTGGGGTGTGAACGGGCACGGTCGGCCCCAAGGATCGGGGTGGGGAGCACGGCAAGCGGGGGGAGAGCCGGATGCACACGCCGCCCGGGACGGCGACGTCCACCCGGTGGCCCGGTGCCGGCGTCGCGGCGGCCCTGCGCGGGCGGTCCTCCGGCGAACCGTCCGGCCGTCCGCACCGCCCCGGGGCCGCCGGCGCCGGCCGCGAGGGCGCACCGGTCCGGCCCGGCGCGGCCTTCCCCCTCCCGGTGCCGGCCGTCGGTACGTCGGTGACGCCGCCGCGTTCGACGCCACCGGCTGACCGCACACCCGTTCGCGAACGCGAGGACTCTTCCATGGATATCTTGGCCGAAGCGGTGCTCTCCGGTGCCTCCCCGGAGGAACTCGGCGCGCTCCCGCTGCCCGATCTGTTCCCCGCGGCGCACCTGCGGGCCTCGGACGTCGGGATCTTCGACGGCGACGCCGACCCCGACGTCCGGCGGTCGCTGCACGTCGGCCCGGTGCCGATGCCCCGGCTGGCCCCGGACGAGGTGGTCGTCGCGGTGATGGCCAGCTCGATCAACTACAACACCGTGTGGTCGGCGATGTTCAAACCGATCTCGACGTTCACGGCGCTGAACCGGCTCGCCCGGCAGGGCGGATACGCGGCCCGCCACGACCTGCCGCACCAGATCGTCGGTTCGGACGCCGCCGGCGTGGTGGTCCGGGTCGGCGACGGCGTGCGGCACTGGAACGTCGGCGACCACGTCATGGTCAGCCCGGCCTACGTCGACGACCAGGAGCCTGGTGCGCACGACGACGGCATGATGGGCCCCGGCGGGCGGGCCTGGGGCTACGAGACCAACTTCGGCGGCCTGGCCCACTACACGGTCGCGCGGGCCAGCCAGCTGGTGCCCAAGCCGCCGCACCTGACCTGGGAGGAGGCCGCCTCGATCACGCTGTGCGCGGGCACCGCCTACCGCATGCTGGTCGGCGACCACGGCGCGCAGATCAAGCAGGGCGACGTCGTGCTGGTCTGGGGCGCGACCGGCGGCCTGGGCGGGTTCGCCGTGCAGATGGTCAAGAACGGCGGCGGCATCGCGGTCGGGGTGGTGAGCTCCGACCGGAAGGCGCAGATCCTCCGCGAGCAGGGCTGCGACGTGATCATCGACCGGCGCGAGATCGGCATGGGCGACGACTCGGACGGCACGGCGGACGCGATCGAGTACGGCAAGCGGCTCGGCCGCAGGATCCGGGCCGAGCTCGGGGAGGACCCCAGGGTCGCCTTCGACTACGTCGGCCGGGCCACGTTCGGCACCTCGGTGCACGTCGTGCGGCGCGGCGGCATCGTCGTCACCTGCGGGTCGAGCACCGGCTACCAACACCAGTACGACAACCGCTACCTGTGGATGAACCTCAAGCGGGTGATCGGCAGTCACATCGCCAACCTTCAGGAGCAGTTCGACACCGCCAGGCTGTTCCGGCAGGGCGGCCTGGTGCCGATCCTCACCGACGTCTTCCCCCTCGCGGAGACCGGCGAGGCGCTGCGCCTGGTGCAGACCAATCGGCACATCGGCAAGGTCGGCGTGCTCTGCCTGGCGCCTGCGGAGGGCCTGGGGGTGACCGACCCGGACGCCCGCGCACGGATCGGCGCCGAGCGGCTCACCTCCTGGCGCCGGTACGCGTCGACGGCGCGGGTGTGACGATGGGCGGGACCGGGATCCTGGCCACCGGGTCGTACGTCCCCGAGCGGATCGTGACCGGCGCCGACATCGCCGGGCCGGCCGGTGTCACCCCGGAGTGGATCGAGCGGAAGACGCAGATCGCCGCCCGCCGCTACGCCGCACCGGACCAGGCCACCTCGGACCTGGCGGCCGAGGCCGCGGCACGGACGCTCCGGCAGGCGGGGCTGCCGGCCTCGGCGCTGCGCTACCTCATCGTCTCCACCTCGACGCCCGACTCGCCGCAGCCGCCCACCTCGCACCTGGTGCAGGACGCACTCGGCGCGCACGGCGCCGCGTGCTTCGACATCAACGTCGTCTGCAGCGGCTTCGTCTACGGCCTGGCTCTGGCCCGGGCCCTGGTGGCCCAGGAGCCCGGCGCGTACGCGCTGGTGGTCGCCGCCGACGTGTACTCGCGGATCCTGGACCCCACCGACCGCAGGACGGTGGTGCTGTTCGGTGACGGCGCCGGGGCGGCGCTGGTCGGTGCCGTGCCGGAGGGCGGTTTCGTGGACGTGGAGCTGACCGGGCACGGGCACGCGCACGGGCTGATCGGGGTGGAGGCCGGCGGCAGCCGGCACCCGGCCACGCACGACACCGTCGAGAACGGCGGCCACTTCTTCCGGATGAAGGGCCGGGCCGTCCGGGACTTCGCCGTGGAGCACGTTCCCGGAGCGGTCCGGACGCTGGTCGAGCGCACCGGCCACCGGTTGGCCGACGTCGACCACTTCGTGCCGCACCAGGCGAACGGCGTGCTGCTGGGCGAGCTGGTGACCCTGGCCGGCCTGGACCACGCGCACACGCACCGGACGCTGGAGCGGTACGGCAACACCGGCAGCGCGTCGGTGGCCCTGGCCCTCGACGAGGCCCACCGGGGCGGCCACCTGCGCGCGGGCGACCTGGTGCTGCTCGCCGGGTTCGGCGGTGGCATGTCGCTCGGCGCGGCCCTGCTGAGGTGGACGGCCACGGGGTGACCGCCCGACGGCGCCCCGGCCCCGACCCGGGGCGCCGTCACCCGCGGTGACCGCGCGAGGCGGCGCCTTGGATGCGGAGTGCGGCCCATCGGTGGTTCCATTGCATCGGAACCTGCCGACCGAACGGCGGTCCCGCCTGCCGCCGATACCGGGCCTGAGCGTCCTGCCGTCGTCCGTCGTCCGGAAACCGGAAAGGGGCCGTCACGGGTGTTCGAGCCGCAGTTGACCCCGGAGGTCTTCGACCGGGCGATCGTGGCGATCGCGCTGACGGCCGGCCGGGAACACCGCCTGGTCTACCGCAATGACGCCTTCCGCGACCTGTTCGGCCCCCGGCCGCTCGGCGTGCCCGTCGGCGAGCTGTTCACCGAACCGCAGGAGGAGGGACTCGTCGACACCCTCGACCTCGTCCTCGCCGACACCACCGCCCGACAGGTCACCACCCCGCGCACCCTGGAGGGCTCCGGCGACGGGGAGCGCGAGCACCGGCACTTCGTCTACAGCTGCTCGCCGGTCGCCTCCCGCTTCGGCCCCGGCGTCCTCGTCGCCGCCATCGACACCACCGGGCAGGTGCACTCCGCCCAGCGCGCCCAGCGCCTGTCGACGGAACGCCTGCACGCCCTCCAGCGCTACGAGGCCCTCGTCTCGGCCGTCTCCCAGCTGGTGTGGACCGCCCAGCCGGACGGCGCGATGACCGAGCTGGTCCCCGGCTGGGAGCGGCTGACCGGGCACCCCTGGCGCGACACCATGGACGAGGCCTGGATGTCGTTGGTCCATCCCAACGACCGCGCCGGCCTGCGGGAACGCTGGATGGAGGCGGAGGCCGGTGAGCCGGCCATGTTCGAACACACCTACCGGCTGCGCTTCGCCTCCGGCGAGTACCGCCACATCACCGCCCGCGGCGTCCCGATCGTGCGCGAGGGCGAGCTCGTGGAGTGGGTCGGTGCGACCGCCGACGTCGAGGACCGCTGGCGCACCCGGCTGCGCGAACGGCTCCTCGCCGACACCATGGCCGTCACCGAGAGCGTGGGACCGGAGGACGCCTTCGCGGCCGTCGCGGGGCTGGTGGTGCCCGAGCTCACGGACGCCTGCACCGTGTTCCTGCTCTCCGAACGGGGCCACGGGGCGACGACCGGCACCCGCATCGCCTCCACCTCCCGCGCGGGCCTGCCCCCGCTGCCCCCGCTCCGGGGGCAGACGTTCCGGCTCGGACCCGTGGCCCTGCGCGCGGTCGCCGACCGCACCCCGGCCCTGCTGACCTTCCCGCCGGGCGAGATCCCCTCCGGCGTGGTGCCCGAGGAGTCCGCGCGCTGGCTGGCCGCCGCCGGCGCCACCAGCCTCACCCTGCTGCCCCTGGTCATCGACGGCACCCCCACCGCCCTCGCCGCGGCCGCCACCTGCCAGGGCTCGCCCCCGCCGGGCCGGGGCGACATCGACCTCCTCCAGGAAGTCCTCCAGCGCGCACAGGGCGCGCTGGGCCAGACCCTGGAGCTCCAGCGCACCCGCCACGCCGCGCTGATCCTCCAGCGGGCCCTGCTCACCGAGCCGCCGGCCGTCCCCGGCGCCCGGCTCGCCGCCCGCTACCAGCCGGGCAACCGCACCGCCGAGGTCGGCGGCGACTGGTACGACGCCTTCCTCCTGCCCGACGGGTCCCTCACCCTGACCATCGGGGACGTCGCCGGCCACGACCTCACCGCCGCCACCACGATGGGCCAGTTCCGCAGCATGCTGCGCTCGGTCGCCTACAACGCGACGCCCGGGCACACGCCCGCCGACACCCTGTCCGCGCTCGACCGGGCCGCCGAGGGCCTCGGCATCGGCTCCTTCGCCACCGCGGTCCACGTCCAGCTCACCCGCTCCGGCCGGGGCTGGTTCGCGGCCTGGTCCAACGCCGGACACCCGCCCCCGCTGCTGCTGCCCGCCGACGGCCCGGCCCGCTACCTCACGTCGGACCTGACGGACGTGCCGCTCTGCGTGGCCCCCGCCGAGGAGCGCCGGACCCACCGCGCCGGCCTCGCCGCCGGTGACACCCTGATCCTCTACACGGACGGACTCGTCGAAGTCCCCGGTGAGCACCTGACCACGGGCCTGGACCGGCTCGCGCACACGGCCGGCCGGGCGCGCGACCGTCCGTTGGACGATCTGTGCGACCACCTGCTCGCCCAGGTCCCCGACGCCCGCGACGACATCGCCCTCCTGGCCTTCCGCCCCGACGTCCCGCCCGCCTGACCGCCCCCGCCTGACCGCCCCCGTCCGACCGCCCCCGTCCGACGCGTTACCGGTCGCGCCGCCGGAACCGCCGGCCCGGCCGCTACCCGGCGAGGCCGAGCGGGTCCGGCACCTCGTCCAGCAGCTGCGGGCCGTCGGAGCGGACGCTGTTCACCGCGGTGGAGACGGCGCGGACGGTGAGGTCGCCGCCGCCCGGGGTGTGCAGCAGGTGGTGGAGCTCGTCGGGATCCGTGGTCGCGGGGTCGAGCCAGGTCGCGAGGTCGGCGGTGGCGATGGTCAGCGGCATCCGGTCGTGGATCCGGCCGGCGCTGTCGGTGGCGTCCCGGGTGACGACGGTCGCGGTGGCCAGCCACGCGGCCGGGTCGTCCTCGGGCACCGCCGGGTCGCGCCAGAACTCGTACAGGCCGGCCATCAGCATCGGTTCCCCGGTGGTGAGGAAGTACGGCTGCTTGTACGCCTTGCGGCCCTCGCCCGCCGGGACGGGCCGCCACTCGAAGTAGCCGTCGGCCGGGATCACGCAGCGCCGCTCGGCGAAGGCCTTCCGGTAGGCCGGCTTCTCGTGGACGGTCTCCGACCGCGCGTTGATCATCCGCGCGCCGCCGGACGCGTCCTTCGACCAGGACGGCACCAGACCCCAGCGCACCGGGCGCACCTGCCGCACCAGCTCACCGGACTCCCGGTCGAGGCGCTCCAGCACGGCCGCCACCGGGTCGGTCGGTGCGACGTTCCAGTTCGGGGCGAGGGTTTCGGCGGGGTCCCAGCGCATCTCCCCGAGCAGGGCGACCAGGTCGACGGGAGTCGTGGTGGAAACGAAGCGTCCGCACATGGGTCCACGATGTCATGCGACGGAAGCCGGGACCCGGCGCGGGTGCCCGCCGGGCGGATACCGGGGCCGGTCGGGGGCGCCGGAAGTGCGCGGCGCGGTCCGGCGGCGCGGCGCTGTCCTGCCGGCCGTACCGTGGACGGCCCGGTGCGAGGTCCTTCCCGCGCCCCGGCGGATCCCGGCCCACTGGTCCCGGAGGTGGCGCAGGCCGCACCCCGCGGCGGCCGGACGGGCCCTCGGCCGTGGGGACCCGACCGATGCGCGGGGCCGCCGCCCGGCTGCGATGCCGGGGAAGATCCTCCGCTCCGGCGGGCGCAGCGCCCGGGACCGGGCGGAGCGACGCGGGCGGAGGTCCCCGATGGCGAAACTCGTCGAGGTCGTCCTGGAGGAGCTCTACGCCGAGACCGGCGGGTTCGGATCCGACGACTACGTGGACGTGTCGGGCGGCCTCCGGGGAGTGACCTACAACAAGGTCCTGATGACCGGCGGAGCCGTCACGGCGGTGGAGATGGCACGGCACGACGTGTTCACCTTCCCGGAGGGCCCCCTCCGCCTCTTCCGGGGCGGAGCCACGCCCGTCGACGCGGGGATGCGGATCGCCCTGTCCGTCGGGGAGAACCTCGATCCCTCGGAACCGAAGTACTTCGGCTACTTCCTCGACTTCGGCGGGGAGCTGTTCGCGGAGGACATCGCACCGCTGTCCCTGGGCGAGTCCTTCGGGACGATCTCCAGCGCGGACGTCACGCAGCCCGGCCTGGCCCGGCACCAGGACGTGACCTTCGCGCACGAGGGCGCGGGAATCGCCGTACAGGCCCGCTTCCGGCTGGCGGTGGTCCACTACTTCTAGGCCCTCCCCGCGCTCCGGGCGCACCCGGGGTGCGGTGCCCCTGGGCCGGGGCGCAGCGCCCCGGCAGCGGAGTGTTCGCACACCGAGGGCCGCCGGACTGGTCGGGCCACGGGTTTCACCCCGACCCGGCCTCCTCCCGGGTGAACCACGGCCGCGCCGCGCGACGGGAGCGGCCGACGCCGTGCGTTGCTGGGTGGCGGGCCCCCACCCCGGGGGCCCGCCACCCACCGGAGGAAGCACCCATGCGCAACCGTCTGGCGGCAGCCGTCGCCACCGCCCTCACCGCCGCCTCGCTCGGCCTGACCTTCGCCCCCGGCGCCACCGCGCTGACCCCCGCCGACGCCAAGGGCGGGGAGAGACTCCACGCCATCGGCCTCACCGCCGACCAGACACTCGTGGACTTCCCGGTCACCCACCCCGACCGGGTCCGCACCGTCGGGGCGGTCACCGGTCTCACGGGCGACGCGAGGATCGTCGGCATCGACTACCGCGTGCAGAACGGCCTGCTCTACGGGGTCGGTGACCAGGGCGGCATCTACACCCTCGACGACACCAGCGGCTGCGCCACCAAGGTCTCCCAGCTGACCGTCCCGCTCCAGGGCGCCTTCTTCGGAGTGGACTTCAACCCCGCCGCCAACCGGCTGCGGGTCATCTCGGACACCGGCCAGAACCTGCGGCACAACCTCGACGACCCGGCGGGCACCCCGGCGGCCGGCACCACCGTCGCCGACGGCACGCTGACCAACCCGGCCGTCCCCCCGGCGACCACCGGCACCACCGCGCTCGGCGTCACCGCGGCGGCCTACACCAACAACGACCTCGACCCGGCCACCGCCACCACGCTCTTCGACCTCGACACCACCCTCAACCGGACGGTCCTGCAGTCGCCGGCCAACGCCGGGACCCTCGCCCCGACCGGTGCGCTGGGCGTCGACCCCGCCGTCGACGCGGGCTTCGACATCTACTACTCGACCGGGCAGGGCACCAACCACGGCTACGCCGCGCTCGAGGTCGGCGGCACCCGGTCGCTCTACCGGGTCGACGTCCTGACCGGACGGGCCACCGCGCTCGGTGCGTTCGCGGCCGGCTCGGCCGTCACGGACCTGGCCCTGCCGATCGCCCAGGACTGACCTCCGCCCACGGGTGACGCCTGACGGGTGACGGGTGCGACGACGGCACGGTCGACGTACGCGTCACCCGTCGAACACCGGCGAGGACAGGTGTGTGAAGGACGGGGGGAGAGAAGGCCGTCACGGTGGCGCGACCGGCTCCCGGCCCCGGCGCGCGGCGCCCGCGGCGGTCAGGCGAGGCGGACGACGAGCAGGGGGTCGGTGGTCGGTGCGGGGGAGCCGCCGAGGGGTTCCGCCGTGACGGCGACGGCCTTCGCGCCGTCCAGCGGACCGGCGAGCACCACGGTGCCGCGGGACTGCGGGAGCAGGCCGGCCGGCCGCGGTTCGTCGTCGACGTACCAGAGTTCGTAGACGCGATCGGGCGGGAGGGGGGCCAGCCCCGTGGTGAGGAAGGCGGCCTGGTTGCGGTCCGCGGACCAGACGACGGTGCCGCTCCCCTCGTCGGAGCCGGTGGTGCTGCTGCGGGCGTCGGGGGCGGTGACCAGCGCGGCGACCTCCTGGAGTTCGGTCCGCTGGTGTGCGGCGGCCGTGCGGGCCCGTTCGGCCTGGTCGTGCTGCTGCACGGCGACCCCGCCGAGGGTGGCGGTGAGCGCGAGGCAGGCGGCCAGGACGAGCTCGCGCGCGCGGCGGCGCGGGCGGCGGGGCGCCGGTACGGACGGGGCCGGTTCGTGGCCCGGCTCCGGGGGTGCCGGTGGACGCGGGTCCGGGGTGCGGCGCGCCGGAGGGAGTTGGCGGATCCCGGTGACGGCGGTCATCGCGCGCGCCTCCATGCCGTCCGGCAGGGGCACGGCGTCGGCGGCGGCGAACCGGGCCAGGGTGTCGGCGAACTCCGCGGCCTCCTGGACGCAGGACGGGCAGGCGGCCAGGTGCGTCTCGAAGAGCGCGGCCTCGGCGGGTTCGAGGGCGTGGAGGGCGTGGGCGCCCCCGAGGGTGTGGGAGTCGTGCGCGGTCATGAGCCGGCCCCCAGACAGTCGCGCAGGCGGACGAGTCCGTCGCGCATCCGGGTCTTGACGGTGCTCAGCGGGGCTTCGAGGAGGTCGGCGACCTCCGGGTAGGTCAGCCCGCGGTAGTAGGCCAGGACGAGTGACTGGCGCTGGAGTTCGGTGAGCCGGCCCAGGCAGCGGCGCACGCGCTCACGCTCCAGCCGGTTCTCGATCTGCTCCGCGACCTCGTCGAAGGCGCGTTCCTGGAGGTGGGCGGCGGCCTTCTCCTCGCGTGAGGCCTCGGCCTGGGAGCGCCGGACGCGGTCGACGGCGCGGTGGTGGGCCATGGTCATCACCCAGGCCAGGACGCCGCCGCGGTCGGGGCGGTAGCGGGCGGCGGAGCGCCAGACCTCCAGCATCACCTCCTGCGCGACCTCCTCGGACTGGGCCGGATCGCGCAGGACGCGGCGCACCATGCCGAGGACCTGGCCGGCCAGGGCCCGGTAGAGCGTGCGGTAGGCGTCGTGGTCGCCGACGGCGGTGCGGGCCACCAGCTCCCGCAGTCGCCGGTCCGCGGCGGTGGGGCCGGGCAGTGCTAGCGGCTCGGACACCGTGGCTCCCTTCGTCGCCGGAGCCGGGGCGGCACGGACGGCGCCCGGGTACGGCTGCGTCCGTGCCGTCGCTCACCCCGGCGGTTCCGACTCGCACGGCCCGGCGAACGGTCGCACGCCGGGCGCGGGGGCTCTCACGCGCGCCCGCACTGGTGATTCGTGACCGACGGGCCCCGCGGACTGGTCTCCCGGCAGGAATCACCCGGGCGGGTCGACCGCGGGTCGCCGCAGCGGGGTGCGGGGTGCGGGGGCGGGCAGCGGGGTCCCCTGTCCGCCGGGCGGGTCGCCAGTGCTTCCTTTACCGGTGAAAAGTAGAACATTCCCCCATAATTTATGCCCGCGTGACCCGTCCGGCGCCCGGTCCCGTGCGAATCAGTGGCAGAGAACAAGTTCCGGCGTCCGCCCGTCAGAGCACCCGAACAGTGCGGCGGGAAGGGCCGGATGACATCGGATCAGGAAGGAGGACGGGCCATGCGCGCAACACGGACCAGGAAGTCGCTGGCCGTCGCCGCCACCTGCGTGATGCTCGGCGGCGGCGCAGCGGTCGCCACGTCCGCCGGCGCGGCCTCGGCCGCCTCGGCGAGTACCGTCCGGACGACCGACCACGGCGACCGGCAGCACCAGGACCACCGGCAGCACCAGGATCACCGGCAGTGCCGCTGGTACCCGGCGCACTGGGAGAACAAGCTGGTGCCCGGCCACTCGGAGCCGGTCCGGCAGTCCGGCCACTGGCACAACGAGTGGCACCCGGGCTGGTGGGACAACCACCACCACTGGCACGACGGCTCCTGGCACAAGGTGTGGCACAAGGCCGGTTGGGAGAACAAGTGGACCCCGGCGCACTGGGAGCGCGTCTGGGTGTCCGCCGGCTGGCACTGCCGCTGAACGGCACCGCCGTCTACACCGCCGTACGACACCGCCGTCGGCTGCCGTCAGGCTGCCGCAGGCCCCGCCACCAGGTCCTCGCCACCGGGCCCGCCGACCGTGCGCCGTGTCCCCGCGGCGTACGGTCGGCGACGGGTCGGACGGGCGGTCGGGGCGTCGCCCCGCCCCCGTTCCGGTCCCCGCGCCCGTTCCCGCCGCCGGACCCGGACCCCTCACCTCCGGACCACCGGCCGGGCCGCCGCCCGGCCGGCTCCCGAAAGGCCGTCAGGCCATGGACACCGTCGCACCCCTGTCCGCCCCCGCCCGGATCCCGCCGCCGGCGTGGACCGATTCCTTCCCCGGCCGGCCCTCCGGCGTCGCGGAGGTCCGCGCGCAGGCCCGGGCCTTCCTCGCCCGCAGCCGCGTCCCGCCCGCGCTGTACGAGGACACCCTGCTGGTCGTCAGCGAACTCGTCACCAACGCCGTCCGTCACACCGGCGGCCCCGGGAACGTCCGCCTGAGCAGCGACGCTTCGGGGATCGCCGTCACCGTGAGTGACACCAGCCGCCTCCTGCCCCTGCCGCGACCGGCGGAACCGGGCGTCGCCACGAGCGGTCTCGGACTGGGCCTGGTCGCGGCCCTCTGCGACTGCCTCTACACCACCCTCGGCCCCGGCGGCGGCAAGACCGTGCACGCGCACCTGCCGGCCCCGGTCGCGGGGCCCGCCGGGCCCGGCGCCCGGACGTGACCTCCGCACGGAGCGCTGCGCCCCGTCCGCCCCGCCGCAAGCACGGCGCCCCCGGGCCGCCACCACGCAGTGGCGGCCCGGGGGCGCGCGTCGGCCGGGTACCGGGGCCGGCCGGGGTGCTCGGCTCAGCCGGTCTTCTCGACCCGGGCGGCCCAGCGCTGCTCGACGTTGCTGATGCGCCAGTAGCCGAGGGCGCAGGCCCAGACCACGACGAACAGTCCGACGATGACGTAGCCGACGTTGTCGAGACTGATCTCGGCGATCCAGGTACTGACCGGGTCGGTGAGGTCGAGTTTCTCGTGCAGGACGGAGACCAGCTCGATGGTGCCGATCAGGAAGGCGACGGCGATGGAGAGGCCGGTGATGGTGAGGTTGTAGTAGACCTTGCGCACGGGGTTGGAGAACGCCCAGTGGTAGGCGAAGTTCATGAAGGTGCCGTCGAGGGTGTCGAACAGGCTCATGCCGCAGGCGAAGAGCAGCGGCAGGCAGAGGATGGCGTACCAGGGCAGGCCGGAGGCGGCGCCGGATCCGGCCATCACCATCAGGGCGACCTCGGTCGCGGTGTCGAAGCCGAGGCCGAAGAGCACGCCCAGCGGGTACATCTGGCCGGGGCGGGTGATGGACTTGGTGAGGCGGCCGAGGATCCGGTTCATGAAGCCGCGCTCGTCGAGGTGCTTCTCCAGCTGCCGCTCGTCGAACTGCCCGGCCCGCATGGCCTTGTAGACCTTGTAGATGCCGGCGAGCGCGAACAGGTTGAGCGCCGCGATCAGGTAGAGGAAGGTGCCGGAGACGCTGGTGCCGATCACGCCGAGCACACCGTGGACGCTGGATTCCTCGTCGACGAGGGTGCCGGCGAACTGGGCGCCGCCGGCGACCAGGGCGGCCATCGCCATGACGATGCTGGAGTGGCCGAGCGCGAACCAGAAGCCGACCGAGATCGGGCGCTGCCCGTCCGCCATCAGCTTGCGGGTGGTGTTGTCGATGGCGGCGATGTGGTCGGCGTCGAAGGCGTGCCGCATGCCGAGGGTGTAGGCGGTGACGCCGAGTCCGACGCCGAAGACCTGGGTGCCGACGGTGTAGTCGTTGGGCGCGACCAGCAGGAACAGCGTGCCGAAGGCGACCACGTGCATGGCGGCGATGACGCCCAGCAGGACCGCGGTGCGGACGGTGTCCCGGCGCTGCCAGCGGGGCGGCTGGGCGAGTGTCGTTCCGGGGGACTCATTGGTCAGGGACATGGGCGGGCAGCCTCTCCAGCTCCTCGATGGGGGGCACCCCCGGGTGAGGTCGGGGGAGTCGTGCACGCCGTGGCCGGTCTCCTGGCTCTGGGTGGACGGCTCCGCCCGCGTCCGGGCAGGGCCGAGCGCGTCCCTGACTCGTCTTCCCGGCGCCGTGCGGCACCGGTGACTGCCCGCGTGCGCGGACCCGGCAGGGACGCTCCCCGTTCACAGTGGCGAGGGCCGCTCCGGACTGGCTCCCGAAGGAGCGTCACCGGTCTTCCCGAGCACCACGGCGGGACCACCGTAGGGGCATGCCGCACTTCTCGACAAGGTTGCGCAGTTGCGCATATGTTGCAATAACGCAACGTGGCGGCATGCGTACGAGTGGGGGACGGGGTGGCACGGGCGATCGACGACGCCGCGGCACGCGCGGCGGCCGAGGCCGTGGCCGGCCGGGACGGGCTGCGCCGGGCGGCGGCCCGGTTCGCGCTGCTGGCCGAACCGGGGCGGCTGGCCGTGCTGGTGGCCCTGCGCGCGGCCGGGCCGATCCCGGTCTCCGACCTCGCCCTCGCCTGCGGCGTGAGCCCCACCGCCGTCTCGCAGACCCTGCGCCTGCTGCGGGCGTCCGGCGCCGTCACCGCGGTGAAGGAGGGCCGGGTCGTCCGGTACGCACTGGCCGACGAGGCGCTGGGGCACCTCCTCGACGAGGTGCCCCGCGCCGGCGCCTGACGAGCGCCCGGCGACGGGCGGCCGACGGCCGCCCGCCCGGTGTCCTCAGCCGGTGAGCTGGCCCGGTCGGCCCGGCACCCAGAGCGGGGCGGGACCGTCCTGCCGCATGAACCGGGCCGCGTGCTCCTCCAGACACGCGGCCGTAGCCCCCGGGTCGTCGTCGCTCAGCTCGCCCAGGGCGCCCGCGGCGCACCGGGCGCAGGCCAGCACGAGCGCGAGCGTGTCCTGGCGGCGGTGCCGCCCGCGGACGTACGCCTCGCACCGTTCGGCGATGCGCGTGCGGTGGAGTTCCCGCTCGGTCTCGGCGCCGTGGCCGGCGGACGCGGCCTGGACGCCGTGCCAGACGAGGGCGAAGGCGTCGGGTTCGGCCGGGTGGGAGGCGTCGTCCCGCCGGGCCCGCTCGCGGGCCTCGGCGGCCTGCCGGCCCAGCCGGTCGAGCGCCGCCGGGCCGTCCCCGTCGTGCGCCTGGAGGACCAGCTCGGCCGCCCGGTGCACCACCGACTGCAGGACGGCCTCCGCGGGCACCCGCAGCCCGGGCGCCGCCGGGTCGGCGAAGGCCAGCCAGGCGTCCGCGAACGAGGCCGCCCGCATCTGCCACAGCCAGGGCCGGGTGTCGGCCCCGCCGCCCCGCCGCTCCTCGGCCGCAAGCCGGATCAGGCCCGCCGCGGCGAGCTCCGCCGCACCCTCGTCCGGCCGGAGACCGAACAGTCGTCCACTCCTCAACACGCACCCCCGCGTCAGTGACCATCACCTGGTGACGGCACATCCCACCACATCGGAACGCGGACGAACCGGCCCGGGCCGCCGATGAGACCTACGACACGTGGCCGGTCGACTACACCGTGCACTCTCCGGGCGCCGTCGGCGGGCGGTGCCCCGGACGCCCCCGTCACCGTGGGTCACACGCGCGGCGACCGCCCCCCGCCGCGAAGCGCTGCGGGGGGCGGCCGTGGCCGTGCTCCGGGACGGTCAGCCGCCGTAGACGCCGACCTCGTGCAGCGAGTAGCCCCAGGAGGTGCCGCGCTGCAGGCCGTGGACGCGGACCTGGCGGGCCGGGACACCGGCGAACCGTGCCGTGTCGAGGCCGCCGTCACCGTCGGCGGTGGCCCAGACGGGCTGCCAGGTCGCGCCGTCGGTGGAGACCTCGATGCGGTAGGACCGTCCGAACGCGCGCTCCCAGTCCAGGGTGACCCGGCCGACCAGGGTGGTGGCCCCGAGGTCGATCCGCAGCCACTGGTCGTCGCTCCAGTCGCTCGCCCAGCGGGTGGCCGTGCTGCCGTCCACGGCCCGGCC
Source organism: Streptomyces sp. BE303 (assembly GCF_036290945.1). Lineage (NCBI taxonomy): Bacteria > Bacillati > Actinomycetota > Actinomycetes > Kitasatosporales > Streptomycetaceae > Streptomyces > Streptomyces sp. BE303. The sequence continues at coordinate 17,727 of NZ_JAQYWZ010000850.1, forward strand.
GGGTGCGTAGCTCGTGAACGGGTTCCACTCGCTGGAGCTGGCGGCGGCGGGTGCTCCCGCCGCCAGGTTCACGGTGGCCCGGTGCTGTTCGGCCGCGCCCCAGGTGGTGAGGTAGGACTCCGCGCCCCGGAAGAGGTCGTCCACCACGTCCTGGCCGCCGACCAGCCGGACGTCCTCCAGCCAGTCCGGGACGAGGCCGTAGTGGGCGGCGCCGTCGGTGTTGAGGTCCCAGGTGCGGCTGCCGGTGGTCTGACGGTCGATCAGGGAGCCGCCGTCCGCGCTGCGGAACGGGTAGCGCACCGGGTTCGCGGTGTCCGCCCCGCGCGGGCCCGGCCAGCCGCCCACGCCGTTCATGTCGGTGCCGTAGCCGTACCCGACGCGGTACTTGTCGCGCAGCGCGTCGGTGCGCCCCGCCTCCGCGCTGAACCCCTCGGCGCCGTGCATGTACTGGGCGACGAAGCCGCCGAGCCGGTAGACCCGCTCGGTCCAGTCGAGGTCCATCCAGCTGTGCGAGGAGAGGACGCCGGGGTACGACTGCGATTCGAGGACGTCGAAGGCGCGGCCCGCCGCCTTGACGCTCATGTGGTCGACCTCCAGCATCATCTTGCGTTTCATCAGGCCGCGCGCGGCGTACTCGCCGAGCTCGGTCAGGCCGCGGGTGTTGCACTGCGCGTCCCCGGCGTACGAGGGGACCGTCACGCCCGGGGGGAGCTGCTGCTGCACGGAGGCCGTCGCCGGGGCCAGGCCGATGGGGTTGTCGTGCTGCGGGCCGGTGCACCGCTCGGTCTGCCAGAAGGTGCCGGTCGACAGGAACTGGCCGGCGTTGATCGCCGTGCCGAGGCCGCCCTCGTCGAACCGCACCCCGCACAGCGCGTTGTCGAACTTGTGGCAGAGGAACATGCTGCGGACGCCCAGCCGGTGCAGCTCGTCCAGTCCCCGGTCGATGTCGTCGCGGCTGCACTGGGCGACGTCCAGGATCTGCTTGCAGCCGAACGGCTCCGAGGTCTCCACGCCGAGGACGACGGCCAGTTTGCCCTGGCGGACGACCTCGCGGGCCTGCGCGCTGTCGGTGACGATCCGGAACCAGCCCCTGCCCGGTCCGCCGTACATGCGGTCGACGTAGGCCTGGAGGTCGTACGTCCTCTGCGCCTGGAGGCGGATGGAGGTCATCTCGTCGCAGCTGCGGTCCTTGAAGAAGTAGACCGAGCAGATCACCCCGTTGGTGACCAGGTCGTTGACGAGGACCCGCTGGCCGCCGCGCCAGGAGCGTTCGACCCAGGCGTAGTAGTTCTGCTGGTGGGTCAGCGAGTCGTGGGCCGGCCAGTCGGCGAACGTCGGCCAGCCGTCGGGGTCGTGCCGGCCGTCGCCGCCCTTGGTGATGAGGTCGAAGAAGGCGAGCGACCCGTCGGGGTAGTGCTCGGGACAGTCCTTCAGGGCGTCCGCGACGCCGGCCTCCGAGAAGGCCTTGCCGCAGATGAGCCGGCCGCCGAAGGCCTCGTTGGACATCAGGTGGTTGTGCGCGTCGACGAAGCCGCGGACCCTGCCCTGGGCGTCGGTGCCCCGGAAGGGCTCGCCCGTGACGTCGATCCGGGAGTCGGGCGCCGGGCGGGAGGCGGGCTCCCACCAGTCGGCGCCGCTCGCCGCTCCGGGCGCCGGGGAGGCGAGCATCGCGGCGGCGAGGGCGAGGAGGGAGATCAGCAGGGTGACGATTCGTGGCCGGGCGTGGGGGAGTCGGGTCATGGTCACCACTCAGTTCCGGACGAGCGGACGACGCGGTCGAAGGGCCGTCCGCTCGGAGCGCGAGAACCCCGCCGGATCGACTGTCATGTCCCGCGTACTCGGTGTGACGAGAATCGCCACTGTTGGAATCCGCGTCAATAGCTCGGGACGGAACGGGTGGACCGACGGCGGACGGCGGGCAGCCGGAAGGGTGCCCGGCCGGACGTTCCGGCGGGGCACCCTGCTGCCCGGCACGATCAGCCGGCGGTCGCCGCCATGCTCTCGCGCACCGTGACGAGGCACGGGTCGCAGTAACTGTCCGGCAGCCCGGGCTGCCCGTCGGAGCCGCCCGGCACGACGCGCTGACCCGGTTCCAGGAACCGGCCGCAGAGCGACTTCGACGCATCCTCCTTCGCCACGACGTGCCAGACCAGGGACGGCGGGTTCACCGCCGGATCGTGCTCGGCCCACATCTCGTACATGGCACCCTCCCGGAACAGTGGGGTCGGTCCCTCCATGCAATCCCCCGCGGCCCCGGTCGGCCATCGGAGGGGGCCCGGTGGGATGGCGGCACGCCCCGCCGTGCGGCGTTCGGGCGACGGCGCCCCCGTCCGGCCGCCCCGGAGCGGTGCCCGGAAACTCGATGGACGCGGCGGAGCGACGGGTGCAATAGTCCGGGCGTGACCGAGACCAAAGGATCCTCCGTGTCCGTATCGCTGGCCGACGGCCTCGTCCTGCGGGAGGCGGGGCCGGCCGACCTGGAGCAGATCGGCGCGCTCCTCACCGAGCGCGGCGAACCGGGGGACGCGCTGGACCACCGCCTGGTGGTCGACGACCCCGACGCCGGGTACCCGTCCTGCGCGGTGGTCGTCGACGGGGACCGGGTGGTCTCCACCGCGACGCTGCTCGACGAGGAGGTCCGCATCGGGAGCGTCCGGCTGCCCGCCGGCCAGGTCGAACTGGTCGCCACCGACTCCGCGTACGAGGGGCGGGGCCTGGTCCGGGCCCTCATGCGGTGGGCGCACGACCGGTCCGCCGCCCGGGGGCACCTCGTCCAGGTGATGATCGGGATTCCGTACTTCTACCGGTTGTTCGGCTACGAGTACGCCATCGACATACCGCGGACGCAGGCCGTGCGGAGCCTGCCGACCGGGGAGAGCACGCCGACCGGGGAGGGCGCGCCGCTGCTCCGTGCCGCCGGACCGGCCGACATCCCGGCCGTGACGGCGCTGCAGGACGCGGCACAGGCCGGGTTCGACGTCGCCGTCGCTCACCCGCAGGCGCGCTGGCGGTGGCTGCTGGAGCACGACGCCAGCAGCCTCCGCGTCCTCGAACGCGCCGGGTCGGTCGCGGCCGTCGGGCGGATCACGCCCCCGGGCGAGCAGATGCTGCTGGCCGAGGCCGCGGCGGTCGACGAGGCGGCGGCGCGGGAGCTGCTCCGCGCCGCCGCCGCCCTGGTGCCCGAGGGCGGGCTGCGGGTCGTCCACCGGGCCGGCACCGTGACCGCCGCCGCCTGGCAGGAGTTCCTCGACGACGGGCCGCGCCGCACGGCGGAGCAGTACTACGTCCGCATCCCGGACGTCGCGGTGCTGCTCGACCGCCTGCGGCCGCTGTTCCGGGAGCGCCTCGCCGCGGCCGGCGTCGACCGCGGCGGCCGGGACGTCGTGATCTCCACCTTCGGCGCCCACTACCGGATCCCGGTCCTCGCGGACGGACTCGGCGAGGTCGTCACCGGCGGCCCGATGCAGGGGCCCGGCCTTGCGAAGGGCGCCGGGGTGGCGCCCGACCAGCTCCCCGCGCTGCTGTTCGGCCCGCACGGCATCGAGGGGCTGGCCCGGATCCGCCCCGACGTCTACGGAACGGACGAGGAGCTGTTCCCGGTGCTGTTCCCGCCGCTCACGGCCGACTTCCTGAGCTACTACCTGCCGTACTGAGGCCCGGACCCGGGCGGTGTGCCGCCCGGACGTCCGCCCGGGGGCGCGTCGGACCGGACTCGCTGCTGCGGACCGGCGCGGGGCGCGCGGCGTCTACGCGACGACCCCGGTCGTCCAGGCGCTGGCGACCCCGCCTTCGTCCTGGTGGACGCCTTCTGGCCGTTCGTCCTCGCGGTGTGCGCGGCCACCGGTGCCGAGGCGGCCGGACTGGCCGCGCGCAGCCCGCTCATCCGGCATCACGGCGGCGACCGGCCGCAGGAGTTCCGCGCCCTGTCGGCCGGCTGGACGGTACAGGTGGGTACGGTGACCGCCTACCGGCCGCTGGTCCTCGGCAACGCGGTCGCCTTCGCGGCGTCCGCCGCGATCCTGCTGTTCCTGCCGCCGGCCGCGCCGCCGCCGCCGGCCGTCCGCTGGGCGCGGCGCGAGCAGCGGGCATCGGACGCCCGCGCACCGCGGCCCGAGAGCGCGCGGGCGGTCTGACACCCGGGCCGCGACCGCCGTCCCGTCACCCGTTCGGTCCTGCCCGCGAGGCGGTGGGCACGTGCGCCACGAGTGAATGGAACGGCCTGCGAGCAAGGGAGTCGACGTGTACTACAGCAGTGGGAACTACGAGGCGTTCGCCCGCCCCCGCAAGCCGGACGGCGTGGAGCGGAAGAGCGCCTGGTTCGTCGGGGCGGGGCTGGCGTCGCTGGCCGGGGCCGCCTTCCTGGTCCGGGACGGGCAGCTGCCGGGGGAGCGGATCACCGTCCTGGAGCGGCTGAAGCTCCCCGGGGGCGCGCTGGACGGTATCAAGGAGCCCGGCAAGGGCTTCGTGATCCGCGGCGGCCGGGAGCTGGAGGACCACATGGAGTGCCTCTGGGACCTCTTCCGCTCCGTCCCGTCGCTGGAGATCGAGGGCGCCTCCGTCCTCGACGAGTTCTACTGGCTCAACAAGGACGACCCGAACTTCTCGCTCCAGCGGGTGACCGAGCGGCGCGGCGAGGACGCCGGCACCGACGGGCTCTTCGCTCTCGACGACCGCGCGCAGAAGGACCTCGTGCGGATCTTCCTCACCACCCACGAGGAACTGGAGGGCAAACGGATCGACGAGGTGTTCGGGCGGGAGTTCCTGGAGAGCAACTTCTGGCTCTACTGGCGCACCATGTTCGCCTTCGAGGAGTGGCACGGCGCCCTGGAGATGAAGCTCTACCTCCACCGCTTCGTCCACCACGTCGGGGGACTGCCGGACCTGTCCGCACTGAAGTTCACCAAGTACAACCAGTACGAGTCGATGGTGCTCCCGCTGACCCGGTGGCTGCTGGACCAGGGCGTGGTCTTCCGCTTCGGGACCGAGGTCACCGACATCGACTTCGACCTCGCCCCGGGGCGCAAGCTGGCGACCAGGATCCACTGGACCGAGGCCGGGCGGCCGGGCGGCGTCGACCTCGGGGCGGACGACCTGGTCCTCACGACCATCGGCTCGCTCACCGAGAACTCCGACAACGGCGACCAGCACACCCCGGCCCGGCTCGACGAGGGCCCCGCCCCGGCCTGGGACCTGTGGCGCCGGATCGCCGCGAAGGACCCCTCCTTCGGGCACCCGGAGGTGTTCTGCGGCAACATCGCGCAGAGCAAGTGGGAGTCGGCGACGGTCACCACCCTCGACCCGCGGATCCCGCGGTACATCCAGAAGGTCGCCAAGCGCGACCCGTTCTCCGGCGGTGTCGTCACCGGTGGCATCGTGACCGCCCGGGACTCCTCCTGGCTGCTCAGCTGGACGGTCAACCGGCAGCCGCACTTCAAGCAGCAGCCGGCGGACCGGATCGTGGTCTGGCTCTACTCGCTCTTCGTGGACCGGCCCGGCGACTTCGTCCGCAAGCCGATGCAGGAGTGCACGGGGGAGGAGATCACCCGGGAGTGGCTGTACCACCTGGGCGTCCCCGTGGAGGAGATTCCCGACCTCGCGGCCGAGGGCGCGCGGTGCGTGCCGGTGATGATGCCGTACGTGACGTCCTTCTTCCTTCCCCGCCATGCCGGGGACCGGCCGGACGTGGTGCCGGAGGGCGCGGTCAACTTCGCCTTCATCGGCCAGTTCGCCGAGACGACCCGGGACACGATCTTCACCACCGAGTACTCCGTCCGCACCGGCATGGAGGCGGCCTACCGTCTCCTCGGCATCGAGCGCGGTGTGCCCGAGGTGTTCAACTCGACCTACGACCTGCGCAAGCTGCTCGCCGCGACGAGCCGGCTGCGCGACGGCGAGCAACTCGACCTTCCGGGGCCGGCGTTCGTGCGCAAGCACCTGCTGCACCGGCTGGACGCGACCGACGTCGGCGCGCTGCTGGCCGAGTTCGGCCTGATCGCCGAGCCCGAGGAGTAGCCGGCCCGGCCCGGGCGCGTCGCTGTCCGGCGCGGCCGACCGTACCCCTGCCGAACGGTGGGGGTACGGCGACTTCGTGGCGGCGGCGACGCCGGTCCGGCGAACGCATCGACCGCACCGGGCACGGTCGGGTAAGCTTTGCAGGACTATTTTGACTATTACGGGGTGGATGATGCAGGGGCTCACCGTCAACGAACTCGTCCGGATGTGGATCGAGGGCTGGATCGTCTCGCGGGGCGCGAGCGACCCCGTGGACGAGCCGTGGGGGTGGACCGTCGACGTCGGGCAGAAGGCCCAGGTGTCGCGGCACGTCCTGCCCGAGCCCACCGAGGCCGACGTCCGGAAGATCGTGGCCGGTACCAGCGCGCCGGGGACGTGGCTGAAGCTCTTCGCGGACGACGACACCGTCCGTCCCTGGCTCGGCCCCGGCTGGCAGTTCGACGTGCCGGGCTTCCTGATGACCGTGCCGCTCGCCGCCGAGCGTCCGACGGTGCCGGCCGGCTACACCCTCACCTCGTGGAGCCGGGGCGGCGTGGTCCGGGTGCTGGTCCGCACCGCCGACGGCCACTTCGCCGCGCGCGGTCAGATCGCCTGCACCGGCGCCACCGCCGTCGCCGACCAGATCGAGACCGCGCCCGAGCACCGCCGGCGCGGTCTGGGCGGCCTGGTGATGCGCACCTTGCAGGACGCCGCCCGCCGGAGCGGGGCCGGCACCGGTCTGCTGGTCGCGACCCCGGACGGCCGCGCGCTCTACGCCTCCCTCGGCTGGACCGCCCGCGCCACCATGGCGAGCCTCTGCTTCGCCCCGGAGGCCGCCGGCCGCTGACGCCCGACTCCTGACGCCCTGCCGCTGGGGTGCTGCCGCTGACGCCCGGCCGCTGTGGTCCGAACGCGGGCCGGCCCGGAGCACGTCGGTGCTCCGGGCCGGACACCCGGCCTCACCCCGGGCGGCGGTTCAGCACTGGGGCCGCCTGCCGTGGTTCGCGGCGTGCTTGCGGCGGGCCTTCTTCTTGCGGCGTCGCTTGGACGACATGGCGCCTCCTCCATGGTTCCGACCCCCGACCAACGTCTCACATCACCGGCCCGCCGTCGCGCCGTGCCGGGAGGCGGCCCGGGGTGCACCGCGCGTGCGCCGTGGTCCGCCGCGCGGCGGACCACGGCGCACGCGGGAGTCGGTGCGGTGCGGGATCAGGCGCTCTGCCAGAGCGCGGGGGTGTTGGGCGGCTCCCAGCCGGGCTGGGCCTGGTGGCCCTGGAGGCAGCGGTAGGTGCCGCCGCCGTAGGTGACGGTGGCGCCGGCCTGGTAGACGGTGCCCGCCGCCCAGGTGCCGCCGGGGGTGCCGGGACCGGGGCCCGGACCGGGGCCGGGGCCCGGTCCCTGGGAGTCGGTCTTCAGGGTGAGTCCGTAGCCCTGGAGGATGGGGTTGACGGGCTGGAAGTAGGTGGTGCCGCCCTGCGAGCAGTTGCCGGAGCCTCCGGAGGTGACGCCCTGAGCCTGGCTGCCGGAGATGAACGAGCCGCCGGAGTCCCCGGGTTCGGCGCACACGCTGGTGCGGGTGACCCCGGAGACGGTCCCCTCGGCGTAGGTGACGCTGGTGTTGTGCTGCTGGATGGTCCCGCAGTGCCAGCCGGTGGTGGAGCCGGACCGGCAGACGGAGGAGCCGACGGGCTGCAGCACCGAGCCGGTCACCTGGACGTTCCCGCCGGAACCGCTCACGTACGGGGTGGCGGTCCAGCTGCTGTTGGCGGCGACCCACGCCATGTCGTTGCCGGGGAAGACCGAGGCCTGGAAGCTGCCCTGGGAGGCCCGGTTGGATCCGGTGGTGGAGGAGCCGGCACGTCCGCAGTGGCCGGCGGTGGCGAAGCCCTGGGTGGTTCCGCGGGTGATCGCGAAGCCCACGGAGCAGCGGCTGCTGCCGCCGATGTAGTAGGCGTCACCGCCGCGGATGTCGTAGAGCGGCCGGGGTGTCTCGGTGACCGTCTCCACCCGGACCAGTACCCGGTCCACGCCGGCCGCCGTGACCAGCCGCTCGGCGGCGCGCGTGTCGGTGGCCTGGAGCACGACGGCGTTGGTGCGCACGTCGACGAACCGTACCGGCGCCGCGACCGCGGTGGTGTGCCCGGCGGCGCGGTCGAGTGCGGCGAGGGTCCGTTCCAGCGTGCCGAGCGGGTGGGTGACGAGGGCGGGGCTGGCGCCGGCCGCCCGGATCGTCTCGGCGTCGGCGGGCCGCGTGGTGGCGACGGTCAGGGTGGCGGCGTCGGGGCCGTCGACCCACGAGCCGGCCCAGGTGCCGCCCAGGCCCTGGGTCAGGGCCGCGGCCCTGGCGCCCGCCCGGGCCTCGTTGGCCAGCCGGGTCCTGGCCCGGTCGGGGGTGAGGCCGAGGTCGCGCTGCAGCGCGGCCAGCACCTCGGGCGGCGCCGCGGACACGCCGAGCGTGTCCGGTGCGGAGGCCGCCGCCGCCCGGGCGGTGTCGGCGGGGCCGCCCGCCGGGGGTGCGGCGGCGCCGGCGCTGGTCTGCAGCGCCGTCAACGTCAGGACGGCGGCGGCCAGGACGGCACACGCCGCCCGGACAGGTCGTCTGAGCATGGGGGATCTCCTGCGGTCACGGTGTGGGGGTTGCCGCAAACCGTAGGAGCACCCGCCGATCGGCGGGAGATGCCGTTGGGGACCGACGGCCGGCGCTATACCCCGCCGCCGTCACCGGCGGGGTGCGAAGGCCGACTCCGTTGTACAGAAGACCTTTTCATGGACAGATTCGTCAACTCCGAAGCGCCGAAGCGCCGGAGCGCCGAAGTGCCGAGGAGCCGGAGCGCCTCGGCCGCCGGTCGGTCGCGAGGAGGGGCGGGCCGTCAGGGCGCGGTGAGGGCGAGGCGGATCCACCGCTCGGCCTCCGTGCCCGCGAGGTCCACCGCGAAGGACTCGGGAGCGGCGGCGGCCTGCACGATCAGCCCTTTGAGCAGGCCGACCAGCGCCACCGCGTAGGCGTCCGGGTCCACGCCGGCCCGGACCTGCCCGTCGGCCGCGCCCTGGCGGACCACGCCGGCCACCCAGCCGCGCATCCGGGCGTCCAACCGTGCGACGGCGTCGGTGAGTTCGGACGATCCGGCGAGGGCCTCGGCGCCCAGGACGACGAACGCCCGCCCCAGGTCGGTCGGCCGTCGCACCCCGTCCAGGCAGGCCCGGGCGAACCGGCAGAGCTCCTCGACGGGGTCGGAGCCGCTGCGCTCGGGTGCCGCTGCCGCCATCGCCTCGGAGAGCGCCTCCTCCTGGAGCCGGGTCAGCAGTGCGGCCCTGGAGCCGAAGTAGTGGGTGGCGAGGCCGCGGCTGAACCCGGCCTCCTCGCCGACCCGGGCGAGGGTCACCCCGGCGCTGCCGTGTTCGGCGACCAGCCGGGCGGCGGCGGCGAGCAGTGCGGCCTCGGCCCGGGCGCGGCGCTCGGCCTGGGTCCGACGGGGCGGCTCGCCGGATCCGCCGGACGAGGGCCGGGAGGGGCGGGGCGGCCGGGCGGACGGGTCCGGGGCTTCGTGCGTAGGCATACCACCATGGTAGAGTGCAACTTGCTTGTCGAACAACAAGTAAGTGCGGAGCGGCGCGCCCACCGACCGCCGCCCCCTGTGGAAGGGAACCGGAATGACCGCCACGATGCTCGCCGGCCGGCTCGACGTCGCGAAGGGAGCCTTCGCCGTCCAGGAGGTGCCCGTGCCCTCGCCCGGCCCGGGCGAGGTCCTGATCAAGGTCGAGGCCGCCGGTGTCTGCCTGTCCGACGTCCACCTGATCCAGGGCATGCTCAAGCCGCTCTTCCTCCAGGGCGACACCGTCACCCTCGGTCACGAGGTCGCCGGTACCGTGCACACCCTCGGTGCGGGCGTCACCACCGCCGCGGTCGGCGACCGCGTGCTGCTCCAGGCCGGCGAGACCCGCGACGGCGTCGTCTACACCCGCGGCGTGGACTACGACGGCGGCTGGGCCGAGTTCGCGCTCGCCACCGCCACCACCCTGGTGCCCATCCCCGACGACCTGCCCTTCGAGCAGGCCTGCTTCGTCCCGGACGCGGTCTCCACCCCGTGGGCGGCCATCACGTCCACCGGCGCGGTCCGCCCGGCCGAGGCCGTCGGCGTCTGGGGCGTGGGCGGCCTCGGTGCCCACGGCGTCCAGCTGCTCCGCGCCGTCGGTGCCTACCCGATCGTGGCCGTCGACCCGCTGCCCGCGGCCCGCGAACGCGCACTGGCCTTCGGCGCGGACGCCGCCCTCGACCCCGCCGACCCCGCGTTCGCCGACCGCCTGCGTGCCGCCACCCGGGGCCGCCCGCTGGCCGCCGCGTTCGACTTCGCCGGCGTCGCGCCGGTGCGCGAGCAGGCGATGGCCTCGCTCGGGGAGCACGGCCGCCTGGTGCTGGTCGGTCTGACCGACAAGCCGCTGACCGTCACCAACGGCACCCTCGTCAGCTACCTGCGCCAGCAGATCCGGGGCCACTACGGCTCCGGACCGCAGGACGTCATCGACCTCGTCGACCTGGTGCGCGGCGGCCGGCTGGAGTTCTCCCGGTCCGTCAGCGGCACCTTCTCGCTGGCCGACGCCGCCCACGCGGTGGAGGCGCTGGAGCAGAAGAAGGGCGACCCGATCCGGCTGATCCTCAAGCCCTGACCTCCTGGCCCTGACCTCCTGCCCCGGCCCTGACCTCCAGCCCCGGGCCGGACCGGGCCGGCCGTGACCGGGGCCGGGCCGGTCCGCCCGCAGGGCTCGCACCGCCGGCGGCCTCCTCCGGCCCCGCCGCACGTTCGCGGGCCCTACCCGGGGAGGTTCGCCGAAGCGGTGTGCCGCCGGCCTGACCCGCGTAGGCTCTCGACCGATCCGCAGCGGACCGAAGGGGAGCGTGTCGCATGCTCGGCTGGTTCATCATCGTGTCGGCACCGGGCCCGCAGGCCGACGAGACCGTGGACGGCGCGGGCAGTCGTGTGGTCCTCGCCACATGGGAGACCGGGCTCTTCGGGGCGGACTGGATCATGGAGCTCGCCGCGAGCGGGAAGGCCGAGCAGCTGTCCTTCGACGGCTACCCCAACCGCTTCACCGTCCGCGCGGGCGAGGTACTGCCGCTGTTCGACGGCGACGCGATCCCCGGCGCCCGGCCCGACGTCCGGGTGTGGAGCCACGAGCTGCACCCCGACCTGATCGCCGCCTGCCCGGCCGACCGGACGCTGACCGTCGACGTCTGGGACCAGTCGTAGGCGCGCACGGCAGGCCACGCACGGCGGCCCGACCCGACCGGACCCGGCCCGGCCTGTCCCCGGGAGCACGGTCCCAAGCGGTGGCCCCTCCCGGAGCACGCTCCTGCCTCGGCTCTCCTTCCGGACGCGGACGAACCGCCCTGCTCCCGCATGGTCCTCTGGAAGGCGCCGGGAGCTCCCGGCGCCTTCCACCAGGGGAGTCGCTTCATGACCGAACACGCAACGCGCCGGACCGGGACGGGCCGTCGCCGAGCCGCGGTGGCCGCCGCACTGGCCGCGGCCGTGGTCGCCGGCCTGACGGCGGCCGGTGCGCCCGCCGCCCTCGCCTCCGAACCCGACCCGGCACCCGCCGCTGCCGGGCCCGACTCCGTCCGGCGGAGCCTCGACGCGCTGGTGCGCGACGACGGCCTGCCGGCCGCCCTGGCCGCCGTACGGGGCCGCGACGGCCGGACCCGCACCTACACCGCCGGCGTCGGGGACCTCGCGACCGGCGCCGCCGTGCCCGTCGGCGGGCAGGTCCGGATCGGCAGCAACACCAAGGCGTTCACCGCCGTCGCCGTGCTGCAGCTGGTCGCCGAGGGGAAGGTCCGCCTGGACGCCCCGGTCGCCACCTACCTGCCGGGCCTGCTGCGCGGTGACGGGTTCGACGGACGGACCGTCACCGTCCGGCAGCTGCTCCAGCACACCAGCGGCCTGCCCGAGTACCTGGAGGACCCGGCGCTGGCCGACCTCACCGCGGTGCGGTACCGCTACTTCGAGCCCCGCGAACTGATCGACATGGCGCTGGCCCGCAAGGCCCGCTTCCCGGCGGGCACGAAGTGGGAGTACAACAACACCAACTACCTGGTGGCCGGCCTGATCGTCCAGAAGGTCACCGGCCGGCCCGTCGGTGAGGAGATCACCCGGCGGGTGATCGACCGGATCGGGCTGCGCCACACCTACTTCCCCGCCCCAGGGGACCTCGCCATCCACGAGCGCCACCCCAAGGGCTACGTCCGGAGCGAACCGGGCGGGCCGCTGCGGGAGTTCACCGACATGGACTCGTCGGTGGCCTGGGCGGCGGGCGCGGTCGTCTCGACCGACACCGACCTCAACCGCTTCTACACGGCCCTGCTCGACGGGCGGCTGCTGCCGCCGGCGCAGCTCGCCGAGATGCGCACCACCGTGCCGGCCGAGGAGCTGGGCCCCGGCATCCGCTACGGGCTGGGCCTGCAGAGCAGGCCGCTCTCGTGCGGCGGCGTGTACTGGGGCCACGGCGGCACCACCCAGGCGTTCCGGTCGCGGGGCGGCGTCACCGAGGACGGGCGCGCCGTCAACATCACCGTGACCGCCGTCCCGGACAACGAGGCGACGGTGCGGCACATGGCGGACGCCGTGGACGCGGCCTTCTGCCGCTGACCCCCGGCGGGGTGGGGGCGGGCCGGTCACCGGCCCGCCCCCGGGTCAGCCCGCCGGCCGGGCCTCGACCAGGCCGGACTCGTAGGCCGCGATCACCGCCTGGGCGCGGTCGCGGACGCTGAGCTTGCCGAAGATGCTGGTGATGTAGTTCTTGACCGTGGAGACGCTGATCTCCATCGCCCCCGCGATCTCCGTGTTGTCGAGCCCGGTGGCCAGCAGGCGCCACACCTCGACCTCGCGCGGCGTCAGCTCGCCCAGGCCGGTGGCCGGTGCCGCCGGCTGCGGCGGCCGGGCCGAGGTGACGTAGGAGGAGATCAGACGGGTGAGCAGGCGTGGGGCCACCGCCGCCTCGCCCGTGTGGACGGTACGGACCGCCGAGAGCAGTTCCTCCGGGGAGATGTCCTTGGGCAGGAACCCGCAGGCCCCCGCGCGCAGGGCGGCGACCACGTACTCGTCCATGTCGAAGGTGCTCAGCGCGAGCACCCGGCACTCGGGCAGCTCGCGGGACAGCCGCTCGGTCGCCGCGACGCCGTCGAGGACCGGCATCCGGATGTCCATCACCACGACGTGCGGCCGGTGCCGGTGCGCGAGGGCGACCGCCTGCTCGCCGTTCTCCGCCTCGGCGACCACGTCGAACCCCGGGTCGGGGGACAGGATCAGGGCCAGTCCGCGACGTACCAGTGGCTGGTCGTCCGCGATCAGCACCTTGATCGGCTCCGGTGGTGCCGTCATCCGAGCAGTTCCTCTCCCTCGACCGGCGCGTCCGGTCCGCCCCGCCCTGCGGCGGGGACGTGACACGTTCCCGCATTCCGGTCAGACCGTACCCGCTCCGGTCCGGGCCCCGTGACCACGGGTACCGGTGAGGTGTCGTCAGGGTGCCGGTCCCGGTCTCCCGCCCCCTCCCCGACCGGGACCACGGTCCCGGTCGGGGAGGGGGCGGGAGACCGCGGTCCCGGTGGCGTTCTCGTCCTGGGCTCGGAGGAAACGGCGGATGCGGGCTGATGAGCTTGAGATCTGCCGGGAGACCCCGGCAGTCGCACCACAGCCGGAGGACATCGTGATCCGCGCCCTGACCGGATTCTCCACCAGGAATCCGTGGAAGGTCATCGCCGTCTGGGCGGTCCTGGGAATGCTCCTGACCGTTCTCAGCCAGGCCCTGATCTTCCGGGTGACCCAGACCCAGACGGCCGACTTCCTGCCCAGGAGCTACGACTCGGCCGCCGCCACGACGATCGCCCAGGAACACTTCGGGGCCAAGGCCGACGCCAACCCGGTCACCGTCCTGGTCGCGCGGGCCGACGGCGCGGCGCTCACCGACGCGGACCGGCAGCGCGTCGCCGGGGTGGCCGAGAAGCTCGGCCGGTCGAAGGTCACGATGCCCGTGACCGACGACGCCCCGGCCCTGCTGCGGAAGGACTACTCGCAGGTCCCCCAGGTCGCCCCGGCCATGGTCGCGCCGGACCGGACCTTCGAGCTGCTCACCGCCAGCCTCACCGGGAACTCGGCGGACCCGGGACTGCACGGCACCTACCGGGCGTTCCGGGACGGCGCCCGGGCCCAGTTCGCCGACGCCGGCCTGCGGACCGGCTTCACCGGCGCCCTGGCCGAGCAGATCGACTCCGCCGACGACAGCGAGACGCTCGGCAAGATCGCCTCGATCGGCTCGGTCGTGCTGATCATGCTGCTCAACGTGCTGGTGTTCCGCAGCGTCATGGCGGCCCTCGTGCCGCTGGTCTCGGTGGCCCTGATCGGCGGGGTGGCGAGCGGCGCGGTCGTCGGCACCGCGCTGCTGGCCGACATCAAGCTCGACCCCTCCGTGCCGAGCCTGATCGCGGTGGTGCTGCTCGGGATCGGGATCGACTACTTCCTCTTCCTGATGTTCCGCTTCCGCGAGGAGTTGCGAGCCCGCCCGGACCGCCACCACCGCGCCGTCGCGGCCGAGGTCGGCGCCCGGGTCGGCACCGCGATCACGTCGGCCGCGCTGACCATCGTCGCCGCCTTCGCCACCCTCGGGATCGCGAGCTTCGGGCAGTTCCGGGTGCTCGGCCCGGCCGTCGCCGTCTCGGTCCTGGTCATGCTGCTGGCCGGCCTCACCCTGATGCCGGCCGTGCTGGCGGCCACCGGACGGGCCCTGTTCTGGCCTTCGCGCTCCCTGCGCCGTGAACCCGCCGCGGGCGCGTCCGCCCGGTTCGGGGACCTCGTGGCCCGCCGCCCGCTGACCATGGTCGTCGGCTCGGTCGCCCTGATGGGTGCGCTGGCCGCCGGTCTGATCGGGATCCGGATGGACTACGGCTTCGGCGGCGGCCCGCGGACCGCCGCCCAGAGCACCGCCGCCGAGATCTCCCGCGCCCTGCCCGCCGGGGTGTCCGACCCGACCACCGTCCTCGTCGAGGCGCGGGACGGCGGTCCGCTCACCGTCGGCGCGGTCGACGGCCTGGCCAAGGCGCTCGCCCGGGTCGAGGGCGTCGGCCAGGCGGGCACGCCGGTACTGAGCGAGAGCCGCCGGGCCGTCCGGATCGACCTCTTCCTGACCGCCGACCCGCAGTCCGGCGCGGCGCGCGACCTCGTCTCCGGACCGGTCCGCGCGGCGGTCGCGGCGAACACCCCGAACGGGCTGGCGGCGCACGTCGGCGGCACCCCGGCGGTCTTCGCCGACGTCTCGACCGCCGTCGACCACGACCTCCGGTTGGTCTTCCCGGTCGCCGCCGGTCTGATCGGGCTGATCCTGCTCGTCCTGCTGCGCAGCCTGCTCGCGCCGGTCGTCCTGCTGCTCTCCGTGGGCCTCGGCTTCGCGGCCACCCTCGGTGCGTCCGCGCTGGTGTTCCAGCACGCGCTGGACAAGCCGGGCGTCAACTTCACCCTCCCGCTGGTGCTGTTCCTCTTCGTCGTCGCGCTGGGCACCGACTACAACATCCTGATCAGCGACCGGATCCGGGAGGAGATGGAGCGCCCCGGGCCCGCCCGGGCCGCGGTCGCCAGGGCCGTCCGGCACACCACGCCGGCCATCGCGACGGCGGGCCTGGTACTGGCCGGGTCGTTCGCCGGCCTGGCGGTCACCCCGCAGCCGTCCACCCAGCAGGTCGGCTTCGCGACGGCGCTCGGCATCCTGCTCTCCGCGTTCCTGCTCTCCGTCGTCCTGGTGCCCGCGCTGGCGGTCCTGCTCGGCCGCGGACTCTGGTGGCCGGTGCGCCCCGGCGGCCGACGGGGCCGTCCGCGCCCCGACACGGAGCGCTCGTGGGAGGCGACGGAACAGGGCCCGGGCGACGACCGGGCCTGGGCACCGGCCGCGGAGCCGTCCTGGACGGCACCGGCCGAGCGCTGACCCGGCCGCCGGGACCGCCCCGGCTCCCGAGTACCGCCCCAGCTCCGGATACCGCCCCGGCCGTCAGCGCCGCTCGACGAGTCCGAGCAACCAGAAGTTGGCGTACTCGCCGGCACTGGTGACGGCCGGGTCGGCGGGCCGCCCGTTGCGGCCGAGGCGGACGGTGACCCGGTCGAGCGAGACGGACGCGCCGCAGGTGAATCCCTGCGGCGCGTACGTCTCGTCGGGCCCGCAGAGCACGGACACCACCCGGCGGGCGGGTGGGAAGCGCAGCACGATCTGCTCGTGGTCGGCGGAGACGACCTGGAGGCCGAGCGCCAGGTGCGCCCCGCCGACCAGGTACCAGCCGCTGCCGGGCCGGTCCTGCCGCAGGACCCCGGCGAGCACCCGCAGGCGTCCGCCACCGGTCCCGGCCGGGTCGCCGGGCCGGCCGAAGCCGCCGAGGGCGTCGGCCCCCGCGGATCCGGCGGTTCCGGCGGTTCCGGCGGTTCCGGCGAGGTCGCCGAGGCCGCCCAGGTCGTCGAAGTCGTCGAACCCGCCGCGCCCGCCGAAGTCCCCGGACCACGACGGCGCCCGCTGCCCGGCCGCCGCGCCCGCCCCGTCGTCGACCGGCGGCCCGGCCGGTCCGACCGCCGCGATCGCCAGCACCGCCGCCGACACCACGGCCGCCATCGCGGTGCGCCGCATCGTCCCCTCCTCGCCCTCGGCCGGTCGCCCGGGCCCGCCGGAGCCCCTCGACCGCCAGCACGCCCGCAGCCCCTGGGGGCGACGGCCCGCCGTGCCGGCCCCGGCCGGACTCTCCGCCATCCGAGCACGCCCGGCCCCCCGCACCGCCCCCGCCCTGCCGTGCCGGCGTCCCGACCACCCGCCCGGGCGACAACCGGCCCCGAGCCGGCCGGTCCGCGTGGTCGGTGCGGCGGACGGCGCGGCCCGGACGGTCAGCCCGTGCGCCGCAGGCCGGTCGACGTGCCGTGGTCGGCCCGCTCGCCGCGGCCCGCCCGTTCCCCCAGATCGGCCAGTGCCGCCAGCACCTCGGCGCGCAGCCGCGGGTTCCCGGTGCTGCCGTCGATCACGGCCAGCGCCTGGTGGAGACGCTCGGCGGCCTGCTCGGGCCGGTCCAGACGGCGGTGGTGGTCGCCCAGGTGGAACAGGGTGATGCTCTCCAGGACGGGGTTCCCGGTCGAGCGGTGGCGGTCGAGCGCCCGGTGCAGGTACTCGTCCGCCTCCCCGGTGCGGCCGGCCCGCATCGCGCTCACGCCGACGTTGGTCTCGCAGGCCCCGATCGCCCAGTCGTCCCGGCGGTCCGCCGGCTGCGCCCGCAGCAGGGCGAGCGCTCCCTGGAGGTACACGCGGGCCTGCCCGTAGGCGCCGGTGTGGAGGCTGTGGTCGCCGAGGTTGCCGATGACGAGGGCTTCACCGACCCGGTCGCCGACGGAGGCGAGGAGGGCGCGGGCCCGGCGGAGCTCGGTGAGGGAGTCGTCATGGCGGCCGAGCGCGGTGAGGGCGGTGGCGAGGTCGTTCCTGGTGCGGCCCTCGCCGTGGGGGTCACCGGCGCGGTGGGCGGCGGCGACGGCGAGGCGGGCCGCTTCCTCCCAGTCGTCGAGGTGGGGGCTGAGGAAGTAGTAGCCCCACAGGGCGGCCGGTAGCCGCCAGGCCACGTCGTCGAGGCCGTGCCGGGCGGCGGTGCGGACGGTGTCGAGCAGGTGGGTGTGTTCGCTCTCGCACCACTGCCGGGCCTGGGTGGCGGTGGTGAAGGCCGGGGACTCGTACCAGGCGCCGGGGGTGGTGAGGGGGAGCCGGCGGCGGTGGGGGGTGAGGAGGCGGGCGGCGGCGTCGGCGTGGTGGAGGTACCAGGTACAGAGGCGTTCGCGGGCGGCGGTGCGGGCGGCGGGGCCGGTTTCGGCGGTGGCGCGTTCGGTGGCGTAGAGGCGGAGCAGGTCGTGCATGCGGTAGTGGTCGGGGTTCTCGTGGGTGAGGAGGTGGGCGGTGGCGAGCTGGTCGAGGAGCGGGCGGACGGCGTGGATGGGGTGTCCGTGCAGCGCGGCGGCCGCGGCGGTGCTGAAGGTGGGGGTGGGGGCGAGGGCGAGGTGCCGGAAGAGGGTGCGGGCGGGGGTGGGCAGGGCGTGGTACGAGAGGCCGAGCGCGGTGCGGACGGCGGAGGTGGTGTCGCCGTCGATCTGGAGCGCGGTGAGGCGGTTCTCGGTGTCGCGCAGTTCCGTGACGTGGTCGGTGAGGGTGCGGTGGGGGCGTTCGGCGAGGCGGGCGGCGGTGATCGCGAGGGCGAGGGGGAGGTGGCCGCAGGCGGTGGCGAGTTCGGTCGCGGCCGCGGGTTCGGTGCGGGTGCGGTCGTCGCCGATGACGCGGTGCAGGAGGGCGAGGGCGTCGGGGGCGGGCATCAGGCCGAGGGCGAGGGGCCGGGCGCCGTCGCGGGCGGTGAGGCCGGCGAGGCGGGTGCGGCTGGTGACCAGGGTCAGGCACTGGGGGGCGCCGGGGAGCAGGGGGCGGACCTGTTCGGCGCTGTGGGCGTTGTCGAGGACGACGAGGATCCGCTGGTCGGCGAGGAGGGTGCGGTAGAGGGCGGCGGCCTCCTCGGGGGCGGTGGGGACGTGCTCGCCGGAGGTGCCGAGGGCGCGCAGGAAGCGGGCCAGGACGGCGTGGGGTGAGAGCGGCGGGCCCGGGGAGAAGCCGTGCAGGTCGGCGTAGAGCTGGCCGTCGGGGAAGTGGTCGCGCATCCGGTGGGCCCAGTGGACGACGAGGGTGCTCTTGCCGACGCCGGCGCTGCCGGAGACCGCACAGATCGGGGCCGCCCTCGCCCTGCGGGCCGGGCCCGGCCCGGCGGGCCCGTCCGGGGCCGGGGGGCGGTCGAGCCCCGCGATCCCGTCCAGCGTCGCCAGCTCCGTCTCACGGCCCGTGAACGTGGCCGACGGCGGTGGCAGTTGGGCCGGCCGCGGCACGGACCCGGCTGGTCTCTCCGGCCCGGCGTGTCCGGGGCCGTCCCGGCCGGTGCCCACCGCCGTGGCGCTGCCGCGTCCCGCCCCGCCCCGCCCCGTCCGCGCCGGCCCCGCACGCTCCGGCTCCGTCCGCTCCTGCCGGGCCGTCGACCGGCCGGGTGCCTCCTGCCCGGTCGCTTCCGGGTGGCGCTCGCGCCCGCCCGTCCCGCGCTCGGCGGGCCGGTGCCCGCTCGTCCGGCTGCCACCCGTTCCGCTGCCACCGGCCGTTCTGGCGCCCGTCGTTCTGGCGCCCGCCCCGTCGTCCGTCCGCTCGCCGCGGATCCCTCGGGCCCCGCCGCCGTCCGGGCGCGGCCCGTCCGGACGGCCCGGTCCGGTGGTGAGCAACTCCAGATGAAGCAGCTGGAGTTCGCTGCTCGGATCGAGTCCCAGCTCCTCCGCGAGCCGTCCGGCGAACCGCCGGTGGACCGCGAGGGCGTCGGCAGTGCGGCCGGAGCGGTGCAGGGCCCGCATCAACTGCCCGACGAACCGTTCCCGGAGCGGGTGGTCGGCCACCAGCGCGGTGAGTTCCGGCACTGTGGCCCGGTGCCGGCCCAGGGCGGCCTCCAGGTCGAGACAGTCCTCCCAGGCGGTCAGCCGCAGCTCGTCCAGCGCGACGGAGCCCGCCGCCAGCAGTTGTCCGGGGAGCCCGTCCAGGACGGGGCCGCGCCACAGGGCGAGCGCCTCCCGCAGGCCCGTGGCCGCGGCGGCCGGTTCGCCGTCTGCGGCGGTGGCGCGAGCCCGGGCGATCCGGTCGGCGAAGGTCCGGGCGTCCAGCCGGTGGCCGTCCAGTGAGATCCGGTACCCGTGGCCGTCGGTGAGCAGCACGGCCGGGCCACCGGGGTCGGCCCGGTCGAAGAGCCGGCGGAGCATCCCGGCGAGGTTGCGGACCTGGCGGTCGGCGGTGGCCGGCGGCCGGTCGTCCCAGACGGCGTCGACCAGCCGCGCCACCGGGACGGAGCCGTCGGCGTTCAGCAGCAGGGCCGCGAGCAGCCGCTCCTGCCGGTCGCCCCCCAGCCGGACCCTGCCGGCCGTGCCGGTCCGCACCTCCAGCGGTCCCAGAATCGCGAACTCCATGCGTTCCCCTCCCCAGGGCGCTGCACACCGCTGTCAGGCCGTCGCGTTTGGTGACGATCTGATGACCAGATCATGCCAGATCGGTGCCGTCGATTGAGAGGGTCGAACCCGCACCGGGCCGATGAAAGGCCGGGGGCGTTCCCACTACTTGCCTGCGATCTCTGGAGACACAGCCATGACCTTCACCAAGCGCCTCGCCGCTGCCGCGGTGGCCCTCACCGCGGCCGTCGTGGTCCCGCTGACCGCCGTTCCGGCCAACGCCGCCCCGGGGCCGGCCACGCACTACGGGATGACCTGGGAGGTCCTCGGGTACGGGCCGGACGACACCGTCCACGTCGGGGGCCCCGGCGGCACGTCGAGCAACGCCTACTACGGCGACACCGCGCCGTCGGTCTCGCTGCCCGTGCTCTGCCTCAACGTGGACGGCAGCCCGGCCCCGGCCGGCATCAGCATCGGCTTCTACGACGGCTGGGCCCAGGGCACCGTGGCGCTCAGCCGCCCGGTGAAGGGCAGCCGCCTCAACAGCCGCGGCGCGGCCGACAGTGTCTGCCAGGCCACGTTCGGTGCCGGGTGGCGCGAGGCCGAGTTCCACGACGGCCACTACGGTCCGGACCTCGCCCAGACCGGTGGCTGGACCTTCTGGGCCTACGGTGACATCCCGAACAACACCCGTTTCTGGACCGCCATCAACGACCAGCCCGCCAACCCCTGGAGCTGACCCCAGCCGCGCCGTGGTCCGCGTCCGGCCCCGGACGCGGACCACGGCGCGCCCGGTCCGGGTGGCGCCCCGGCGGCCGGTCAGCCCTGTACGGGCACCAGCCGGTGGCTGTCGATCTCGGCCCAGACCGCCTTGCCGCTCTCGTGCAGCGCGGCGCCCCAGCGGTCGGCCGCCCGCTGGACGATGAACAGGCCGTGCCCGCCGGGCACTCCGGGCCGGTGCGGCAGCCGGAGCTCCGGCAGGGTCGAGGACCCGTCGCTGACCTCGATCCGCAGACGCGCCTCGGTGGCGTCGAGCACCAGCTCCAGCGGGCCCCCGCCGTGCATCATCGCGTTGGCCACCAGCTCGGCGACGAGCAGGACGACGTCGTCGACCACGTCGGGGTCCACGCCGTCCTCGGGCCGTAGCCAGGACCAGTCGGCCAGTGCTTCGCCGGTGAACGCCCGGGAGCGGGCGACCGGTTTGGGAAGCCCGGCCAGCCGAAGCCGCCGGCGCTGCCCGCTCGCCGGGCGGCCGCTCCCGGACCGGCTGCCGTCGAGCGCGCCGCGGCTCGTCGCCATGGGTCGCTCACCCCTTCCTCGCACGGGTGATGAGAGGTCGTCTGATCGGTTGCCCCGGGGCATCGGAGTCATTCCTGCGCCTGGGGGTGGATGCCGGGCCACTGGGGCCCGGCGGGCACGGAGGGTGCCCGGCCGCGCCTCACGAGGCAAGCGCGGCGGGCACGGTCTCGTGGATGGAGAAGACCGCTTCGGCTCCGGTGATCTCCAGGAGCCGGGCGACCTGCGGGGACGGCGCGGCGAGCCGGAACTCGACGTCCGCGTTGCCGGCGGCGAGCCGCGCCCTCAGCAGCAGGTTGAGCCCCGAGGAGTCGCAGAAGCCGACCTCGCGCAGGTCCACGACCATCCGCCGGGGGCGCTGGGCCACCAGCTCGGTGAGGGCCTGCTCGGCCGGGGCGAGGCTGTCGATGTCGAGGTCGCCGCTCAGTGCGCAGACGGCCGACTCCGTGCCGGCGAGGCGAACCTCTACGCCCGGTGCGGTGGGCACGGTGGCCGCCGGGGCGGCCACCGGATACTGGTCGTCCTGGGCTGGCATGGTACGTGCCCTTCTCTCCGGATGCTCTCGGTGACCTTACGCCGATGAGAGGCCGTACAGCCAGGGGCGCAGGGGGATGCGCGGTCCCGGCCTCGGCGACGGGCGGGGACTCGGGCCGTCTCAGGACTCGTCCAGGCCGTCCCGGAGCCGCTTCAGGATTCGGCTGAGCAGGCGGGAGACGTGCATCTGGGAGACGCCGAGGCGGGCGCCGATCTGGGACTGGGTGAGTTCCTCGGTGAAGCGCATCGAGAGGATCAGCCGGTCGCGTTCGGGCAGTTCGGCGATCAGCGGCTTCAGCGCGACCAGGCTCTCGACCAGTTCCAGCCGGCCGTCCACGCCGCCGAGGCGCCGCAGCGGGGAGTCCGCGGCGTCGGGGTCGGCCGAGGAGTCCAGCGACCCGGCGGAGTGACCGTTGGCTGCGGTGAGCCCCTCGATGATCTCTTCCTGCGTGAGGCCGAGGTCCTCCGCGAGCTCCGCCACCGTCGGCGCGCGGTCGAGGCCCTGGGCGAGCCGTTCCTGGGCCTTGGCCAGCGCCAGCCGCAGCTCCTGGAGCCTGCGCGGGACGTGCACCGCCCAGGTGGTGTCGCGGAAGTGCCGGCGGATCTCACCGAGGATGGTGGGCATCGCGAAGGTGGTGAACTCCACGCCGTGGCTGTGGTCGAAACGGTCGATCGCCTTGATCAGACCGATGGTGCCGACCTGGAGGAGGTCCTCCTGCGGCTCGCGGCCGGAGGCGAAGCGGCGCATGGCGTACCGCACGAGCGAGGTGTTGAGCTCGATCAGCGTGCCCCGGACGTACGAGTACTCGGGCGTGCCCTCCTCCAGGTCCCGGAGCCGCAGGAGCAGGTCCCGGGTCAGCTCGCGGGCGTCGGCGGGGGCGACCTCGGACGGGTCCGGTACATCGGGCAGCACGTACGGCGCCGGCCGTTCGTCCTGGAGCGGCCGGACGGCCGTCGGCGCGGGCAGGGCGGTGACGGGGGAGGCACCCCTTCGTCCGGCCCGGCCGGGGACGGCCGCCGGGGCGGGGGCGAGGAGAGCATCACTGGGCGCAGCCATGTCGGTCCTTTCATCGGTTCCGCGATGACGAGGACGGCTCTACCCGGGACCGGCGGGGTGATGTCCCCCGGTCGCGTGATGATTTTGTGAAGAGGGAGGGGGTGCGCGGGGAGGCGCCCCCGACGCGGCGGCGGTGCCCGGTGTGCCCGGCGCCGCACGGGACGCCGACGGCGCGCGCCGCGGTGCCTGCCCGCGGAAGCGGCGTCCGCTACGCCGCGTCGTGGGAACCGCGCGAGGAGGCCCTGTCGTGGGTGGCCGTTCGGCGGGCGGTCCTGCGGCGGGAGGGCCGGACGAGTTCGGCGCGTTCGGCCTCGGTCAGCCCGCCCCAGATGCCGTAGACCTCCTCGGCCAGCAGGGCGTACTCCAGGCAGGCCCGGCTGACGGGGCAGTGGGCGCAGACGCGTTTGGCCTCCCGGTCGCGGTCCTCGTGGGCCTGACCGCGTTCGCCGTTGGGGTGGAAGAAGAGTCGGCTGTCGGCGTGCCGGCAGGCCGCGCGGGTCTGCCAGCTCCCGTGGTGGTCGAAGACGCCGGGACGGCGGGGTCGGTCGCTCATGGGATCCGTCTGACCCGTCCCGCCGGGAGTAAACCGCCGCTCTCGGGGCCGCCGGACCGCCCGGCCGGGGGAGCCGACGGGGTGTCGAGGGTCACACGGCGCGGCCCGGAGGGTGCGGACACCCCCGGACGGCCCGTCACGACTGGGCGGGCGCCGTTCCGGCAGGGGCCGAGGGCCCGTCCGATTCGGGACCTCCGTCCTCTCCCGTGCTGACCTTCGCCCCCGCGGCCGGGTCGGAAAGGCGGGCAACTGTGGACGGTCGCCCGGTCGGTTTCCGGGCGAGCGGGCCGTTCCCCCCGGGGGGCGGCCCGCCTATCCGTCGTCTACGCCGGCGTACGGGGTGCGGGAGCACCGCCGTCCGCTCCGGAGGACCCGACTTCCATGTCACGCACCATCGACAACGCCCCGTATACCGCCTTCCACCGCAGGCTCGCCCTCGCCTGCTCCGGCGGACCCCTGCTCGACGGGTACATCCTGAGCATCGTCGGCGTCGCCCTCATCGGCATGCGCCCCGAGCTCGGGCTCTCCGCCACCGACGTCAGCCTGATCGGAGCCGCGGCCCTGATCGGCATGTTCGTCGGCGGCGCGCTCTTCGGCGTGCTGACCGACCGGATCGGCCGGGAGGTGATGTACACCGCCGACCTGCTCGTGATGATCGCCTGCTCGGTCCTGTCCTTCTGGGTCGACGCCGTCTGGGCGATCACCCTGCTGCGCTTCGTGCTCGGCATGGCGGTGGCCGCCGACTACCCGATCGCGACCTCGCTGCTGGCCGAGTGGCTGCCCGCCAAGCAGCGTGGACGTCTGCTCGGCCAGCAGATCGTCGCCTGGTACGCCGGCTCGGTGCTCGCCTACCTGACGGGCTACCTGTTCCTGCGGATCGGGGGGCCGGGCAGCTGGCGGTGGATGCTGGCCAGCTCGGCCGTGCTGTGCGTGGTGTTCCTGGTGATCCGCCGGGGCTCGCCGGAGTCCCCGCGCTGGCTCGCCGCCAACGGGCGGGTCGGCGAGGCGGTCCGTGTCGTCGAGAAGCACCTCGGCGTCCGGGTGGACGGGCGCGAGCTGATGCCCGAGCCGGCCGAGCCCGGCCGTGCCACCGGACTGCGCCTGCTGATGACCCCGCCGTACCGGCGCCGGGCCCTGTTCTGCGGGCTGTTCTTCCTCTGCCAGGTCGCACCGCTCTTCGCGATGCTCACCTTCGGGCCGCAGATCCTCGCGGCGTTCGGCATGCCGGGCGGGACGGTGCTGGAGACGCTCGGCACCGGCCTGGTGAGCCTGGTGTTCCTGCTGGGCTGCTACCCGGCGCTGCGCCTGATCGACACCTGGGGCCGCCGTCCGGTGATCATCTGGTCGTTCGCCCTGATGATCGTCCCGCTGGCCCTGCTGGGCCTGTGGCCGGCCGCCCCGGCCGCCGTCGCGGTCGTCGCCCTGTGTGCGTACGCCTTCCTGTGCGGCGGGCCCAACGTGCTCGACTGGACCTACCCCAACGAACTCTTCCCGACCGAGATCCGGGCGACCGCCGTCGGCGTCGCGACCTCCGTGAGCCGGATCGGCGCGGCCGTCGGCACCTACCTGCTGCCGCTGTCGCTGACCGGACTCGGCACCGGGCCGACCATGCTGATCGCGGCCGGCGTCACCGCGGTCGGCCTGCTGGTCTGCGTGCTGTGGGCCGAGGAGACCCGGGGGGCGGGCCTGGGCGCGGCCTCGGCGTCGGAGACCCGGGCGGTCCGGGCGCAGCGCGCCCCGCAGCCGGTGCGCTGACGCCGCCGGCACCGCTGAGGCCGTCGGGACCGCAGACACCGCCGGGACCCGGCGGCCGGTGCGCCGGAGTCACCGGGACCGGGCCACCGCCACGCGCGGTGGCCCGGTGCGGCCGGGCAGGACGGGCGGCGGCCCGTCCTGCCCGGACCACCGGCGGCCCGGCCGCCGTCCGGCGGGGGGTCAGCGGCAGTTCAGGAGGCCGAAGCTGTAACCCCGTGCCTTCAGGGTGCGCAGGATGCCGGGCAGCGCCGCGACGGTCTGGGCGCGGTTGCCGCCACCGTCGTGCAGCAGCACGACCGATCCCGGGCCGACCCCGGCGAGCACCCGCCGCTCGATCGCCGCCCGGCCCGGCAGTGCCCAGTCCTGCGGGTCGACGCTCCACAGGCTCACCGTCTTGCCCAGCCCGGCCGCCCTGGACCGGACGGTCGCGTTCACCCCGCCGTAGGGCGGGCGCAGACAGCCCGGCGTCGAGCCGGTCTGCGCGCGGATCCGGGCGTCGGTGGCGGTCACCTGGTCCCGGAACGCGGACTTGGAGAGCGACCTGAGATCGGGGTGCGACCAGCTGTGGTTCTGGACGCTGTGCCCCTGCGACGCCACCCGCCGCGTCAACTCCGGGTAGCGGGCGACGTTCTGGCCGATCTCGAAGAAGGTCGCGCGCGCTCCGTACTGGGCCAGGACGGAGAGGACCTGCGGTGTGTACGGACCCGGTCCGTCGTCGAAGGTGAGGTAGACGACCCGGCCGGCGGCGTGCGCCGAGGTCGCGGGCAGGGCGATCACGGCCGTGGCGGCCGCGACCAGGGTGCTGAGCAGGAGACGGGCGGTACGGCCTGGCCGGCCCGCCCCGCGAGGCGAAGACATCCGTCCTCCCAACGGCTGTGCGGCGCAGGCCGTCCTTCCCGGTCGCGCCCGCATCCCGCCACGGTAGCCCCGGCGACCGCCCCGGCGACCCGCCAAAACCGGCCGCGAACGGTGCGCACGTGGCCTGCCGACGTCACCGCGTCCCACCCCCCCGGCCCCGGCTCCGGAATCCAGGCCCCGGAACGTTCGGCCGCGTCCGGATCGCGATGTCGGCGTGGCGTGGTCGTGTCCCGGGCGCGGAACACTCGGGCGCATGGGGACATCGGGGGAGCGGGACGCCGTGCGCGCCGTCGCGCGCTGGGCGGGGCATCCGGGGACACTGGGCGCCGTTCTGGTGCTGGTCGTCAACGACCATGTGGGCAAACGGATCTGGCCGGACACCCTGCTCACCGGCAAGGCCAGCGACCTCGCCTGGATGCTCGCCGCGCCCCCGGTCACGGCCCTGCTCGTGACCCTGGTGCTGACCCCGCTCGCGGCCCTGCTGCCGGTGCGCGCACCGCTGCGCCTGTGCGGCGACCGGCCCGCGGTGATCGGCCTGCTGGTCACGGCGGTGAGCTTCGGCTTCGCCAAGTCCGGCCCACCGGGCGGTGAGATCGCCTCCGGCATCTGGTCGTGGAGCGGGCTGCCGAGCCGGATCGAGGGGGACCCGGCCGACCTGGCCGCGCTGCCGCTGCTCGGGCTGAGCTGGTGGCTGTGGACCCGGGCGCGTGCGCCCCGGCGCCGCCGGCCGTGGTCGGCGGTGGTGGGTGTGCCGCTGGCCGTGGCCGCGATGGTGGCCACCTCGCCGACGCAGGACCGGACCCCGTTCCTCTGGGACGATCGGGGCCGGCCGGTGCTGGAGGTCGGGAGCGACCTCTGGACGACCGGCGACGGCGGCTCCACCTGGACCCTGCTGAAGGGGGAGCCCACCGCCCGGCCCGGCGATCGGGCCCGGCGCCCGGACACCGGCTCCTGCCTGCCCGGCGACCCCCTGCACTGCTTCCGGCTGCTCGACTCCACCTCGCCGATCGAGGTCAGCACCGACGGGGGTCGCCACTGGGGGCTCGCCAACGACCCCGGCCCGTCGGTGCGGAGGAGTCTCCCACCTCCGCGGCCGTCCGTCCTGGTTCAGGCCCTGCCCGGGCTGCCCGCGGCCGCGACGCCGCGGGGGCCGCTCCCGTCGGAGTCGTCGGAGTCGCTGATGCCGGAGGTGCCGGTGCCGGATCCGCCCACCGCGGACCCGCCGATGCCGGAACAGACCGTCGACGTCGACCCGACCGGCGCACAGCCGCCGGTGCGGCCGACGGCCAGGGCCGACTACCCCGCCCAGATCGTGGTCGTCACCGTGCACGGTGGCTGGGCGGTGCTCGCCAACTACCCCGGGCAGGCGCTGATCCGGGGCGACCAGGACAACAGGTGGGAGTCCCTGGCGTACCCGGTCCGCCCGCCCGTCGTCCACGTCGAAGGACCGCGCTCCTGGGCCCTGGGCATCCCGGTTGCGGTGACCGCCGGATGCGCGGCGGCCCTCGCGGCCCTCGCCGCCCGGCTGCTGAGCGGTACCGCGCGCGGCCGTCGCGCCCACCCGGCGCTCGGGCTGGCGATCCGTCAGGTCGTCTGCCTGTGCTGGCTCTGGCTCGCGGCCTGGCTCTGCGGCGGACGTTTCCTGTGGGCCGTCCCCGGGGTGGCGTTGGCCGCCGTGCTGACGCTGCTCCTCCTCCCGATGCTGGCCGCGCTGTGGCGCGGGCCGCAGCCGCCCCGGCGCACCCTGCTCGCCGTGCTGGTCCTCGGCTCGGCGGTGGGCGTCGTCGCGCTGACGCCCTACCTGCGCTGGGCCGACGGGGCGATCGCCACCTGGTCCCGGGCCTCCCGCCTGGCCTTCCTCTGCGCTCTCGCCGGGACGGTCGCCGGCGCGGTCCTGGGCGCCGTCGGCGACCGTGGTCGCCGACGGCGCTCCGGCCAGGGGGGACCGGGCGGGCCGGACCTCCGGTCAGACGTCGGCGGCGACGGGAGCGGGGGAGGCGGGGGCGGCGTGCTGCTCGTCCTCGGGGCGGCCCTTCGCGGGCAGCAGGAAGGTGATGGCGAGGAACGCGGCCAGCAGGCACATCTGGACGACGAGGGCGTTCCGGAAGCCGCCGGTGAAGTCTCCCTCCCCGGCGCGGTCGAAGAAGACCGAGCCGAAGACCGCGACGCCGACGGAGCCTCCCACGGACTGCACCGCGGAGAGGACACCGGAGGCGGAGCCGATCTCGTGGTCGTCGACGGCGGCGAGGAGGAAGCTGAACAGGGCGGCGATCACCATGCCCGATCCGATGCCGGCCACGACCACGCCCGGGGCGATGTCCAGGACGGAGAAGGAGTCGGTGCCCCGGCCGTCGAGCTCGAACCAGAGCAGGACCGCGCCGAGGAACTGGACGAGCGGGCCGATCTGGAGCACCTTGCGCCCGATCCTGTCGGCGAGGAACGCTCCGCTGACCGCGCCGCCGATCGCGGTGCCGAGGGCGAGCGGCAGGTTGCCGACACCGGCCTCCCCGGCGGTGAAGTGCCGGCCGATCTGGAGGTAGAGGGTCAGGACGAGCTGGGTGCCGACGAGCCCGGCGAAGAACAGGGCGATGCCGCCGAGCCCGACGGTGAAGGCGGGCTTGCGCAGGAGGCCGGGGGTCACCAGCGGCTCGCGGCCGGCGGCGGCCGTCCGGCGCTGGTGGAGGGCGAACAGCGCGAAGCCCAGGGCGGACCCGGCCATCGACAGCCAGGTCCAGAGCGGCCAGCCGTCCTCCTGCCCCTGGTTGAGCGGCAGGACCAGCAGGGCGCAGGACGCGACGATCAGCCCGGCGCCGACCAGGTCGACCCCGAGGGTCCGGTCGCCGGGCTTCGTCGGGATGAACCGGGCCGCGACGACCAGGGCGGCGATGCCGATCGGCAGGTTGACGAGGAAGACCGACCGCCAGCCCAGTCCGAAGAGGTCGCTCTCGATGAGCCCGCCGCCCAGGACGGGGCCGATGATGCCGCCCAGGCCGAGGACGGGGCCGAAGATCCCGAAGACCTTGGTGAGCTCCGCGCCGGAGAAGTTCTCCCGCAGCAGGCCCAGGCCCTGGGGGAGGAGCAGCGCTCCGGCGGTGCCCTGGAGCAGGCGGAAGGCGATCAGTGAGCCGATGTTCGGTGCGAGTGCGCAGAGCAGCGAGGTGGCGGTGAAGACGGCTAGGCCGAGCAGGAACATCCGGCGGCGTCCGTAGCGGTCGCCGAGCCGGCCGCCGAGGACCAGCCCGGCCCCCAGGGTCAGGGCGTAGCCGCCGATCACCCACTGCAGGCCGACGGGGGTCGCGCCGAGGGACTCCTCCAGGGCGGGCCCCGCGACGTTGACGATCGAGGCGTCCAGGAGATCCATGATCTCCGCGACGAGCATGACCACGAGGATCAGCCACCGCCACCGGTAGGGCCCGGTTCCCTCGCGGGTGGTGGGGGACGGGTCGAGCATCGCGATACCTCCATGGTGAAGTAATTCCATGATGAAGGTAAAGTGGGGGCGGTAGGTTGTCAAAGCGACCGCCGACGCGGACCGCGCGACGGGAGAGGAAGGGTGGCTGGCCGATGGCGGAACCGGCACGCGAGGAGAAGGCGGCGCAGCACGA
This sequence comes from Streptomyces sp. BE303, assembly GCF_036290945.1. NCBI lineage: Bacteria > Bacillati > Actinomycetota > Actinomycetes > Kitasatosporales > Streptomycetaceae > Streptomyces > Streptomyces sp. BE303. The sequence continues at coordinate 47,385 of NZ_JAQYWZ010000850.1, forward strand.
GCGACTGATGGAGGGGCTGCGGATCTACGGCGGCCACTACGCGGAGCTGAGCCGGCGCTTCGCCGCCTGGCTGGGCCTGCACTCCACCGACGCGACCGCGGTCCTGGAGATCGCCGCGGCCGAGGAGCGGGGCGTCCCGCTCTCGCCGGCCCGCCTGAGCGAGCGCATCTCGCTGTCCACGGGCGCCACGACCGCGCTGCTGAACCGCCTCGAAGCGGCCGGGCACATCACCCGCACCCGGGAACACACCGACCGGCGCGTCGTGACCCTGCGCGGCGGCGACCACATCCAGGACCGGGCCGACGAGTTCTTCGGCCCGCTCGCCCACCGGATGGGCGCCGCCATGGACCGGTACCCGCCGGACCTCCTGGACCGGTTCGAGTCCTTCGTGGCGGACCTGAACGCCACCATGGACGCCCACCTCGCCGAGCCGGGCGGCGACGTCTGACGGCCGCCCGCCCTTCGGCGGACACGGCGGACGCGATGGACGCGGCGGCCCGGTGAACGACACGGGCCCGGTGCACCGACCCGGCACACGTGACGGGCCCGGTGCACCGGGCCCGCGACCCGGTGTGCGGGATCAGCCGGGGTAGGGGTCGTAGCAGTCGGGCACGGGGTTGTAGAGGGCGTTCCAGGTGGCCGGGCCGACGATCCCGTCCTTGGCGAGACCGTGACAGCCCTGGATCCACTTGATCTTGGTGCGGGTCGCGGGGCCGAAGATGCCGTCCACCGCCAGCTTCGGGACGCCGCCCCAGACGTTGGTCAGGCACTGCGCCTGCTTGACGGCGGCGCCGGTCGAGCCCTGGCTGAGCACCGGGCGGTGGCTCGACGAGGTGTAGGCGCAGCCTCCGGGGACGGCGGCGGCTGCGCCCCGGGGCGCGATGAGACCGGCCGTGCCCAGGGCGAGCACGGCGGTGAGGGCGGCGGCGACGGTTCGGCGTTGCACGGGCGGTTCCCCTTCGTCGGCGCGGGCCGCGACGGACCGTCACGGCCATGCGCTCCCACCCTAGGAACCGAGGCTCCGGCCGGGCAGGGCGTGAAAGGACGCGCACGGAGCGTGTCCCGGGCGCGGGACCACCGGACCGCCTGCCCCGCCGTCGACCGCCCCGCCGTCGACCTACCCGCCTCGAACGCCGCCCGCCACCGGGTCGGGGCCGGGCGAAGGCCAGGTGGGTGACGCCGCTCGGGCCGGCACCCGATCCGGACCGCACCCGCGCTCCGGGCGACTCCGACCTCGGGCCCCGCCTCCCGCCGGGCACTCCGCGCGGGTACGCCGTGGGCCGCCGCGGTACGGGTGCGGTCTCACTCGTCCTCCTGCTCCGGGCCGCGGGGGCGCAGGTGCAGGCGCCACGGGTCGGTCGGCTCCGACGTCCTCAGGACCAGCAGGCCGGGACGGGGCACCGCGACGGTCCGCATGGCCTCGCCGCTCGCACTCGCGAACGTCGAACCCCTGCTGGTCCAGCCCGGCGGAAGTGGGCACTTGCAGGTGCCGTACCGGTCCGCCCGCCAGCAGCCGCAGACGAACCTCACCTGCCAGGAGGAGGAGTTGACGTGGACGACGAGCTCGGCGGGGGCGTCCGGGCGGACCATGAGGACGGCGTCGCCGGAGCCGTCGCGCTCGCGGAGCAACTCGTCGATCTCGGAGGGCCCGAACAGCCGGACGGACCACTCGCAGTCGCCGCTGCTCTCGACCTTGAGGTGGGTGACGTCCCGCGACACCACCGTGCGCGCCGTGCCGCGCTCGGTCGCGGAGTAGTGGAACAGCAGGTTCGCATGGGTCTCCACCCGGGTCGGGGTGCGCGTCATCGGGGTGATGGTGACGTGCCCGTGCTCGGCGGAGGCCTCGACCAGGGCGATCGTCACGGCCTCGGGTTCGGGCCGCTCGATGGGGAACTCCCGTTCGGTCGGCTTGTCCCACACCCCGGAGTAGTGGTGCCGTTCCCCCTCCCGGCGCCGGGGCACCGGGCCCGGCCTGTCCCGCGGTACGGGGACGCGGTCGAGCCGGGGCAGCCCGTCGTCCGTGACCGGGGAGTCCTCGGGGGGCGGTGACTCCGCCGCCGGCTCGCTGCTCCCGGCCCGCGCGGGCCTGGGTTCGGAGGCGGGCGCGGGCGCGGGCTTGGGGGCCTTCGCGGGCGCGGGTTTGGACGCGGGTTTGGACGCACGTTTGGAGGTGGGCTTGGAGGTCGGCCTGGTCGTCGGGCTCACCGCCTTGCCCGGCGGGGTCCTGCGACCCTTCACCGGCGCGGGCTGCTGCGCCGCGGCGGCCGACTCGGCGGCCGAACGGGCGGCTGCGGCGGCCGACTCGGCGGCCCGCCGGGCAGCGCCGACGGCCTGGTTCCGCAGCACCGCCGCCGCGACCAGACACCCCAGGGCGAACCCCAGGATCCCGACAGTGGCAACCGTCATCGTCCCCTCCAGAGATACCTGCACCCTCGGGGTGAGGTTATGCCCCGCCTGCCGCGACAACCAGTGGTCGCGCGGGAGGAGTCGTGGCGGTGGCCGCCGCCCTCACCGCCGGAGCAGTCCGGTCAGGAGGCTCCACCAACCGCGTCGCTGCCGCGGGACGGGGGCCGACGCGGTGGACGCCGGTGACAGCCCGTCCCCGGCCGGCGAGGCCGGCTGAACGGGCACCCCGGCGTGCGCCCGGACGCCCGCCGTCGCGCCGTCCGTGCTCTCGGTGCTCTCTTCGCTCCCCGTGCCGGTGGGTGCCGCAGCCCCGGCGGCGGTCCCGGCGGCGGTGGCGGTCGTCACGGGCGCGGTTACGGGCGTGGGGGCCAGCGGCTCGGGCAGGTCGGTCCGCGGGGTGAACTCCACGGGCAGCGCGACCAGATGGCGGGAGAGCCACGCCGAGGTCCACGTCAGCTCGGACTCGTCGACGGCGAGCTGGAGGTCCGGCAGACGGGTCAGCAGGATGTCGATCCCGGTGTCGGCGATGGCCCGGCCGACGTCCTGTCCGGGGCACTCGTGCGGGCCGCTGCCGAACGCCAGGTGGGAGCGGTTGCCGTGCAGCGGCTTGGCCAGGTCGGGGCGGACGACCGGGTCGACGTTCCCGGCGGCGAGGCCCAGCAGCAGCATGTCGCCGGCCTTGATCCGCTGGCCGCCGAGCTCCGTGTCGCCGGTGGCCCAGCGGCCCGCGACGAGCGACATCGGGGCCGAGTCCCAGAGGACCTGGTCCAGGGCGTCCGGGACGGTCATGTGTCCGCCGGACAGGTGGGCGCGGAACCGCTCGTCGGTCAGGATGAGCTTCAGGGTGTCCGCGATCAGGTTGACGGTCGTCTCGTTCGCCGCGAGCAGGACCACCCGCAGGTGTTCCAGCACCTCGTCGTCGGTGAGCCCGGCGGGGTGGGCCATCAGCCGTGAGACGAGGTCGGGGCCGGGGGTGATGCGTTTGCGCTCCATCGTCCGGCGCAGCGAGGCCACGACGTAGTCGTTGCTGGCGATGGCCGTCTCGGTGCCCTTCATGAGGTCCCGGGCGGCGTCGACCAGACGCGGTCCGTACTCCTCGGGCATCCCGACCAGCTGGGTCAACACCAGCATCGGCAGGTGCTCGGCGAACCGGGTGACGAGTTCGGCGTGCCCGGCCGGGCCGAACTCCCGGACCAGTTGGTCGGTGAACCGGGTGACGTAGCGGCGGATGCCACGCCGGTCGAAGCCGTTGAGGCCGTCGTTGAGGGCCTCGCGCAGGCGCCGGTGCTCCGCGCCGTCCGCGAACACGCAGAGCGGTTGCCAGGCGATCACCGGCATCAGCGGGGAGTCGGGTGCGACCAGGCCCTCCTGGAACGCCGTCCAGCGGCGGGAGTCCCGGGAGAACCGGGAGGGGGTGCGCATGACGGTGAGGTTGGCGGAGTGGCCGAGGACCAGCCAGGCCGGGAGGTCGCCGTGGAGGAGGACGGGAGCGACCTCGCCGTGTTCGGCGCGCAGCCGCTCGTACAGGCCCGCGGGGTCCGCCTCGGCCTCCGGGCCGTAGAGCCGCCGGAGGCCGGCGGGGGCGAACGCCCTGAGCCCGAGGTCCCGCAGTCCGCGGTCCGGCGGTCCGGTCTGCTGCAGCCCGAGGCTCTCGATCCCGAGGTTCTGAAGGCCCTGAAGACCCTGGGAGCCCTGAACGCCCTGGGGGTCCGGGAGGTCCTGGACGCCCGGGAGGTCGGAGCCGGGCCGGTGGGCGGGGCAGCCGCTCGGCGGGACGAGGGCGGCGTCGTCGGGGAACGGGCTGGTCACGGTGGCTCCGGGAGGGGTCGGCAGACGAAGAGGGGGCGGTGGCGGGGAGTCGGCGACGACGGGCGGCGGTCCGGCCGGTCCGGGCGGTGAGCACCCGGCCGGACCGGCGCGGTCATCGCACCGGCGACGGGCCCGCGAGGTCGTACAGGTAGTGCATCAGGGCGAGCAGCACGTCCCGGCCGGATTCGCGGACCCGCGCGTCGCAGGCCACGATCGGCACGTCGACCGGCAGGTCGAGTGCGAGCCTCAGCTCCTCCTGCGCGTACGTGGGCGACTCGGGGAAGACGTTGGCCGCGACCACGAAGGGCACGCCGCGGTCCTCCAACCGCCCGATCACGTCGAAGCTGATCTCCAGCCGCCGGGTGTCGACCAGGACGACGGCGCCGAGCGCACCCTCGAACAGGCCGTTCCACAGGAACCAGAACCGTTCCTGGCCCGGGGTGCCGAACAGGTACAGCACCAGTTCCTCGCTGATGCTGATGCGGCCGAAGTCCATCGCGACCGTGGTGGAGGACTTGCGCTCGACGCCGGCGATGTCGTCGACGTCCGCGCCGGCCTCGGTCATGGTCTCCTCGGTGGTCAGCGGGCGGATCTCGCTCACCGAGCCGACCAGGGTGGTCTTGCCGACGCCGAAGCCGCCGACGACCACCACCTTGACCGCCGCGGCGGCCGAGTCCGGGAGCAGATCGGCGCTCGCCGGCCCCAGCACCGTCTCAGAGCCTCTGAAGTCCATGCATCACCGCCTCCAAGAGGGCACGGTCGGGGAGAAGCGCGGCCGGGACGGAGGCACGGGCCTCGATCCTCTCCTCGTCGAGGAGGTCCGCCAGCAGCACGGTGACCGCGCTGACCGGCAGCCGCAGGTAGGCGGAGATCTCGGCGACGGACAGCGGCGACCCGCAGATCCGCAGGATCGCGGCGTGCTCCGGCGGCATGGTCGGCGTCGGCTCCGAGCGGGAGACGATCAGGGTGACCAGGTCGAACGCGGTACGTCCGGCCGGACCACCGCGGCCGCGCGTGATCACGTAGAGGCGTTCCGGGGCCTCGTCGCCCCAGTCCTGGTCGGCTGTGCTCATACGACGGGCTCACCCCTGCGCGGAGGCGTACTGAGGTGCTCGCCGATCCGGGCGACCAGGTCCCGCATCCGCTGGCCCATGAGGCCGGCGTCGACGCCCTCGTCGGCCAGCACCGCGAGGAACGCCCGGGCGCCGGCCGCCATCAGGTAGAAGAACCCGCCGCCCATCTCGATCACGACGAGCCGCATCCGGCCGTCGCCGTGCGGGAACTCGTGCCCCACGGCGGCGGCGAGGCTCTGCAGACCCGCGCAGGCGGCGGCGAGGCGGTCGGCGGTGTCGGTCTCGGTCCCGTGCTGGGCCATCCGCAGACCGTCGGCGGAGAGCACGACGACGTTGCGGACGTGCGGCACCTCCTCCGCCAGTTGCTTCAGCATCCAGTCCATGTTGGTTCGTTGGCTGATCACCGCTCGTCCCTCCCCGCCGACTCGTCGCTGCTGTGGCCCGCCGGTCCGGCGGACGGTGAGGTCCCGTTCACTCCGTCGTGGAAGGCGGCGAGCCACAGGCCGGGCTGCACCGCCCCGCCCGGGGGTTCGGCGGCCGCCCGGGGAGGTGGTGGGGGAGCGCCGCCGGTGCGGGAGGCCGCGGGGACCCCGTTCCGGGACGGTGCGGGGGCGGCGCCCCGGACGGGGGCGGGGGTGACGGTCCGGGAGGGAGCGGCGTGACGTCGCCGCCTGGGCAGGCCGTTCGCGGTCCGCTCGCTCACCACCGGGGCCTCGTCCCCCGCCGGGAACGCTCCGGACCCGGCCCGCCGGGCCGGCCCGGTGTGCGGCCGGCGGTCGTCCACCGGCGGCGGCCCGGAGGAGCCCGTGACGCCGATGCCGTGGGCGCGCCCGGTGGCGGGTGCGGTGGTGATCAGCTCCTGCGGCACGATCAGCACGGCGCGCACCCCGCCGTACGCGGACGGGCGCAGCGAGACCTGGAAGCCGTAGGCCCGCGAGAGCCGGCCGACCACGGCCAGGCCGAGCCGGGGGGTTTCGCCGAGGTCGTTGAGGTCGATGCCGGCCTGTGCCTCCCGGAGCATCCGTTCGGCGCGGGCGCGGCCCTCCTCGCTCAGGCTGAGGCCGCCGTCCTCGATCTCGATCGCGATGCCGGTCTGCACCTCGACGGCGGTCAGGTGCACGTTGGTGTGCGGCGGGGAGTAGCGGGTGGCGTTGTCCAGCAGTTCGGCGACCGCGTGGATGAGCGGTTCGACGGCCGGTCCGACGACGGCGACGTCGGACACCGGGTGCAGCTCCACCCGCTGGTAGTCGAGGATCCGGGACATACCGCCGCGCAGCAGGCTGTACAGCGGAACCGCCTTGTTCCACTGGCGGCCGGGGCGCGCGCCGCCGAGGACGGCGATGCTGTCCGCGAGGCGGCCGATCAGCGCGTTGCCGTGGTCCAGGAGGAGCAGGTCGTCGAAGACGGCGGGGTCGTTGCCGTGCCGGTGCTCCATGCCGCGCAGCTCGTGGGCCTGCCGGTGGACGATCGCCTGGACCCGGCGGGCGATGTTGACGAAGGCCCGCTGGGCGGACTCGCGCATGCCCTCCTCGGTGTCGACGGTCTCCAGCACGGCGCGCAGGAGGGTCTGTTGGGCGACCCGGAACTCCGGTCCGACGAGGATGTCCTGCGGTTCGTTCGCGGTGACGACGTCGTCCAGGGACTCGCCGCGCTGGAGGCGGACCACCGCGTCGGGCAGGCCGATCCGGGCCAGCCGGACGGTCTCGGCCTCCTGCCGGGACAGCCGGCGGCGCAGCTCGTCCTCCCGCTGGGCGCACCGTTCGCGCAGGGCCTCCGTCGCCCGGCCCCGGCGGACAGCCTCGGCGGCCACCAGGGCCACGGACAGCGTGCCCACCGCCGCGCACCAGCCGACCGCGACGCGGGAGCCGGGGGAGGCCGTGGACACGGCGAGGACGGCGACGGTCGCCGTCACGAGGGCGGGGACGAGCCAGACGAGTACGGGAGCGGAGCGCCGGCCTCCGGGTGACGATCCAGCACCAAGCATTCGGCATCCTCTAAACGGTCGGAAGGGTAGGGGGCGGGACGTGCGGGGCCGGCGCACCGCGGACCGGCCCGGGTTCCGGCGTCCGGGGCGGTGTTGGCACCAGGTTTACCGTGCCCCGGCCCCACCGAACCGCAGGCCGCGCGCAGTTCGCCAATGCGGGCGGTATCCCGGAGAACCCGTCACGCGGAGGGGGAGGTTCGTGCTAACGCGGCTGCCGCCGAGAGGTCTCCGGGCCGTGACCGCGGGCCCCGTCGGGGCGTCCCGCCGCCGCTCCCGTCGCCGCTCCCGCACCCGCTGACGCGGCGGAACTGCCGGTCCGGGTCTCTCGTCGCGGAGGCCGCTCGTCCGTATGATCGGGCTTCCTGCCGTCGGGGCTTGTGGGGGACGGGAGTTGTGCTGCCCGGCAATCGTGGGCGGTACCGGTGGAACGGGCGGTCTCCAGCAGTCATCAGCAGTCACCGGGAGCCTCGCCGGGCCGGGTGGACCGGTCCGGCGAGGCCCGAGGGAGGGGCGGGAGCATGCGATTCGCGGGTGTGGGTCTGACGCGGGACGGCTATCGGATCGCCGTGCTGGACACGGCGGTCAGCCGTCCGGCGACGGTCGAGGTGTACGAACACTGCGTCCTGGAGAGGCCGGTGGCGCGGCTGGTCGAGCTGGCGCAGCTCGCGCCGGACGGTTTCGCGGTGGTCGTCGACAGTGGCAACGGGATCTTCGACGGTTCCCTCGTCTCCGCCGGGGTCACGGTGTTCCGGGCCGACCCGCCGGTCCTGACGGACGGTCGGGTGACGGCGGAGGCACTCGCCGAACTCGGCCGCTCCCGGCCGGAGGCGCTCGTGGCGCTGGGATCCGGGGGCTGGACGATGAGCGGGCGCGAGGAGGGGATCACCGCCGCGGAGAGGGCGTCCGGTCCGGTCGAGCGGCGGCTCGCGGCGGAGGGCCGGCTCCTGCTGGGCGGACCGGTCCGCCGGACGGAGGCGGACGGTGGGGCCGCCGGGACCGGGGCCGGGTCCGCGCCGATGGTGGCGCTGACCTTCGACGACGGCCCGGACCCGGAGTTCACCCCGCAGGTGCTGGACGTGCTCCGCCGGTACGACGCCCCGGCGGCGTTCTTCTGCATCGGCCTGCACGTGCTGGCCCACCCGGGCGTGGTGCGCCGGACCGCCGCCGAGGGCCACACCCTCGGCAACCACTCCTGGTCGCACGCCTACCTGCCCGACCTCGGCCCGATCGGGCTCCGTGAGCAGCTCGGCCACACCTCCGAGGCGCTCGCCGAGGCGGCCGGTCTGGACGGGCCGGTGGGCTGGCTGCGCCCCCCGTACGGCGGCCGGAGTCCCGAACTGCTGGACACGGTGGCGGATCTGGGCCTCACCACGGTGCTGTGGGACGTGGAGACCAACGACTGGGCGCTGCCCGGGCCCGAGGTGATCGCCGAGCGGGTGTTCCGGCAGGTCCGTCCCGGTTCGGTGGTGCTGATGCACGACGGCGGCGGGGACCGCGCGCAGACCGTGGCGGCGCTCCCCACGGTGATCACCGGGCTGCGCGAGCGCGGCTACCGGCTGGTGGGTCTGGGCGAGTTGCTCGCCGCCCGGGTGCCGGCCGGGCGCGGCGTCGGGACGTAGGGCGGCGGGTAGACGTTCGCGGACGGCCCGGACCGGTCCCTCCGGTCCGGGCCCCCGGCGGGTGCCGGGCGGGTGCTAGAAGAGGGACGAACGGGTGCCCGCCCGTCGCCGATCCAGCCGAAGGGTTCCGTGATGGCAGAGTCCACGTCCTCCAGGTTCTCCCGTGCCGCCGGCCGCACCGCGCTGGCGGCCGCAGCCGCCCTCGCCCCCGTGCTCGCCGCCGCCCCGGTCGCGTCCGCCACCGCCTCGGGGCTGGACGACACCTGGTCCTGTTCCGTGCCGACCGGCTACGTCTACGACCAGATCGTCGCCTCGTCCTCCTGCGGGACCCGGCCGCTGTACCACCTGCGCACCCCGGTGGACGGGCTCGTCTCGTGCGTCACCGAGCGTGGTTTCGTCTACGACACCGCCTCGCAGACGTCCAACTGCAGCATGGTGAAGAGCTCCAAGTCGGCCTCCTACCGGCTGCGGATCCCCGGGGACCTGGTCACCTCCTGCGTGACCGCCACGGGCTTCGTCCACGACCTGGTCACCGCGCGCGCGGAGTGCAGCATGAGCCCCGGGTCGACCAACCCGGCCTACCGGCTCCGCACTCCGGTCGACGGCCTCTGGGCGTGCAAGGTGCCGGCCGGGTGGACCTACTCGGCCACCGTGACCGACCGGGACTGCAGCCACAGCATCACCTCCACCGCCACCAAGTACCGCCTGAAGGCCTGACGGTCCGCCGCCCGTCGCGGGCCGCCCGCCGCGGGCGCGGTGGAGCCGGCGGCGCCGGCCGTCGGCTCCACCGCGCCCCGGCTCCGGTCAGCCGCAGGTCGGACAGGGCTGGCAGGCCTGGACCTGGACGTTGTCCACGACGGGTCCGGCGCTGCTGCCGGCGGTGGTGCTCCGGAAGGCCAGCGTGGTCGAGGCGTTGGTCGCCACGAAGGTGAACTGCCGGGTCACGTACCCCATGGCGGCGCGCGTCTTCCCGGTGACGTCGAAGGAGAACGCCTGGAACTCCTGACCGTCCACGCGCGCCTGACCGGTCTTCAGGACGGGGGCGCCGTCCGGGTTGCCGGCGATGGAGTAGGTCACCGTGTAGGCCGTGCCGGGCGTCGTCGTGAAGGTCTGCGAGACGGTCCCCGCGTTGGACCCGTTGAGGTCCACCGACTGGTCGCCCTCGGCGGCCTGCCAGAACCCGGCGCCGATCAGGTCCACCGAACCGGCGGTGACCTGCCACGGCCCGATGGTCTGTCCGGCCGAGAGGGCCTGGAAGGTGTTCGCCGCGACCTTGGGCGTCTCGAAGCTGCCGTCGTCGAAACGGCTGAGCGCGCGGGTGGCGCCGGAGGCGGTCCCGCTTCCGGCGAGGAGGGCGGCGACGGCGGCGGTGGCGACGGCGGTGACGGCGGTCGTGCGGAAACGCTTGATCGACATGGGGTTCTCCCAGGTGCGGGCCCTGCTGCGGGCCGGTGATCGGCCGGACACCTGAGATCGTCCGGGGCCGGTGGGGTCGGCGCCAAGGGTGGGGCACCGGCGCCCCGTGGTACGGGCCTCCGTCGTCGGGCCCCCGCACGCCGGTTTGACGGGGCGGTTCTCCGGTGCCGGGCGTGCAGGTCCACCGGCTGAGCCTGTGACCTGGTCGTTTCTTCGTGGGATCGGGCCGGCGGCGGGCGGGTGCCGGGCCGGCCGGGCCGGTGGGCAGCGGTCGCGGGGTGACGGTTCCGTGGTGCACGAAGCTTCGTGCGCCGTCGATCGGCTTCGTGGGCGCCCCGGCGTGCGCGGACGGCGCGGGCGGGACGTGGCGCCGTCCCGCCGGGCGGTCGGGGGCGGTCGGGCGACCGGTCGGGCGGGTGTGCTTCGGGCCGGGGCAACTTGGGGATTCGGCGCCGAACCGTCCGTGCGCGCCGGTAGCCTCTCGACGGGTGTCCGGCAGGTGCCCCGCGCATCCGCACAGGTTCGAGGAGGCGTCCGTGGAGAGGACTTCGGCAGGGCGGGTGGACCCCCGGCCTCGGTCGGCCGCGCAGTCGGGCGCGCCCGGCACTCCGAGGCCGTTCACCGTCCCGAGGCGGGCCGGCACTTGGCGGGACATGCGGTCCGACGCACGGAAGGACGCCCTCCGATGACTCTTCCCTCCCACCGCAATCCCTCCTCCCCGGCCGGCGGCGACCCGCGCCGGGGCGTGCTCGACGCCGCCCTGGTCGACCGCGTCACGGACGCGGTCCTGTTCGCCGGCCTGCCGGTCGCGTTCGGCGACCAGGGCCCCGGTGTCCGCATCCGTCCCGCGGAGGGGGTCGACGCCGCCGACCGGTGCGAGGGCCTGGCGGCCCTCGACTGGCTGCCGTCCCGGCGCCTGGCCGACGCGGCCGCCATGGAGGATCCGCAGCACGCGGCGGGTTCGGCCCGGCAGGTGGTCGGGGTGAGCATGGTGAACGCGCTCGCCGAGTTCCTCCCCGCCTTCGGGCTGGACGTGAGCCGGGACCGCTCCGGCCGCGAGCTGCGGGTGGGCGGAGCGGCGGACAGCGGACTGCGCGTGCCGCCGGACGTCCTGGTCCGGCGTCCTGCGGGGGCCACACCGGCCGAGCTCGGACTCGACGCGGAGCTCGTCGACGCCGTCCGCCGCAGCGCCGCACTGGCGGGGCTCCCCGTCGCCGGGCACCTCGGCGCCGCCGGTGTCACCCTCGGCCCGTGGCCGACGGGGGAGGACGGAACCGGTGGCGACGGGGGTGCGGACATCGGCTGGAACCCTTCGCGCCGGCTCTCCGACCTTGCCGACAGCGGCTCCCCGGCCGCCGGGCTCGCGGCGGTCGCCCGCACGTCCGTCCACGCGGCGATGCTCCACGCACTCGGCACGATCCTCGGGGCCTGCGGGACGGAACTTCGCTGGTTCCACGCCCGCAACCGGCTGCGGGCCCTCGGCGAGTCCACCCCCGCCATCCGGCACTGACACCGGCCCCGGGGAGCGGCCCGGCGCGGCCCGGAGCCGCCCGGAGCACCCCGGAGCCGGTTCCGCAGGGCCGGCCGCCGCGTGTCGGCGGACTCCTGCGGCGGGGTGCTGGTCCAGACCACAGGTGAATCTGGTCCAGACCATTGACGGTCGGCGGGGCGATGCCTACGGTATGGGGCACTTACCTGGCGCAGGCATGCCAAGATCCGCACGGCTGGCGCACCCCCCACACGCGCTTTCCTGCGTCGGGCGCACTCCCCACCCCCCACGGAGGAGAACCATGCGCAAACGCCACATGGTGGGCGCGGCCCTGGCCGCCCTCGCCGTCCCGCTCGCGATGGCCGTTCCGGCCCAGTCGCACGGGTTCATCAACCTGCCGCCGAGCCGCGCCGCGCTCTGCGGTGCGGGCGTCGTCACCAACTGCGGTGACATCCAGTGGGAGCCCCAGAGCGTCGAGGGCCCGAAGGGCTTCCCGACCAGGGGACCCGCCGACAACACCATCTGCGCGGGCGCCGACTCGCGCTGGGCGCCCCTGGACAACCCGCGCAACGGCGCCTGGCCGACCACGAAGGTGACGGCCGGCCAGCAGCTCACGTTCACCTGGGAGATCGAGGCCAGGCACTCGACCACCAACTTCCGGTACTTCCTCACCAAGCCCGGTTACAGCGCGACCCAGAAGATCACCCGGGCCGGTCTGGACCTCACCCCGTTCCTGACCGTCCCGTACAACGGACGGCAGCCGGCCGCCACCACCACGCACACCGCGACCCTCCCCACCGGTCGCACCGGACACCACGTGATCGTCGCGGTCTGGGACGTCGCCGACACGGCGAACGCGTTCTACTCCTGCACCGACGTGCTGTTCTGATCCAACCTGCACCACCGGGCCCGCCGACCTCCTCCCCGGGGCCGGCGGGCCCGCCGGCCGCTCAACTCCCGGACAGCAGCGCCGCCAGGGCGAGGGCCGTGTCCGGGTGGCGGCCGAGCAGCGCCGCGCCCGCCGGGCCGGACTCCGCGGGCGCCCACCCCCCGTCGCAGCCCAGCAGGCCGGCCAGCGCGTCACACGTCCCGGGGTGCGCCGCGAGCAGCGCGGCGCCGACCGGGCCGCCGCGCCGGGAGAGCCCGGCCGCGGGCGGCACCGGCTGCGCCCGCCACGGCGGGACCCAGGTGTCCAGCGCCCCCGGCCGGCCGGGGAAGATCCGCCCGGCCTCCCGGATCAGCAGCGGTGCGAGGTCGGCGCCGTCGGCGCGCAACGTGCCGATCAGGGTCGGCAGCCAGGGCAGCAGCACCGGGTCGGGCAGTCGTGCGAAGGCGTTGGAGACCGCCTCCACCACGAAGTCGGCCAGTCCGGGGGCCGGCTCCAACGCGTGCAGGAACCCGCTGAGGTACCGCGGATAGGAGGGCAGCACCAGCGGGTTGGCGAGCAGTTCGTCACACCGCTCCCGCAGCTCGGCCCGCGTCAGCCCGCCGAGCTGCACCCGGGCCGCCCAGAGCAGCGCCGTCCTGGACGGGTCCTGCGGGTGCGACTGCGCGACGGCGAGTTCCAGCTGCGTCCGGTCGCAGCCCAGGGACAGGGCCAGGTCCTCCATGCTGAGCAGGAAGCCCAGCATCGCCGCGACCTGGCGGACGGTCGCGTCCTCGTCGACGAACGCCGTCGGCAGCAGCGTGCAGTAGTGCGCGTACCCGGTCCTGACGAAGGACTCGATCCACCCGGGCAGGACCGGCTCGGCGGTCCGGTAGTGCGCCAGCAGCCGTCGGACCCGGCGCAGCACCTCCGGTGCGCCGTCGACCCCGCGCTCGGTGGCCAGCACCTCCAGGGCACGGGTGCCCAACTCCTCGGCGAGGCGCCGGCTGCGCAGGTAGAGGGTGGCGTCCTCGACCGTCCGCAGGACGGTCCCCGCCGTGGCCTGCGGCGCGTTGGCGGCGCGCCGCAGGCGCTGTTCCAGGACCTGTTCGACGCTGACGCCCTCGTAGCCGAGCTCGATGAGCGCCCGCTGGTGGGTGCCGATCGCCACGTCCCAGGACTCCTGGATGGGCCGTTCGCCGAGCCGGCGCTCGCCCATGATCGGTCGGGCGGCCTCGTGCGGCAGCAGTTGGCGCAGGATCCAGAGGAGGTCGGAACACCGCTCCAGCTCGGGGCGGGACGCGACGTCCAGCAGGGCCCGCTTCACGCCCCGCTGCTCCAGGTTGAGGCCGAGCGGGGCGAGGCGGTCGTGGACGTCCCGGGCGAGGGGCGGCAGCGCGTCGTAGCCGACCTGGCCGACCCGGTCGCCGCCCATCATGATCTCGACCAGCCGGGCGACGTCGCGCCGGCCCGGCACGGTGTCCTTCTCGATGCAGGTGACCGCCGCGTCCTGGAAGTCGTACGGCGTGGGCCTGGCCCGGTCGCGCAACCCGGCCAGCAGGATCGACGTCTCGAACACCGCGATCGCGTCGGCGGTGGAGGCGAGGTAGCCGTTGCGGCGGGCCGCGCGCACGATCTCCACGGACCAGCCGAGGAGTTCGGCCTCGTCCAGGGCGTCGAGGACGGGCGGGCGCTGCAGGAAGCCGGACAGCTGGTCGGAGGCCGGTGCCGAAACGGCGGGCGCGGGTGCGACCCCGCGGGCCTTGGCGGTCGACTTCCTCGCGCCGGGCCCGCCCGCCAGGCGGTACGGCTGCACCCGGGTGCGCTTGAGGTTCTTCGTCCACACCGTCGCGGCGATCGACACCGAGCCCGCGGCCAGGCCGAACTGGGCCTCGATCGCCGCGTGGCTGGAGGGGATGAGGCCGTGCCGCCACGTGGTGGCCGTGCGCGGGCCGATCTCGAACCCGGCACTGCCGTGGACGCCGAACTCGGCCACGCGGCTGGCCGCGTGGAACGCGCCGCAGACGTACAGGCAGTCGGCGGGGTCGGTGCCGGTGGCGGCCAGGTGCTCGCGCATCCTGGTCCACATGTAGCGCTCGCGGTCCTCGTCCACCCGCACCCGCCGGACGTCGCCCGGGGCGAGGCGCCGGAACAGGCTGCCGATCAGCAGCATGACCTGCCGGTACGTGTCGTGGTCGGCGTCGCCGAGCGGCAGCTCGACGTACTGGTGCCACCACTCCGACCAGTGCCGGACCTTGCCGTGGCGCAGCAGGTGCTCCTCCAGCTCGGCGAACCGGGGCCGCAGGTCGCCGATCTCCACGCCGACCGCGTCGCCGTGCAGTGCGGCTTCCGGTTCGGCCGCCGGGGCGTCCGGGTCGGCCGGCCCGTCGGCGGCGTCGCGCGGCTCCCACTGGAAGACGTGGTCGCTGGAGCGGTCGACGAGGACGAGTTCGACACCGGGGGTGTCGAGGGCGTAGGCGATGGCCTGGTACTCGGCGGACGCCTCGGTGATCGGGGCGACCACCGACAGCGGCGCCCAGTCGGCGGGGAAGCCCTCGATCTCGCTCGCGAACGCCTGCACCGCCACCGGGAGCCGGCAGTTGCGCAGTTCGGCGAGGAACGGCGCCATGTCCTCACACAGCTCCAGGTAGACCACCTTGGGCTGCTTCTCCCGGAGCCGCCGCGCCATCGCGACAGCCGAGGCGGGGGAGTGGTGGCAGACCGGGAAGATCTCCAGGGGTTCGCGCACCGCGCGGTCGATGTCGTCGACGAGGCCGAGCAGGATGCCCTCCAGGGCGTCCGGTCCGCCAGCGAACGACGCCGCGGCGTCCTGGAGTTGGGACCGCAGTGCGTCGAAGGTCCCTTCGTCCGCGGAGCCCCCGCCCCGGGCGGGCGTGCCGGCCCCCGCCCCGGCCCTGGTCGTCGCGGCGGTCTTCGCGGCGCTCACGCGAGCGTGGCGATCGTGTCGCGGCCGCCTTCGAGGAACTCGGGCCAGGCCCCGCCCTCCGCCTTGCTGCGCGGCTCGACGACACCGTGCAGGTACTTGTTGAGGATGGCGAGGTCCTCCGGCTCGCGCCGGGCGAGCGACCCGACGAGCGAGGAGGCGAGGGTGCGGGCGGTCAGGGTGCGCTCGCCGAAGAAGGTGCCGTGCAGGACGGCGTCCTCCAGCACACCGATCTGCTCGGCGGTGGACAGCGCGGACTCCAGCTTCTCGTCGTCACTGCCGGCCGCAGCCGCGGAGGCGCGCAGGTCCGCGAAGGACTGCAGCAGGACGTCGAGCAGGGTGGGCGGCACGTCCAGGTCGATCTGGTGCCGGCGCAGCAGCTCCTCGGTGCGGAAGCGGACGATCTCCGCCTCGCTCTTCCGGTTGGTGACGACCGGGATGCGGACGAAGTTGAAACGCCGCTTGAGGGCCGAGGACAGGTCGTTGACGCCGCGGTCGCGGCTGTTGGCGGTGGCGATGATCGAGAAGCCGGGCTTGGCGAACACGATGCCCGCGTCGCCGGTGAGCTCGGGCACCGAGACGTACTTCTCCGACAGGACGGAGATCAGCGCGTCCTGGACGTCGCTCGTGGAGCGGGTCAGTTCCTCGAAGCGGCCGATCGCGCCGGTCTCCATCGCGTTCATGATCGGCGAGGGGATCATCGACTCCCGGGACTGGCCCTTGGCGATCACCATGGACACGTTCCACGAGTACTTGATGTGGTCCTCGGTGGTGCCGGCCGTGCCCTGGACCACCAGCGTGGAGTTGCGGCAGATCGCGGCGGCCAGCAGCTCGGCCAGCCAGCTCTTGCCGGTGCCGGGGTCGCCGATCAGCAGCAGTCCGCGGTCGGAGGCGAGCGTGACGACGGCGCGCTCGACGATGCTGCGCTCGCCGAACCACTTCTGCCTGACCTCCCGGTCGAGGCCGTCGGAGGGCTCGGAGCCGAGGACGAACAGCCGGACCATCTTCGGGGAGAGGCGCCAGGTGAAGGGCTTGGGGCCGTCGTCGATCGACTCCAGCCAGTCGAGCTCGTCGGCGTACTTGATCTCGGCGGGGGCGCGGAGCAGGTCGGACATCAGCGGACTGCCTTTCCGGGGTGTCGGTACGGGGTCGTGCGGGGGTGGTGCCGGTGGAGCGGGGAGGCGCTCGGCGCTACCCGAGGAAGTTCTTGAGCTCGTGGACGAGCTTGCGGATGTGACCCGAGATCACCGGCGTGCCCTGGTCCTTGAAGCGCTCCCGGAACCACGGGTTGACGCTGGCCCGGCCGGCGCTGGTCACCGAGCCGACCGGGATGAACTTCGCTCCGGAGCGGTGCACGGCGGCCATCTGCTCGAAGAGCTGCTCGCCGTTCCACTCGTAGAAGTCGGAGATCCACACCACCACGGTGTTGCGGGGCTCGGCGATCTTCGGCTGGGCGAGCGCCATGGCGACGGTGCCGTCGGTGCCGCCGCCGAGGTTGGTGCGCAGCAGCGTCTCGAAGGGGTCGTGCACCCACGGCGTGAGGTCGACCGCGCGGGTGTCGTACGCGACGAGGTGGACGTCCACCCTCGGCAGCCCGGCGAAGATGGAGGCCAGGATGGTGCAGTTCACCATGGAGTCGACCATCGATCCGGACTGGTCCACGACCACGACGAGGCGCTGGGGCGTGGTCTTGCGTGCGGTGTGACGGTAGTACAGGCGGTCGACGTAGAGCCGTTCCTGCTCCGGGTCCCAGTTGGTGAGGTTCTTCCAGATCGTCCGGTCGAGGTCGAGGTTGCGGAAGACCCGCTTCGGCGGGACGGACCGGTCCAGCGCGCCGACCGAGGCCTTCTCGACCTGGGTGCGCAGCACTTCGGCGACCTCGTCGACGAACCTGCGGATGAGCGCCTTGGCGTTGGCGAGGGCGACGCCGGACAGGTTGTCCTTGTCGCGCAGCAGCTGTTCGATCAGCGACATGCTCGGCGTCAGCCGTGCGGCGAGCCCCGGGTCCGCCAGGACCTCGCGCAGGCGCATGCGCTTGACCAGGCCCGCCTCGATGTCCGCGAGTTCGGGGCCGATCCACGGGATGAGCGTGGACAGGTCGGGGGTGCCACCGCGGCCGCCGGGGTTGGTGCCCGCCGCCGTCCCGCCGGGGCGGGTGCCGCGCAGTTCGCCGGGCCGGCAGCCCAGCGCGCGCTCCAGCCAGCCCGCGTCGGCCTGCCAGCCGGCCAGCTGTCCGGCGGTGACGGTACCGGAACCGGTCGCGAAGACGTTCAGCAGCACCTTCGACACCAGGGCCGCGCGGCGGACCTCGGCGGCACGGTCCCGCCCGTCGGGTTCGGACGCGGTCTCGGGCGTCATCAGGCCGTCGAACTCGCCGGCCAGCTCCGGATGGCGCTGCACGATCGAGTCGACCGAGGCGGCCGGGTCCAGCAGGGCGGCCGGCAGGCCGGACTCCTCGACGACGGCCAGGCTCGCCGACTCCAGCGCGGCCTGCTCCTCGGGGTCGAAGAGCCGGGCGAGCAGGCGCCAGTACAGGACCTGCCGGCGGTTGGCGTCACCGTCCGCCCCGGAGTCCGGCGTACGGTCCGGGCCGAGGGCGGGTTCGGTCGTGGGTCGGGTCATTTCCGCAGCAGCTTTCCGGCCCGCTCGCGCAGGGCCTGGACGGCGTCGAGGGCGGCCTTCTCCCCCTTGAGGCCGGTCTTGTCGGCCGTTCCGCCCGCCCACGCCCCGGCGTGCAGCGCGACGGTCTTCCGCTTCACGGTGGTCTCGACGGCGAGGGGCTGGACGCTGAACTCTCCGGCGTCCCAGCGCAGCAGCCCGATGCACGCGCTCGACGCCGCGACGGCCTGCGGGGTGAGCGGCCCCGCGGTCGGTATGCGGTCGGTGTCGACGGTGATCCGGTGCCCGGCGAGGGCGAGGGTCAGCGTCTCGCCGTCCTGCTCGACGGCGTAGCCCTCCAGGAGGACGGGCGCCGCGATCCGTGCGGGGTGCCGGTCCAGCGGCGCGGTGGGCGCGACGAGCGCCGTGGCGAGGACGACGCGGGCGGTGGCGAACGGGTCGGCGCCCGTACCCGGCCGGGCCGCCGCGTCGTCCCAGAGCAGATCCCCCTCGGCGGTGACCGGCATGGCGGTCAGGTCCATCGAGAGCCCTTCGCCCGCGGCGGCCAGCAGGGACAGGTGGGGGCGAATGAGCTGCCACACACCGGCACCGACGACCGTGTCCGGCTTGGGGACCGACACCCCGGCGCGGACCAGGCGGGGCGCGCCTCCGTCGGCGGGTTCGAACACCGCGTGGACCTGGACCTGTGCGGCGGTCGCGTGGGCGTGCAGGTCGACCCCCAGCGGCAGCAGCCGGCCCGTCACGACCGCCGGCGGTGCGGCGGCCGACGGGGCGCCGACGGCGCCCGGCTGCGTGAGCAGCACCGCCCGGGACCACAGGTCGGCCCAGCGGCGCAACGGCACCTGGTCCAGGGCGGCGCCGGGGCAGGACGCGGCGAGTTCGGCGGCGAAGCCGTCCAGCAGTGCGGCGAGGCGGCGCAGCCCAGGGTCGGGCAGCAGCGCGGAGACCACCGGTGCGGCGCCGGCGACCGACTCGTGGTCGATGCCCTGCCACCCGGCGCGGACCAGGTCGGCCAGCCAGGAGCGGGCGGCGGCGAGCAGGTTGGCGGCCGGGCCCGAGCCCGCCGGGGACACCGCCGCCGGGCCCGCGGCCGGATCGCCGGCGGGAGGCCGGCCGGTCGCCTCGCCGATCCGGTCCGTCAGGGCGTCGTGGACGGCGCCCAGCAGTGCGGTGCGGGCCGCGGCGAGGACGGTGAGGTGCTCCTCGCCCGCCGCACCGGCGGCGGCCTTCCCGGCCGCTTCGGCGACCCGGTCGGCCAGCGGCGATCCGGTGACCGCGTCGGCGAGTGCGGCCAGGCCGGCGGCCTGGGCGGGGCCGGGCCGGCGCAGGCCGCCGACCAGGGCCCGGTCGAAGGCGTCGACCGCCGCCAGGGCCTCCTGGAGCCCGGCGACCGGTTCGGTGAGCAGGTCGATGCGCATCAGGCCACCGCCCGGCTCGACGGGAACCAGTGCAGCTCCGGCAGCGGCGCGGTGGTCGGCGCGAGTTCGAGGTAGGCCAGTTGGCGCAGGAAGCGGCTGAACACGCTCGCGGCGGCCGATCCGTCGGCCTTCGGCGGGCGGGTGCCGGTCATGGTGCGGGTGATCTCCGGGCCGCCCGGTTCCGGGGTGCCCGCGTCGACCCGCAGGTAGCGGGCGACGCGCTCGCCGCCGTACTGCAGCACCGCCTCGTCGACCAAAGCCGCCAGGTGCTTGCAGAAACTGCCGTACGCGCCGCCGCAGGGCCGGTTGTTGTTGGTGCTGCAGGTGAACGCGAAGTCGCCGGCCGCGACCGACGAGACGTAGACCCGCCCGATGTCCGAGCCGCTGGACACCACGCCTTGCAGTCGACCGTCCGTCAGTTCCACGAACGGGACCTTGGCGAGCTTGCGCGGCCGGGCGGGCGCGACCACCTGGGCCGTGCTCGACTCCTCCCGGGAAAACGACACACCAACTCCTTGCACTGAGAGGGTTTTCGCGCCGGAGCGGCGCTGTACGGAGGAACCTATCGGGGGCCACTGACAACGGCAGCCGCCCCCCTGCGCTGCGGAAACGTTCCCCCCGCTCCCTCTCCGGCCTCCACTGCCCGCCTCCCGTTCCCGGCCGACGTTCGGGGGCACCCGGCGCGGCGGACCGGCGGAAAAACCCTGTCGCCGAACGTGGTCGCACGGTTATGGTGAGTGACATTCGGGTCGTGTGCCGGTGGGAGGACCAAGAGGGCGGGAGGGTGCGGCAGTGGCGGTCACGGAGGTCAGGGTCGGTCGGGACAGGGTCAGGCTGGACGTGGAGGGGCTCTGCGGTGCCCGCCTGGCGCCGACCGGCTCGGTGGTGCTGCCGGAGCACGTCGAGGTCTACCGGATCGGGGTCGGCTGGGGCGAGCCGGTTCCCTGCTCGGAGGCCGACCGCGCGCGCTGGGAGGGTGCCCTGCGCACCTTCCTCGACCGCCTGTCGCGGGCCCTGGAGGAGGTGTACCGGGCGCACGGTGGCCGCAGCGCCGTCATCGACCTGGCCGAGGGCTCACGCGCCTGGCACGGCATCGGCCGCCCGCGCCGGTGGCCGGGCCGGCAGCGGCGGGCCACCGAGCGGTCGGTGCACGCGCAACAGGTCTTCGCGCTGGAGCTGCACCGGGTCACCGAGCTGTACCGGCCGGTGCGGGCGGAGCTCGAACAGCGGGTGGCGGAGGCGCTGGTGGCGCGGAAGGCGGCCGAGGAGGCCCGCCGGCGGGAGGAGCGGCGGAGACGGGCGGTGCTCGACGGGGTCGCCGCCCGCGAGGTGTGGCTCTACCGGCCGGCGGGCCGGGGCGAGCCCGTCCGCATCCACCGCTCCGACATCCACCGCTCCGACCTGCCGGCGGCGGAGTCACCTGCGGCACCCGAGGGCCCGGAGGGCTCCGCGAGCCCCTCCCGGGGCCCTCTGACCGCAAGGGAACTGGCGACGGCTCTGCGGGAGCTGGTGCGCGCCCCCGACGGCAGCGGTGACTTCCGCTGGGACGAACGGGCCCGCGCCGCGACCGAGGAGGAGTGCCGTGCCCAGGACGTCGCCGTCACCTTCCACGACTGGTGGCGCGAGGTCACCGGGAACCACTGGCGCACGGGTCCGGAGGGCCCGCAACCGGTGGTCGCGAGTCCCGGCACGAGGGGGTCGAGCCGCAGCCACGGCATCGGAGGCACCGGTGTGTCCGGATCCGGCGGCTACTCCGGAGGCCACGGCCTCAGCGGGTTCGGGGGCTTCGGCGGCTACTGAGTCCACGCCGGCACCCCGCCACCCCGCCACGCCGGCTCCTACCGGTCGCGCTTCAGCACCCGCCAGCCACCGGCCCGGTTGTCGGCGACGATCTGCCGGAACATCGCCAGCAGCGCCGCCTCGTTGACCGCCCCGCCCTCCCGGACGGCCACCGTGCGGGCGGTCTTGTTGTCGTGGCCGCCGGTGACGATGCCCTCCGGGTCGGGCACGATGCCGCCGTCGTAGAGGAACACGTTGACGTGGTCCTTGGCCGCGAGCAGCGCGCAGATGTTGCCCTGGAGCACGAAGTACGGGACGACCGTCCGCTTGACGGTCTCCGCGACCTCCGGATCGGCCTCGTGGACGAGGTCCCTGACCCGCCGGCAGATCTCCTGCTGCCAGCCGGGCAGGGCGTCGATGTAGGCATCCACGCGGGGATCGGTCTCGTAGCGGGCCATGACGCTGCTCCTCGTGCCGGTGACGGACGCGCTGTCCCGGACGATTCTGCGCCCGGCACCGGCACGAGCCGGTGAACACCGCGCCGCCCCTCGGGTCGGTGCCGCGGCGGTCAGACCTGCGCCGCGTACCGGGTCAGCCCGGCGCGGACGGCGACGTCCACGGCCGGCTCCAGCAGCAGGGGCGGGCGCCCGTCGTCCCCGGTGCCCGCCGCGGCCAGCAACTCCGCCACCACGGAGGTGTCGACGGTACGGACCTCGGCGCGCCGCAGGTACCGGACGAGGGCGGCGGTGAACACCGGCTCGTCCGCGCGCTGCACGCCGGCCAGGCCGGTCGCCTCGTCGACGAACGCCTCCTCCGAGCCCAGCCATGCGGCCGCCCCGGACAGCCCGTCGTCGTGGACGGCGGCCGGGTAGGGGATCCGGTGCCAGGCACCGTCCTCCCACCAGTAGAGGAACCCGAAGAGGTTGCCCCGGGCGTCCTCGCGCAGCTGCTCCGAGGGCAGCCAGTCCGGGCCTCCGGCGAGGAAGTCGATCTGCCGGCCGTCGACGTGGGTCACGCTCCCGTCGGAGTCCTGGCCGCAGAAGACCGCGTGGCCGTCGTCGAGCACGGTGACACGCCACCAGTAGGACCCGCCGGTGGCGTCGCACCACACGCCGTGCTCGTCCAGCCAGTAGCCCTCGGGGTCGCCCTGGGCGGCCTCCAGCAGGGCGAGGGCGACGGCCCGCGCCCACACGGCGTCCGCGTGGTGCAGGTCCTCGGGCCGGCTCGGCCTGTGCATGGTGGTACGTCCCCTCCGTCGGTGACGCACAGCCTGCCATACCCCCTCCTCCGGCGGTCGGCCCCGGACCGGGTGGACCCGGGTTCCCGCAGGTCGACGAGGTCGACCAGAATGGCGGTGTGGACGAAGTGGACTACCAGGTGCTGTTGCACGAGGCGATGGAGGCGGCCCGGCGGTCGCCCCTGCGAGGGCGGGTCGCCGACTACATTCCGGCCCTCGCGAAGGCCGACCCGGCGGCATTCGGGATGGCGATCGCCACCGTCGACGGGGAGGTGTTCGGGGCGGGGGACTGGCGGCACCCGTTCTCGATCCAGTCGGTGTCGAAGCTCTTCACCCTGGCGCTGGCACTGGCCGAGGGCGACGACGGACTCTGGACCGGCGTGGGCCGCGAGCCGTCCGGCAACCCGTTCAACTCGCTGGTGCAGCTGGAGTCCGAGCAGGGCATCCCGCGCAACCCGTTCATCAACGCCGGCGCCCTGGTCGTGACGGACCGGCTGCTGAAGCTGACCGGGGACGCGGTCGGGGCCGTCCGGGACTTCCTGCGCACCGAGTCCGGGAACCCGGCCGTCGCGGTGGACGACTCGGTGGCCTCCTCGGAGGCGCAGCACGGTCACCGCAACGCCGCGATGGCACACTTCATGGCGAGCTACGGGAACCTGCGCAACCCGGTCGACAGCGTTCTCGCGCACTACTACGCGCACTGCGCGATCGAGGCCAGCTGCCACGACCTCGCGCTGGCCGGACTCTTCCTCGCCCGCCACGGGGTGCGGGCCGACGGTTCGCGGCTGCTGTCGCGCAGCGAGGCCAAGCGGATCAACGCGGTGCTGCTCACCTGCGGTACCTACGACGCGGCGGGTGAGTTCGCCTACCGGGTCGGCCTGCCGGGCAAGAGCGGGGTCGGCGGCGGGGTGCTGGCGGTGCTGCCGGGCCGGGGCACGGTCTGCGTCTGGAGCCCGGGCCTGGACGCCGCCGGGAACTCGGTGCTCGGCGTCGCGGCCCTCGACGCGCTGACGACCGCGACCGGCTGGTCGGTGTTCTGATCCGGAGGCCCGCGCGGGGGACGGCCCGCACCGGGGACGGCGCGTGCGCCGACGGTGCGACCGCCGGCGCACGGGTGTGCCCGTCCGCGTCGCAGCCACGGGAACGGCGCCCCTGCGGCGCCGTCCAGGTGGTGTCCGCACGGCGGTCGACGGTCAGGACGCGGTTGTCGGCGGTGCCGAGGGCGACTATGTCGCCGCCGACCGGCGCCGGGCTGACCCCCGGTGGCGGTGACCTCGCATTCCCCGCCGTGTCGCCGTGCCGCCGTGTCGCCGTGCCGCCGTGTCGCCGTGTCGCCGTGTCGCCGTGTCGCCGTGTCGCCGTGTCGCCGTGCCGCCGACAGGCGGCGGTCGCGCGTCGGGCCGGTGGCGTCGGCCGCACGGGGCTCACGCCGGGCGGACCGCCCGGGGGCCGACGACGTCGGCGCCGAGCGCGGTGACCCTGGCTCGCAGTCCGCGGTCCGCGGTGACGACCAGGCACCTTCGCCGGGTCCGGTCGGTCAGGGCGTTCTCGACGAGGTCGACGATCCGGTCGTCGCCGCTGCCGGACGCGGCCTCGACCCGGACCCCGGGGACCGGGGCGACGCCGCGCGCGGCGCCCTCCACGACGAGGACCACCTCCAGCGGCCCGGAGTGCGCCCACGCCGGGCCGCCGGCAGGTGACACCAGCCCGCCGTCCGCGATGCCGGTCAGGGAGTCGCGCAACCGCTCCGCGGCGCGCCGCCGGTCACGCCACCAGCCGTCGGGCACCGACCCGACGACGTTGGCGGCGTCCACCACCAGCAGGGGCACCTGCCCGCTGCCCTCGTCCGTGTCGTCCTCGTCCATGGTCCGAAAGTCTTCCACGGCGCGCCCCGACGCCTCCGTCCGCCGCCCGACTCCGCCGGAACCTCACCCGTCGGCCGCCCGCACCGAGTTCCCGCACGACTTCTCGGACGCCACGGACCGGCGGTCGGACGAGCCTGTCCGGGGCGCGGCGGCGCTCCGAACGCGGTCTCACCCTGTTCCCGCCGTCGCTGCGGGCGGCTGCTCCGGGCCCGTGAACGGTCCGGCGAGGGCTTCGAGTTCGTCCGGGTGGAGGACGAGGTCGGCCGCCGCCGCGGAATCGCGGATGCTGGCGGGGCGGCGGGCACCGGGGATCGGGACGACGACGGGGGAGAGCGCGAGGAGCCAGGCGAGGCCGACCTGTTGCGGGGAGACCCGCCGTGCGGCGGCGATCCGGTGGAAGGCGGTGCGGGCGGCGGTGTCCTCCGAGGGGTCGTCCAGGACGCTGCGGGCGAGACCACCGAGCGGGCTCCAGGGGAGGAACGCCAGGCCCAGCCGTTCACAGAGCCGCAGTTCGGGCTCGCTGCCGCGCACGGCGGGCGAGAACCGGTTCTGCACCGAGACCAGGTCCGGGCCGAGGATGTCCCGGGCCGTCAGGATCTGCCGCTCGTCGACGTTGGAGATCCCCGCGGCCCTGATCTTTCCGGCGTCCAGCAGTTCACGTACGGCACCCACCGACTCGGCCCACGGGACCCGGGGGTCCGGCTTGTGCAGCTGGTAGAGGCCGAGCGCCTCGACACCGAGGCGGCGCAGCGAGTGCTCGCAGGCCTGCCGGAGGTGTTCGGGCCGGCCGTCGACGCTCCACGAGCCGTCCCCGGGCCGGCCGCGTCCGCCCTTGGTGGCGACCAGCACCGCCGCCCGGTCGGCGGCCGGCCGGGCGGCCAGGGCCCGGGCGACCAGCCGCTCGTTGTGGCCGACCTCGTCGGCGTGCCAGTGGTAGGAGTCGGCGGTGTCGAGCAGGGTGACGCCGGCGTCCAGCGCGGCGTGCAGGGTGGTGAGGGCGGCGTCCGTGTCGGGCCGGCCCTCGACCGAGAGCGGCATCGCGCCGAGCCCGATCGCGCCGACCGTCCGGTCGCCGAGGGAGCGCTGTCGCACGGTCACGCCGCCCTTCCGCCGGACACCCCGGCGCCGTGGCCGTCGCGGCCGTGGCGCTCCTCGGGAGCGTAGAAATCCCCGCGGTCCCCGAGCCCTCCGAACTCCCCCAGCCCTCCGAGTGCCCCGAGGACCTCGCCCACGGCGCCGTCCAGCCACTGCGCCGTGGGGGAGAACCGCAGCCCGAGGCCGGCGGCGCGCCGGTTGTCCATCGGGTACCAGCGGTCGAAGGAGAACGGCGAGCGGTCCCTGGTGCCGTACGTCGCGCTCGATCCGGCACTCCCCGGCACCCGGGTGGTTCCGGTGAGACCGCCGCGTCCCGCCCGCCACTTCGGGATCGCCCGGGCCCGGCGCAGCCGCCCCCACCCGTACGCCGGGGCCCTGGCCGCCCTCCTCCGCGAACACGCCGCCCCGGCCTCCCCGGGCGAGGGCCTCCCGGCCCCGGCCGCGTCCGGCGCGGTGCCCCGGACGTCCTGACGCCCCGAGCCGAGGCCGTCCGGCTCTGCGGCCGGAAGGACAGCACCGTCGGGTACGACGGCCCGGCATCTCCTCCGCCGGTACGGACCTCGCCCGGTACGGGCTTTGCTCGGTACGGACTCTGCTCGGTACGGACTTCAGTCCGGTGCGGCGCATCGACCGGTGCCGGCGGGGGACCGGCGTCCGGGCGCACGACGGGTCGAACCGCCGTGCGCCCGGTTCCGGGTCAGTCGCGCCGGTCGAACAGCCGGACCGGGATGGGTTCCGGCCGAGGGGCCGGGCGACCCGAGAGGGAGGACTCCTGCGGGGAGAGCATGAGGGCGATCCCGCCGAGCGCGAGGAGGACGAGCACCGCCACCGCGAGCGGGGTGATGAACTGCGAGGCGGGCAGGCCGGCGGTCGGCGTGCGGCCGTCCAGCACGACCGAGACGGCGGCCATCCCGGTGTAGTGCATGGCGACCACCGCGACGCCCGCGATGAGCGCGGAGGCCAGCGAGGCCAGCAGGCCGGTGATGTTGAGCGTCATCCACAGCGCGGCGGTGGCCGCGAACACCGCGATCGCGATCGAGGCGGCGACGACGAGCGGCTGGTACGAGACCTGCCCCTGCACGTGCATGGCGGCCATGCCGAGGTAGTGCATCGCCGCGACGCCGAGACCGGTGACCGTCCCGCCGATCAGCAGGGTCCCGGCACTACGCGGTCGGTAGCCGACGTAGAGGATGCCGAGGCCGACCACGCCGATCGCCAGCAGCAGGCTGCACAGCGTCAGGGGCACGTTGTAGAGGATCGTCGATCCGGTGACGTTGAATCCGAGCATCGCCAGGAAGTGCATCGTCCAGATGCCGCAGCCGATCTCGGTGGCGCCGAGCAGCAGCCAGCCGAGGCGCCGGCGCGGCGGCAGGTCGAGGGCGCGGACGGTGCACCGAAGGCCGAGAGCGGCTCCGGTGCAGGCGACCAGGTAGGAGAGGACCGGGTTGATCCAGCCGTAATGGAAACCGTCGATGGGGGCGGTGTGGAGGTGCATGCGGTACCTGAACTGACGTGTCGCTGATGGATGGTGGGAGGGCACGCGCGGCGCGCGACCCGGCGGTTCCGGGGGACCGGAGAGGCGCGGGAGGCGAGGGAGGCGTACGGGAAGGGCGGGAATCCCGAAGGGAACCGGAGTCGGCACCGGCACCGGCACCGGTACCGGCGCCGGTATCCGGTCCGGGCCGGGGCGGTCCACCGGCAGCCGGTGGAGCGGGGCCGGACGCGCGCAGGCGTCCGGCAGGCTGCGATCCGGGCACGGTTCTCCTCGACGACGCTGATGACCCCGGCGGCCCGTCAGGCGTCGAGGGTCACGAGCGCCGCGGAGTGTCGGCAGGCGGGAGCGGGCTCCGGAACGTACGGAGCGGACACGGTGCGACGTTCGTCGTCGGACGGGCGCCGTGACGGGAAGCCGTCTGCCGGGCCTCACGTGCGGGTACATACTATCGACCCACCGGTCAAGGGCTGTACGGGGGGTGCGTCTACGGACGATGTCGCGCGGGCGTGCCGGTGCGACCGCGTCCGCGGCGCGCCGAGCGGGCCCCGGTCGGCCTGCCCCGTGGCGCCCGCACGCCGCCCCGACCGTCGAACGTGCGGTCGACGCCCCGGCCGGTCGGTCCACCGGCCGGTCCACCGGGCCTGCGCTCCGGATGGTGAAGCTGCGGGAACGGGAGACGGGCGGCCCGGTCTTGGGACATGATCGGAGGGTGTCGACCCAGAGCCAGTCCCCGCCGCCCCCGACCGCCTCCCTGGTCTTCTGGGCCGGGCGGTGCGACCACCACGCCCGGACCGTCGAGCTCGAACTCGCCCGGTGGGGGCATGAGTTCCCCGACGGACCACCAGACGCGGAGGACTCGCTGATCCTGCTGCGCCGTACCGTGGGGGAGCTGCGGTCGGACGCCGGGGCGGACGCCCTCCATGCGGACGGTCTCCGGGCGGAGGCCCTCGGTGCGGACCGCTTCCGCGTCGCGGATCTCCTGGAGCGGGCCGCCGGTCCGTTGGAGGCGGCGCGGCAGTTCACGGCCCGCACGCTCTCTCCGGCGTTGCTGCCCCTGATCGCCCACCACCTGCGCACCGCGGGCGCCGCCCTCGCCACAGCCCGGACCTCCGTGCAGGCGGGTGCTCCGGCGGCGGGTCCGTTCCCGCCGCGGCCGACGCCGTAGGGCGGTCACGTCCGGCCGGTGACGCCGGCGGACGGGAGGGCGGAGGCCGTGCACGGGCACGACGTCGCGGGCCCCGCCCTGCGGGTGGGCAGGACGGGGCCGGGAGCGGCACGAACCTCAGAACCTCAGAACCTCAGGAGCTCAGTACCGCAGGACCGCGGCGATGTGCCCCATGCCGCTCAGCTTCCCGTCCGGGACGAAGTCGACCTGGGCCCCGCCGTCCAGCGCCTTCTCGATGATCTCGTCGACGATGTCCTCACGGGCACCGGCCTCTCCGTCGGTGGCCGGCACGAGGTGTTCGCCGTCGTCGCGGACGGTGGCGCGGTAGTCGTCCTCGACGACCAGCCGACCGATCCGCCCGTCGCCCGTGGTCTGCCATACCTCGTCGAGCCCGGCGGCCAGCAGCTGGCGGCCGCGGGCCTGGTCCAGCTCGGCCTCCGCGTTCGCGGCGGCCCGGTCGGCCTGCTGGGCGAGGGCGGGCCGCACCGCCTCCCGGAGCGCCTGGGCGGGCCCTTCGGCGAGGCCGCCCACCGCGACCGTCGCCACGGGGCCGGGGGTGGCGGTCCAGAGGTCCTGGAAGAGGGACAGCGCGTGGGCCTCGCCCACCAGGTGGAACGGGCGGGGGTCCTCGGCGAGCACGTCCCGCAGGCCCGCCTCCGCCTCACGGAAGAACTGGCGGGTGGCCTCGTCGCTGAAGGTGCTCGGCAGGTCGCCGATCCGCTCCTTGCGCTCGGCGTCCGGGTCCTCCAGGCTCCGGGTGAAGGGGAAGCTGCCGGACTGCGCCTCCAGGCGGTCGCCCGTGCCCGCCCACAGGCTGATGCGGTCGGCGGCGAGCGCCAGGACCCAGTAGGGGCGGTCGGCCGCACGGGCGGCGACCAGGTTGCGGGTGAGATAGGAGTCCGACACGACCGTGCGGGCCGGCACGGCCCGGGTCAGCGACCACACCTGGTGCTCGCCGGGCGAGACGAACAGGGCGAGGCCGTCCTCCGCGTGCACGAGGTCGACCTCCTTCAGCGCCTGGTCGAGCTGGCCGGTCACGTCGAGCCGGTCGGCCCGGGAGATCGCCTGGTCCTCGTCGATCCTGGCCCTCGCCTCGGCGACGAGGTTCCGCAGGAGAACCGGGTCCTGGGCGTTGTCGGGCTCCCGGCGGTGGGTCGGCATCAGGATCGAGACCGCCGGGTACGGGCGGGGACGGCGAAGCTCGGCGAGCGTCGCGGTGGTGAGATCGGAACGCATGGGGGAGTACCTTTCGTCAGAACCCGTCCGGCGGGCGTACGCGCGCTGCGGTCCGCTGTCCGCGGTCCGCCGCGGACTCAGTACCTCTGGGCCTTGACCACGACCGGGGTCAGCGACAGGTCGCCCGGTTGGCGGCTGAACGCGATCGGGTCGGCCTTGCCGCCGGCCGGGATGTTCTCGGCGCCGACCACCGCGGTGTCGACGGTGTTGCCGGACGCGTCGGTGAAGTCCACCCGGACCGCGTAGGAGGCGGTCTCGCGCGTGCTGTTGACGATCGTCACCACGGCCGCGTGGAGGCCGCCGGTGGTGCTCCGCGGTACACCGGTGAGGGTGACGTCGGAGAGCGCGTTGCCGCTGCCCGCCACGCCCTGGAGGACTTCGGTGGCCTTCTGGCGGCTCTGCGCGGCCTGGGCGTCCGCCGACGCCTGGAAGGACGACGCGGCGGCCTGGGCCGAGGCCGAGCGGGAGGAGGCCTCGGCCAGGGCGGACTCCGCCTTCGAGGCGAGTGCGGAGGGCGGCTCGCCGGAGAACGTCGACGGGTTCGGTGCTTCCGTCAGGGTGGGGCGGGCGGTGTCGGTCGGCGTCGCGGGCGCCGACGAGCTGCTGCACGACGCCACGGTGAGGACGACCGCTCCCGTGACGGCCGCGAGGGCCGCCGCAGTTCGCGCCGGCCTGCTTCCTCTGATGCGGCAGGGGTAGAGCGTTCGCATCCCGTGCAACCTTTCAGCCGTCCGTTCGGCCGCCGGTGGGGGCCGTTCCCATGCTCGGCTCCGGGCGGCCGGGCGACGAACGCTGCTGGCCCATTGGAGTTGCCTCCGCGGAGTCACCTCCGTCCGTCGGGCTCCGCACCGGCACGACGGCACCGGAACGACGGCACCCTCCCACCGCCCTCCCGCCGGTGCGGGACGGTCGGCCGACGACCCCGCCGGAGGGCGCTCCCCTCGGAGGGGCCCGGCGCCGCCCGCGCAGGGAAGCCGGTGAGCCGCCGGGTCCGCCGGCCGGAGCGGTCACCGGCCCCGCTGCGGGCCGGTCTCCTCGGTGACCCGGGTACCGGGGTGCAGCAGCGCGCACAGGAACGCGACGGCGAGCGCCGCCGCCATGCCGTACAGCACGGGCCCGTTCGCCTCCGCGAAGTCCGCCCGGATCGCGTCCGTCATCGCGGCCCCGACACCGGCGGGGGACTGGCCGCCGGAGCCGTGGCCGGTGATGCCCGCGGTCACCGTGTCGGCGACCTGGTGCGCGGTGTCGGCCGGGACACCGTCGGCGACGAGGGTCTCCCGCACGTTCCTGGTGGTGGTGTGGAGCAGCACGGTGCCCAGCACGGCCAGCCCCAGGCTCGCGGAGTAGTTGCGCACGGTCTGGGTGATCCCGGTGACCTCGCCGTAGGACGCGTCGATCGAGCGGTTGACGGCGTCCGTCGACGCGGGCGTCAGCAGCAGCCCGATGCCCGCGCCCGCCAGCACGATGTACGGCCACTGCGCGCCGAGCGAGAGGTCGGTGATCTTCGAGGCCCACAGGGCGAACCCGACCGCGGACACCGCCGTGCCCAGCAGCATCGGCGGGCGCGCGCCGCGCCGGTCCAGCATCCGTCCGCCGATCTGCGAGCCGGGGGCGAAGCCGGCGAAGAACACCAGCAGGTAGAGGCCGGCCTCGTTGGGGGACTGGTCCAGCGCCACCTGGGCGTAGACCGAGGCGAAGAAGAACACCGGGACGAACGCGATCATGGCGAAGAACAGCACGGCGTTGTCGGCCGCGAAGGCGCGGTCGGCGAAGACCCGAAGCTTGATCAGCGGGTGTTCGGTGCGCAGCTCCAGCACGCAGAACACCACCAGCACCGCCAGCCCGCCGACGATGCAGAGCCAGGTCGCCCAGCTGCCCCACCCCCAGGTCGCCGCCTGCTGGAGCCCGAGCACGCTCAGCCCCATCCCGGCGGCCACCAGGAGCGCGCCGGTCCAGTCGACGGGCTCGCGGCGCGGGGTGTTGCGGATCCGGGCCAGCACGGTGAGCACGATCGCGATCACGGCCACCGGCACGTTCACCCAGAAGATCGCCCGCCAGGTCCAGGAGGTCAGCCAGCCGCCGAGCACCGGGCCGATCGCCGTGAGGCCGCCCGCGACCCCGAAGAACAGCGCCAGCGCCCGGCCGCGCCGCTCCAGGGGGAACACCTCGACCACCACCGCGAGCGCCGCCGGGAACATCAGCGCCGCGCCGAGTCCCTGGACCGCGCGGAAGCAGATCAACCAGGACTCCGCGGCGCCGCCGGACGGCACCGCGCCGCACAGTGCGGAGGCGATCACGAAGGTGAGGGTGCCGATCAGCATCATCCGCTTGTGGCCGAGGACGTCGGCGAGCCGGCCGCCGAGGGCGAAGAACGCCGCCAGGGAGAGCAGGTAGGCGTTGACCACCCACTGCATGCCGACGGCCGACAGGCCCAGCTCGCGGATGATGTCGGGTGCGGCGATCGAGACGATCGTCTGGTCGATGAAGGTCATCGAGACCGCGAACAGCATGGCCGCCAGCGCGAGCCGCCGGCTCGTCTCGGCGGGCACGGCCGATGCGGCGGGCGCGGGATCCGCCGGGGTGGGGTCGGGCCGCTGGCTTCCCATCCGTTCCGTCCTTCCGCCCTACGGGCCTTCCGGCGCTCGGGCCTGGTGGTGCGCGGGACCGGTCGTGGTGGCGGGGCGGGGGAGGATCCTTGTCGCTCCGGCCGTCACCGGTCGGGCCCGGGCTGCCGTCCGGGCCGAACACCGACCATGCCCGGGCGGCGCTCCGGTGGGGCGCTGCGCCGCGTTCCGGTGGCGGGGATGTCATCCGTGCGGCGGATCGGCCGTACGGTCACGCGCTCGGCCCCGCACCCCGGTTCCCGTCGCGGTCCGGGGCGGGAGCGGTGGCGGGGAGCGGGTGCGGGTCCAGGCGTGCGAGGTCGTGGGTCAGGCCTTCGAGCCAGGCGGCCACCTCGTACAGGAAGGGCGCGCCACCGGGCGGTGGCGGCGGTGGTGGCGGGGGAGGGGTGGCCGGGCCCGGTGCAGGTGTGCCCCGGCGGCGCCGGTCCGCGAGCCGTGCCGCCGCGGCCGTGTACGCGCCCGCCACGTGGTCACCGGACCGCAGCAGCCAGGCCCGCTCGGCCGCGTCCGGCCCGGGCCGGACCGGACGCTCCAGGAGCCGGGTGCTGCCGCGACGGGCGTGGTGGCCGGCGATCAGCGCGGCCTGCCAGTCGGGTCCGGGCAGGTCGGCCACGGGCCGGGGCTCGTCCTGGAACTGCGCGTACGCCGACTCCACGACCGGCAGGGCGTGCGTCACCGCCGCGGTCGGGTCCCGCGCCGTCCCCGGGGTCGCCCCGGGTGCCGGGAGCGTGGCCGTCGCCGGAGCCCCCGCGAGGGCCGCGGTGGTGGCCGTCACCGCCGCCGCGACCGCGTCGAGCAGCATCGCGGTGTCCCGTGGCAGGACCGTCCGCGCCCCGTGCGGCCAGGCGAGCAGGCCGCACAGCAGACCGATCAGGCTGCCGGTGAGGACGTCGAGCAGGCGGACCTCGGCGAGCTGCCAGGAGGCCGGGGCGAGCTGGCCGAAGATCGCGGCGACGACGACCGTGAACAGCGCCTGGGCCCACCCGACCCCGAGCAGCGGTCCGAGGAAGAACGTGATGGCCATCAGCGGTGGCAGGAGCACCGCGTACACGACGCCGTGGTGGCCGACGACGGCCAGCAGCGCCCCGGCGGCGGCCGCCCCGACCACCGTGCCGGTGAGGGCCAGCCGGATGGTCCGTCCGGTCTGGACGAAGGTCGTCCGGGTCAGGCTGAGCGCGGCGAGCATCGCCCAGAAGCCGTGCGGGAGGGAGACCGCGCCGGCGACCGCGCGCGCCACCGCCAGGGCGAGGCTGATCCGCAGCGCGTTCTGGAAGTACACCGACCGGGGGCCGGCGTGACCGGCGATCCGCCGCCAGTACAGCCTCCCGGTGCTCTGCCCGGCGTACGCGAACGCCGGTCCCCCCACCCACCCGGCGGTCACCGCGCTCCGGCCGCACACGGCCAGGCGGGCCGCCGTGGACAGGGCCACCGCGGCCTCGGCGGTCTCCGCGAGCGCGGCGCGGCGACGGGGCGCCGCGGCCGTGTCCGCGCCGTCCCGGCCGCGCGGGCCGCCCGCCCCGTCCGGGGCTCCCCCCGCGTCCGTCGCGTCGGGCGGTGTGCTCCGGAACGCGCGCAGCGACCGTTCCAGGCGCCGTGGGGCCGGCTCCTCGCCGGTGGCCAGGAGGTGTGACGACTGGGCGGCGCTGCGGGCGATCTCCGCCAGCAGTCCGGCCTCGGCCCTCGGCACGGACCCGGCGCCGGCCGGCGGCCGGGGTGCGGCCGTCAGCCGTGCGAGCAGCGCCCGGGCCGCCCAGCCGGCGTGGGCCTCCGCGCGGTCGCGCAGGCCGGGGCCGGCCGGGCGTTCCGCCGCGGGCACCCGCCGGGCGCGCAGCGACTCTCCGGCGGCGGTCGCGGCGCGGGCCGACGCACCGGAGAGCGGCCCGGGGTCCCGGGCCAGCGCTGCCGCGGTCCGGGCGGCGGTGGCGGCGGCGTCCGCGGTGAGCAGCCGGTAGGGCCGGGCCCGGGGCTCGGGCAGCAGCACCGCCTCGGCGGCGACGAGCAGCCCGAACCCGACCGCCGTCCCCACCAGGCGGGCCGGCAGCTCGTCCGGCGCGTACGGGGGGAAGCACGGGAGGATGTACATCAGCTGCAGCCCCGGGGCGGCGCCGGCGAGGCGCGGGCCGGCCACCGCGGCGAAGGCGAGGACGAAGCCGACCGCCAGCATGCCCGCCACGGCCGTCCAGGTGCGGCCCGCGAGGGCGGTGCCGGCGGCCACCAGCAGCCAGGCGACGGGCAGGACCCGGAGCAGGACGGCGGCCCGCTGGCGGCCGGTGCCGGGGATGCGGGAGAGCGCCGCCATCGCCACCGAGGAGAACAGGGCGTAGAGCGCCGCGACCGGCTCGTCGAGGCCGTACAGGCAGACGAGGAACCCGGTGGACGCGGCCAGCGTGACCCGCAGCGCCCGCCGACCGGCGAGCGCCGCCTCCCCGCCGCCGGTGCGCAACCCGTCGACGGCCCGGCGTACCGCCCGGAGCGGGCCACGGGGCGGCGGGGCGTCCTCGGACATCGGCTGCCTGCCCCTCGGATCGGCTGAGGCCCCCGTCCCTTCCATCCTGCCCACGGCCGGGGGAGGCTGCGAGCCCGCGGTCCCGGCGGTGGGGGCCTCGGGGCCGCCGTCGGTCCCGGAGCGGTCCCGTGTCCCGCCGCGCCGGCCCGCGGTGGCAGGATGCTTGCGTCCGGTGTCGTCCGGGTCAGGCCCGTGCGGGGCGCACGGCGGTCCCGGGAAGCGAAGGAGGCCCGATGGGCCGCAGGAACCACCACGTCGCCGTCCTCGTGCTGGAGGGCGCGAAGCCGTTGGACGTGGGCATCCCCGCGCAGGTCTTCTCCAGCCGGCCGAGCATGCCGTACACGGTGCGGGTCTGCGGCGCCGCCCCCGGGCTCGTGACCGGTGGGGACGGCCTCTCGTACCACGTGGCCGACGGTCTGGAGGCCGTGGCGGACGCGGACACCGTCTTCGTCCCCGGCTACCGGGACCCGGTGACCACGGAGCCGCCGCCGGCCGTCGTCGGGGCGCTGGTTGCGGCCCACGCGCGGGGCGCCCGGCTGGCGGCCATCTCGACCGGGGCGTTCGCGCTGGCGGCCACGGGCCTGCTCGACGGGAAGAAGGCGACGACCCACTGGCACTACACGAAGGCCCTGGCCGAGCGGCACCCGAGGGTGCGGGTGGACGAGAACGTGCTGTTCGTGGACGAGGGCGAGGTGCTGACGTCGGCGGGCGCGGCGTCCGGGATCGACCTGTGCCTGCACCTGGTGCGGCGCGACCACGGGGTCGGGCTCTCCAACCACGTGGCGAGGCGGCTGGTGGCCGCGCCCTACCGCAGCGGCGGGCAGGCGCAGTACGTACCGCGCAGCGTGCCCGAGCCCTTGGGCGACCTCTTCGCGAGCACCCGCGAGTGGGCGCTGGCCCACCTCGCCGAACCGCTGACGCTCGAAGCGCTCGCCCGCAACGCGCGGGTGTCGGCGCGCACCTTCTCCCGGCGCTTCGTGGAGGACACCGGCTACACGCCGATGCAGTGGGTGCTGCGGGCCCGCCTCGACGTGGCCCGCGAGCTGCTCGAACGCACGGACCTGGGGGTGGAGCAGATCGCGGACCGGGTCGGGCTGGGCACGGGCGCGAACCTGCGCCTGCACTTCCACCGGGTCCTCGGCACCTCGCCCACCGAGTACCGCCACACCTTCGCGGCCCGCGACGCCTGAGAGCGGTCTCCGGAAGCGATTCCGGCCGCGTTTCCGGCGGCGGAGAGGCGGCGGAGAGGCGGCGGAGCGGGGGTGGCGGGATCCTTGCGCCCGGTGGCGCTGATCGTGGCGAGATCCTTGCGTACCGTGTCGATCAGGCCCCTGTCCGGCCGGGTCCCCGGATCCGATCATGGAGGAGCAACGAAACGACAAGGGAGCCGCAATGACCCGCATCGCCATCAACGGTTTCGGCCGCATCGGACGCAACAGCCTCCGCGCGCTGCTGGGGCGCGGCAGCGACCTCGAAGTGGTCGCCGTCAACGACCTCACCGCGCCCGACTCGCTCGCCCACCTGCTCAAGTACGACAGCGCGCTCGGCCGCTTCGACCGCTCGGTCGCGGTCGACGGGAACGACCTCGTGGTCGACGGCCGCCGTATCAAGGTGCTCGCCGAGCGCGACCCCGCCGCCCTGCCGTGGGCCGAGCTCGGCGTCGACATCGTGCTCGAAGCCACCGGCCGGTTCACCGCGGCCGACGCCGCCCGCGCGCACATCGAGGCCGGCGCCCGGCGGGTCCTGGTGAGCGCGCCGTCCGACGGCGCCGACGTCACGCTCGCCTACGGCGTGAACACCGACGCCTACGACCCGGCCTCGCACGTGATCGTCTCCAACGCCTCGTGCACCACCAACGCCCTGGCCCCGCTGGCGCAGGTGCTGGACGACTTGGCCGGCATCGAGCACGGCTTCATGACGACCGTGCACGCCTACACGCAGGAGCAGAACCTCCAGGACGGCCCGCACCGCGACCTGCGGCGCGCCCGCGCCGCCGGCGTGAACATCGTGCCCACCACCACCGGCGCCGCCAAGGCCATCGGCCTGGTCCTGCCGAACCTCGACGGCAAGCTGTCGGGCGACTCGATCCGCGTGCCGGTCCCGGTCGGCTCGATCGTCGAGCTGAACACGACGGTCGCGCGGGACGTGACCCTGGACGAGGTGCTCGCCGCCTACCGCACCGCCGCCGACGGCCGGCTCAAGGGCATCCTCGACTACGCGGACGAGCCGCTGGTCTCGGGCGACATCACCGGCGAGCCGGCGTCGGCGATCTTCGACGCGGCCCTCACCCGGGTCGACGGCAAGCACGTGAAGGTCGTCGCCTGGTACGACAACGAGTGGGGCTTCTCCAACCGCGTCGTCGACTCGCTCGAACTCCTCGCCCGCGCCTGAGTCCCCGCTCCGGCTCCCGCCGGGGCCCCTGCCTGAGCCTCGCGCTCGGGCCTGGGCCCGAGCCCCCGCCCGAGCCCCCGCCCGAGCGCCGTCACGGCGCTCGGGCGGGAGCCGTTCGGGGGACGTCCGGTGCGTGTCGCCCGGGCCCGTGCGGGGGGCCGCCCGGATAGTGGCCTGGTCCGTCCGGCACCGGGCCGGGCGCAGGAGGGGAGCGGACGCATGGCCGGAACGCCCGCGGAATCGAACGGCGGGTCCCCCCGGCGGTGGACCGCCCTGACCGGTATGTGCGTCGCGGCCGGCATGGTCTGGCTGTCGTTCGCGGACTTCGGAGTCGCCGTCCCGACGATCTCCGACGAGCTGTCGGTCTCGCTTCCCGCACTGCAGTGGGCCAACAACGCCTTCAGCCTCACCACCGGCGCCCTGGTGCTCGCGGCCGGGAAGCTGGGCGACGTGTTCGGCCGCAAGCGCGTCCTGGAGATCGGCCTGGTCCTGCTGGGCGTGTTCTCCCTGCTGGCCGCGTTCACGCCCGGGGTGGAGGGGATGATCGCCGGGCGGGCCGCGATGGGCGTCGGAGCGGCGCTGATCCTGCCCGCCACCCTGGCGCTGATCCCGCCGATGTTCCCCCTGAGCGAGCAGCCGCGCGCGTTCGGCGCCTGGATGGCGGTCGCCTGGGTCGGCCAGGCCGCCGGACCGGCCGTCGGCGGGGTGCTGACGGGACTTCTCGGCTGGCGCTCGACCTTCTGGATCAACGCTCCGCTGGCGGTGGTCGCCTGGTGGCTCGTGCGCCGGTCGGCCGAGGAGTCGACCGACCCGAACGCCGGCCGGCACATCGACCTGGTCGGCCTGGTGATCAGCGCCGCGGCGGCGTTCTGCCTGCTCTACGGGTGCACCGCCGGCCAGGAGGACGGCTTCGACGACCCGGTGATCATCGGCCTGCTGGTCGGGTCGGTCGTCCTGGCGGCGCTGTTCGTGCTGGTCGAGCGGCGGGTCCGGGACCCGTTGCTCGACCTCCGGCTGTTCTCGTCGCGGCCGTTCTGCGGGGCGCTGGTGGCCAACTCCGTGATGAACATCGTCTTCGCCGGTGTCAGTTTCCTGCTCACCCTCTACCTCCAGGAGGTCCGCGGGTACGGCCCCGTCGCGGCCGGCCTGTTGCTGCTGCCGTCCACGGTCACCATCCTGCTGTTCAACCCCTTCGGCGGCCGGGTGTCGGCGCGGCGCGGGGCGCGGCTCCCGGTGGTCCTCGGCCTGCTCCTGCTGGGTGCCGGCACCCTGGTGGCGGCCGTCCTCGGCCACTCCTACCACTACGCGGTCCTGGTCGCCGGGCTGCTGGTGCTCGGCGCGGGTCTGGGGCTGATGTCGATCCCGCTGTCGGACACCGCGGTGGCCGGTCCGCCGGAGGAACTGGCCGGGACCGCCTCCGGGATGTTCAAGGTCACCAGCATGCTGGGCGGCGCCTTCGGTGTCGCCGCGACGGTGGCGGTCCAGCAGGCGGTGGAGACCGACCAGGCGATCAGCCGGGCGCGGGCGGCGGGGCTCTCCGAGTCCGACGCCCAGCAGCTGGGGAACGCCGTCACGGACTCCAAGCTCGCCTCCCAGATCCTCGCCTCGGTCGACCAGGCCACGGCACAGGCGATCACCGCGGCCTTCCGCGAGGTCCAGGCGGTCGGTACCGGCCGGGCGATCGGCCTGTCCGGGCTGCTCGCGATCCTCGCGGCCGTGGTCCTGCCGTTGCTGTGGCGGCAGCGGCCCTCCCGCCGGGCGCCCGACCCGCAGCGCTGAACGCCGGGGCGAAAGGCAGGGCCCCGGGGTGGACGGCTTTACGGACGCTCGCCCTCCGCTCATCTGACGGAAGCTCAAAAACCGTACAGTACGGGACAATTGTCGGCTCTTATGTCACGTTCGGCCCGGCAATTTCCCGATGTCCCTTGATCGGGCAACTGTACGATGGCTACCGTCAACCTCCGTGAAATCGTTAGCACCTAGAGCCTCTTTGGCAACTGATGCATCATCAGGCCGCCTTGACGTGCCGGTTCTCGGCGCGAGCGGGAGTCCGGTACCGCTGCACGTGGACGAGGACGACCCCTGTTTCTTCGATCATCCGCTCGACCACGTCCCCGGCATGCTGCTGGTGGCGGCCCTGCTCGACCTGATCCGCGCCCGGATGCGGGAACAGGCGGACGCGGGCTTCGGACGGCTCCGGATCTCGCTGAGCTTCGACCGGATCTGCGAACGCGACCGGCCGGTGCTGCTGCACTGCGACCCGGTCCCGGCCGACGACGGACCGGCCTGGCGGCTGCTGGCCGACCAGGACGGCGAGACCGTCTGCCAGGCGGTCGTCGGCCTCGGCCGGACCGCGGCACCCACCGGGCGGCGCACCGCCACGGGCACTGCCGGGCCGGACGGTGACCTCCCCGCCGACGCCGCCCTGGTGCACCGGCGCCTGCCGGAGAACATCCTGCTGGGCACGGCCGTGCGCACCGAGCGGGCCGCCGTCCTCGTGCCGTCCGACGGGCACCGGCTGCAGGGGGACGCCGAGGGCCTGCACACCCCGGACGCGCTGATCGAGTCCGCCCGCCAGATGGCCACCATGCTCGGGCACACGGCGCACGGACGCGATCCGGACGCCCAGATGCTCTGGCTCAGCCTCGAAGCCGACGTGCCGACCGACCTCCCGACGTCCGTCCCGCTGGCGCTGCACTGGGAGTTCACC
The DNA here is from genome assembly GCF_036290945.1 of Streptomyces sp. BE303. Classification (NCBI taxonomy): domain Bacteria; kingdom Bacillati; phylum Actinomycetota; class Actinomycetes; order Kitasatosporales; family Streptomycetaceae; genus Streptomyces; species Streptomyces sp. BE303. The sequence continues at coordinate 87,130 of NZ_JAQYWZ010000850.1, forward strand.
CCCGCCCGGGGCGCGCGGGCCGCCTACCCGATGGTGCTGGTCGACGCGGAGAGCGGCGAGCCGCACGGCCGGATCGAGATCGTCGTCCACTCCCTCGACCGAGCCCGCTACGAGAGGCGGAGGGCCGCCAAGTGAGTACCGCGAAGTCCGTTGCCGGACACGGCCCTTCCCTGGCCGTCCAGGCACCCCGTCTGCTCTTCCTCTGCGCGGTGGCCGCGGTCGGCACCGGCGCGGTGGTCCACCTGCGCCACCTCGACCGCACGGTGGACCTGGTCGCCGGCCTCCTCGCCGTCTGCTACCTCGCGTGGCTCGCGGTCGAGATCCCCGTGACGTTCCGCAGGTCCGCGGCCCCGCCCAGCGAGTCGGCCACCCTGCTGCTCTACGCCGCGGCCCGGATCGCCACCGCCGGCACCGCCGTGCTGGGCCCCGTGCCGTGGGACGGCTGGTCGTGGGCGCTGCTCGTGCCGGCCCTCGTCTTCGTCGGCGGCGTCACCCTGCGACAGGTGGCGATCCACACGCTCGGCCGCTTCTACTCGCACCACGTGATGCGCCAGCAGGACCACCAGATCGTCACCTACGGCCTGTACCGGTTCATCCGGCACCCCGCGTACGCGGGGATGCTGCTGGCGCACGTCGGGTTCGTCGGCTTCTTCCTGAACCCGGCGAGCGCCGTCCTGCTGGTCGCGCTCGCCGCCGCGATCACCTGGCGGATCCGCACCGAGGAACGGATGCTCATGAACATCCCCGGCTACGGCGCCTACGCGGCCGGCCACGCCCGACTGGTCCCGGGGCTCTGGTGACCGCGCCCACGGAGGTGCGGGAGGGCCGGCTGCTGCTGACGCCCGACGAGCTGCTCACCACGACCCGGACCGTCCGCCGGCGGCTGGACCTGTCACGCCCGCTCGACCTCGCGGTCGTCAAGGAGTGCCTGGAGATCGCCCTCCAGGCACCGAACGGCGGCAACACCCAGCACTGGCACTGGCTGGTCGTCACCGACCCGGACCTGCGGAGGCGGATCGCCGCCGTCTACCGCCGGGTGTTCGACGCCCGCTACCCGTCCGGCGAACGCCCCCCGGCCACCCCGGAGGAGGAGGCCACCGCGCGCATGGTGGCCAGCGGCCGTCACCTGGCCGTACACCTGCACGAGGTGCCGGTGCTGGTGATCCCGTGCCTGCGGCTGCGAGGCGGGCGCCTTCCGGCCGGCAGCCAGGCCGGTCTGTGGGGATCCCTGCTGCCGGCGGCCTGGAGCTACATGCTCGCCGCCCGGTCCCGCGGGCTGGGCACCGCGTGGACCACCGTGCACCTGGACGCCGAGCAGGAGGTCGCCGCCCTCCTCGGACTCCCCGACGACGTGCGCCAGGGTGCCCTGATCCCGACCGCGCACGTCCTCGGGGAGGGCTTCCGGCCGGCTGCGCGCCGGCCCGTGGAGAGTGTGCTGCATCTGGACGGCTGGGCCGGTCGAGCGTGGGGCGGTGGATCCGATGACTGACCTCGTGGTCACGGCGGAGGCCGGCGACGTCCTCGCCGACGCCGCCGCGGTGGGGAACAAGTTCGCCCGTCAGGAGCTGCTGCGCCGGGCGGGCTTCCGGGTGCCGGAGTTCTTCTGCCTGTCCGCCACGGCCTTCGACCGGGCGCTCGACGAAGTCCGGCCGCTCCTTCCGGACCTGCCGCCGGACACCGGCGACGAGTCCGCGGTCGTCGACTGGTGCGCGGCCGCCCACAAGGCCCTGACCGACCTGAGCGTCCCGCCGGCCCTGGCCGAGCGGATCCGGGCGGAGTTCACCTCCCTGGTCGGCGCCGACGGCCTGGTCGCGGTCCGCGCCTGCGTGGTCCCGGTCGCCGGCTCCGGGGGCGCCGGGGCCGGCGCGGGCGGCACCACGGACGACGCCGTCGGGGAGGACAGCGCCGTCGACCCGTTCGCCGGGATGAGCGACAGCTTCCTTTACGTCGACCTGGCCGGGCTCGCCGACGCCGCCGTCCGCTGCTGGGCGTCCGCCTTCAACCCGCAGGCCGTGCGCTACCGCGCGTTCCGGGGACTCGACCCGACGCGCGCCCGCGTCGCGGTCGGCGTCCAGCGGATGGTGCTCGGCACCCGCTCGTTCGTCGCGTTCACCCGCGACCCCCGGGACGGCTCCCGTCGCCACCTGATCGCGGCCGCGCACGGCATCGGCGAGGGCGTCGTCCAGGAGAAGGCCGACATCGACCACTTCTTCCACGACCCCGCCACCGGCCGGGTGACCGCGCAGACCGTGCACAAGCGCTGGTCGATGGGCCTGCCGGAGGACGCCGTCGCCGGAGCGCCGGTCCTGCTGGCGGTGCCCGCGGACCTGGCCGACCCGCCGGTCCTCGACGACGCGGAGGCCCGCACGGTGGCCGAACTGGCCGCCCGGGTGGAGGAACTGTTCGGCACCCCCCAGGACATCGAGGGCGCCATCACCCCCGACGGCGTCATCCACCTGGTGCAGGCCCGGCCGCTGGTGACCGCCCCCGCGGCGGGCGCGCCCGCCGCGCCGGACGGCGCCGGACCCACCGTGTACTGGGGCAACCACAACATCACGGAGAGCTTCCCCGGGGTGTCGGGCGCGCTCACCTACTCCCAGTCGCGCGAGTTCTACCGCCGGTCCTTCGGCGACCTCTACCGGCGGATGGGCGTTCCCGCACGGCTCCTGCGGGAGAACGCGCACCGGCTCACCCGGATGGTCGGCTACCTGGAGGGCCAGGTCTACTACCGGCTCGACGACTGGCACGAACTGCACGGCCAGATGCCGATGTTCGACATCGTGCGCGGCCTCTGGGAGCAGGGCATGGGCATCACGGGCCCGGCCCGCGGCACCCGCCGCCGGTCGCGGGCCCGGGTGGTGGGTTCGGTGCCGGGCCTGCTGTGGCGCACCGCCGCCCACCCGTGGGAGGTGAGCCGCTTCCTCCACTGGTGGGACCGGCAGATGACGGAGGCGAACGCCGTCGGTGACACCCCCGAGGAGCTGATCGCCCTCTACCGGCGGATCTGGGACCGGGCCGAGCGCAAGTGGGGCGTCACCCTGGTCAACGCGCTCATCGCCCTGCTCGTCCTGCGCTCCGGCACCGCCCTGCTGCGCCGGTGGACCGGCCTCGGGCCGCAGGCGTTCGTAGCACTGCTGGTCGGCGGCAAGGAGAACCGGTCGCTGGAGGCCGTCCGCGCGGCCATGGCCCTGGGCGAGCTCGTGGGCACGATTCCCGAGCTGCGCCGCGCCGTCGTCGAGAACGACGACCCGCGGCAGGTGTGGACGGACCTGACCGCCGGCCGCTACGGCGAGCCCGTCGCCGACGCCGCCCGGTCGTACGTCGCGCGCTACGGCGACCGCGCCCTGCACGACCTCAAGCTGGAGGAGCCCACCCCCCGCCAGCACCCGTGGGCCGTCGTGCCGCTGATACGCCCGCTGGTCCGCCAGGGGGCGACCGTCGCCGCCAACCGGGCGGAGGAACGGGCCGCCGCCGAGCGGGCCCGCGCGAACCTGCGGGAGGTCTGCCCCCGTCCGGTGCGCCGCGCCGTGCTCCTGGCGCACGCGGCGGTGGCCCGGGACCTCGTGCGTATCCGTGAGGACACCCGGTTCTGCCGCACCCAGCTCTTCGGGATCTCGCGCGACGTGATGTGGCGCCTCGGCGCGGAACTCGCCCGCACCGGCGTGCTGGACGACCGGCTGGACGTGGCGGACCTGACGGTGGAGGAGGTCATCGGCGCCTTCGACGGCACCGGGACCGTCTCCGACCTGCGCGCCCTGGCGGCGCTGCGCCGGGCGGACCGCCTGCGCTGGACGGAGTCCGAGCAACGACCCAGCCTGCTGGGCGTGCCCGGCAACCTGCCGCTGGTCCGCGCACTCCCGTACGCCGCGCCCGTCCTGGGCGACGACGCCCGCGACGACCGGGTGCTGCGGGGGATCGGCTCCAGCGGGGGTGTGGTCCGGGGCCGCGCCACGGTGGTGCTCGACCCCGGCGCCGGTACGGACGTCGACGGCCGGATCCTGGTGGCCCGGGAGACCGACCCGGGCTGGCTGTTCCTGATGATGTCCGCCAAGGGCCTGGTGGTCGAACGCGGCACACTGCTGTCGCACACCGCGATCACCGGCCGCCTCCTCGGCGTCCCGACGGTGGTCGCCGTGCCGGAGGCCACCAGGGCGATCCCGGACGGTGCGTGGATCGAGATCGACGGGAGCGCCGGCACGGTCCGGCTGCTCCCCGACCCGGCGAACGCCGAGCCCGCCGAGCCCGCCGAGCCCGTTGAGAACACCGGGCCCGACGGGCCTGCCGAAGACGTGGCGAACGCCGATCATGCGACGGGCCCCGCGAACGCGGCGGGCGCCCGGAAGACCGAGGGGGCCGAGAACGATGACTGACCCGGTACGTTTCCCCTTCCCCCCGGAGGCCGGTGTCTGTCCGGCCGCCGAGTACCGCGAGCTCCTGGCCACCGGCGAGCCGTACCCGGTCAGGCTCTCCAGCGGCCGGCCGGCCCTCGTGATCACCCGTCACCAGGACGTCGCCGCCGTCCTCAACGACGACCGCTTCAGCCGGGCCCGCTACGTGGAACTCGCCCGCCCGCTCCTGGCCCGCAAGGCGGACTCGATCCTGCTCGCCACCGCCGACGCGCCGGACCACACCCGCCGCCGCCGCGCGATCCTGCCCGACTTCACCGCCCGGCGGGTCCGGCAACTACGGCCTCGACTGGAGGAGTTGGCCGAAGAGCTGCTGGACGGTCTGACCGCCGGCGCCGACCACGGCGAGGCGGACCTGGTCGACGGGTACACCGTGCCGTTCGCGATGCAGCTGATCTGCGAGCTCCTCGGCGTCCCGCGCGAGGACGGCGCCCGGCTGCGCCGCGAGGTGGACGTCCTCATGTCGACCTCCGGCCACACCCCGGAGGAGGTCGCCGCGACGCAGGCCCGGATGGACGCGTACTTCGAGGAGCTCGTCGCGGGGAAGCTGCGGGCCGTGGAACGCGGCGAACCGGCCGAGGACCTGCTGACCAGGATGGCGACCCGGCCCGAGGAGGATCCGGCCCTGCGGCTCTCGCCGAAGGAGATCGTGTCCCTCGGTTCGGGCATGCTGATGGCGGGCTACGAGACCACCGGCAACTCCTTCGCGATGTGCGTCCTGCTACTGCTCGGGCATCCCGGTCTCGCCGAACGGCTGCGGGCGGAGCCCGGGCGGATACCGGCCGTGATCGAGGAGATGCTCCGCTGGAGCTCGCTCAACAACACCGGCGGCGCGCCCCATCTGGTGACGCAGGACACGGAGTTCGGGGGCCGCCCGGTCCGGGCCGGTGAGATCGTGGTGCCGGTCACGGCCGCCGCCAACCGGGACCCGGCGAGGTTCAAGGACCCGGACACCTTCGACCCGGACCGGCCGGACGCCACCGGACACCTGGCGTTCGGCCACGGCCGGCACCTGTGCCCGGGGGCCGAACTCGCCCGCGCCGAGCTGCAGATCGGCATGGCCGCGCTGCTGCGCCGGTTCGAGGTGCTGGAACTCGCCGTGCCCGAGGCGGAGTTGAAGTGGCGCCGGACGATGTTCATCAACGGCGTCTGGGAGTTGCCCGTCCGTTGGTCGATCCGTCCGAGGCAGTCGGCGCGGCCGAAGCCGTCGAAGCCGTCGGGGCCGCCGGCGTGATCCGTCGTCTCGGCCTCTTCGTGCGGGGCAGCTTCCCCCTGCCGCTGTCGGTGGTGTTCGGCGCCCTCTGGGCGGTGGGGGTGACGGGGCTCTACGCCGCCGTCCACCCGCACGCCCAGCACTGGCGGCCGGGGTGGGGCACCGTCCTCGCGGCGGTCACCGTCGTCGTCGACCTGCTGCTGCTGCGGGCCGCCGACGATCTGCGGGACCTGCCGTACGACCGGCGGCACAATCCGGGCCGCCCGCTGGCGCGCGGCGCGGTGCTGCCCCGCGACCTGGTGGTGCTGCTGGGCGTGGGCGCGGCCGTCCTGCTGCTGCTCAACACGGGGAACCGGCCCGCGCAGCTGCTGCTCGCCGCGCAGTTCGGGTACCTCGTCCTGCTGGTGGGGGCGGAGCTGCGGTTCGGCTGGCCGCCCGGGGACGCGGTGGTGCTGAGCGTGCTGTTGAGCGCTCCGGTCCAGATCCTGCTCAACCTCTACCTGTACGCGGTCTTCCTCGGCGACACCGGTCTGTCCGCGGACCGGCACGTCCTGGCGGTGCTCGCCGTGGTGATGCTCGCGGCCACCCACCACGAGCTGGCCCGCAAGCTGGTCCGGGCCCCCGGGGAGCGGGAGCGCACCTACGTCCACGCCTTCGGGGTCCGGGCCACCACCGCGCTGGCGGTGGGGTTCGCGGTCGCCTCCGCGGTGGCCGCGCTGGCCGTCCTCCGTCCGTGGGAGGCGGGGGCCGGGGCGGCCTGGGGGTGGCTGGTGGTCCTTCCGGTGGCCGTCGTCCTCCGGGCGGCGTGGAGCTTCGTCCGGGGCGGGGCGCCGCGCTGGCCGCTGCGCGCGGTGGTCGGCTACCTGCCGGCCGCCTTCACCTGCTACCTGCTGATCGGCATGGGGGTCACGGCATGAGGACGGAGAACCTGTACATCGCGGGCCTGGGCACCTGGGTCCCGGGGTTCGAACCGGTGGCGGAAGCCGTCCGCGAGGGCCGGTACGACGGGGAGCGGGCGCGGGCCGAGGGCTGGACCGGCGTGGCGTTCGCCGGGGACGTGTCGGCGCCCGAACTCGCGGCCGGGGCGGGCGTGGAGGCCCTCAAGCGCTCGGGCCTCGACGCCGACCGGATCTCGCTGGTACTGCACGCCGGCACCTTCCACCAGGGACCCGACGGCTGGTACGCCGCGAACTACGTCCAGGACAAGGTGGTCGGCACCGCGGTGCCGGCGATCGGCCTGGACCAGGGCTGCACGGCGATGCTGGACGCGCTCCACCTCGCCCACGGCCACCTGGCGGTGGGTCCCGGCGGCGGCGCGGTGCTGGTGACGGCGGCCGACAACTTCGGTGCCCCGCTGGTCGACCGGTGGAAGTACGCGGACGGCTGGACCGCCGGCCGGGGCTCGGTGCTCGGTGACGCCGGCTGCGCGGCGGTCGTCTCCACCGAGGGCGGGCCGCTGCGGATCCGTTCGCTGGCGCTGTCGTCGCTCTCGAGGTGGGAGCACCTCTACCGGGGGGAGGACCCGGTGTTCCCGCCCAGGCCGGGCCTCACGGTCGAGACCTCCCTGGGGCGGCGGATGGCCGCCCACGCCGACCGGCTCGACCGGGACGGCGGCCACGACGCGGAGGGCGGGGCGCGCCGGGCCGTCGCCGGTGACCTGGTGCGGGCGCGGACGGCCCTGGCCCGGCAGGCGATGGAGGAGGCGGGCATCGGTCCGGCCGACGTCACCCGGGTCACCCACGTGTTCTCCGGTCACCCCCGCTATCTGGAGACCCTGCTGGAGCCGCTGGGGATCGACCCCGGCCGCGGCATGCTCGACCTCGGCCGTGCCCACGGTCACCTGGGGGCGGGCGACCAGTTCCTCTCCCTCGCCCACCTCGTGGAGACCGGCGCCGTGTCGCCGGGCGACCACGTCCTGATGATGGGCAACGGCGCGGGCATCTCCCTGGCCTGCTCGGTGATCGAGGTCCTGGAGGACCCGGGCTGGTGAGGTCGACACCGACCCGCCCCGCGCACCCGTCACGCCGCCGCGGCGTGACGGGTGCGCGCGTCACCGGTCCGGGGGGATGTGGGCGAGCATGCGTTCCATGCCGCCCACCCAGTTGGCCCTGAGCGCCTCGGTGGCGCCGGTGAGGTCGCCGTCGAGGAGTCTCCGGGCGATCTCGCAGTGCTCCTCGGCCTCGCGGGCGACCGGCTGGTCCTCGGCGACGACGAGGTTCTCGTAGCGGCGCATGCCGGCCTTGATGCGGGCCAGCAGGTCGAGCAGGCGCTCGTTGGGGCAGCCGCTCAGCAGGAGGCCGTGCCACTCGTCGTCGCGCCGGTCGACGGTCGCGTGGTCGGCGACGGGGTCGGGGAACTCCCGGGCCATCTCCAGGAGCCGGGGGGCGATGCCCCGCAGGTGCGCGGGGTCGGAGGACTCCAGTGCGAGGGACTCCAACGAGGCGACGATCGCGACGAGTTCACGGAACTCGGTACGGCTGACGGGCGCGAAGCGGAAGCCGCGGCCCTGGTTGCTCTCCAGGACCCCTTCGCCGGTGAGGGTGATCAGCGCCTCGCGCAGGGGGGTGCGGCTGACGCCCAGTTCGGCCGCCAGGACGGCCTCGTTGACGTCGGTGCCGGGGGCGAACTCGCCGCGGGTCAGACGGTCCATCAGCTCGTCGCGGATCTGTTCTCGCAGCGGGCGGCGCTCGATCGCCATCGGGTCCCCAATCCTCGGATTTCCACCATAGCCCTTGACCGGATGCAGAGTACTGCACTATGCATTCTGAATACAAAATGCGAACCGGGTGGACGGGAGGCGGCAGATGAGCCTGACGCGGGTGCCGGGGATGCTGTTCGGAGGTGACTACAACCCCGAACAGTGGCCCGAGGAGGTGTGGGAGCAGGACGTCCGGCTGATGGCCGAGGCCGGGGTGAACGTCGTGACCGTCGCGGTGTTCTCCTGGTCGCGGCTGGAGTCCGCGCCCGGGGTCTTCGACTTCGGCTGGCTGGACCGGGTCCTGGACCTGCTCCACGCCCACGGGATCGCGGTGGACCTGGCCACCGCGACGGCGACGCCGCCGCCCTGGCTGGTGCGGGAACACCCCGAGATGCAGCCCGTCGACGCGGGCGGGACCCGCCTGGGGTTCGGTTCCCGGCAGGGCTACTGCCCCTCCTCGCCGGTGTTCCGGGCGGGCACCGTGCGGCTGGCACGGGCGATGGCGGAGCGCTACGGGGAGCACCCGGCGCTGGTCATGTGGCACGTCGGCAACGAGTACGGCGACCACACGGTCGAGTGCTTCTGCGAGGAGTCGGCGCGGGACTTCCGGCGCTGGCTCGCCGACCGCCACGGGAGCCTGGAGGGCCTCAACACCGCCTGGGGGACGTCCTGCTGGGGCCAGCACTACACGGAGTGGACGCAGGTCGAACCGCCCCGGAAGGCACCCGGTCCGGTCAACCCGGCCCAGGTCCTGGACTGGCGGAGGTTCTCCGGCGACGCGCTGCTCGCCTGCTTCGAGGCCGAGCGCCGGGTGCTCAAGGACGTCACCCCGGACATCCCCGTGACGACGAACTTCATGAGCATCCTGCACCACCTCGACTACTGGACGTGGGCGGCGGCCGAGGACGTCGTCAGCGACGACGCCTACCCCGACCCCGCCGACCCGGCGTCCCACGTGAAGGCCGCACTCAGCTACGACCTGATGCGCTCGCTGAAGCGGCAGCCGTGGCTGCTCCTCGAATCGGCGCCCGGCGCGGTGAGCTGGCGGGAGGTGAACGTCCCCAAGGAGCCGGGCCTCATGCGCCTGCACAGCCTGCAGGCGGTCGCCCACGGTTCGGACGGGGTGATGTTCTTCCAGTGGCGCCAGGCCGCGTACGGGCCGGAGAAGTTCCACTCGGCGATGCTGCCGCACGGCGGGACGGACACCCGCCAGTGGCGCGAGACGCTCGAACTGGGGGCGGACGTGCGGCGGCTGGCCGAGGTCGCGGGGGCCACGACGTCGGCCGACGTCGCCCTCGTCCTGGACTGGGACAGCTGGTGGGGGCTGGAGGCGCCGGAGTCGCTGCCGTCGAACCGGCTCGCGCTGCACGCGCTCCTCCTCGCCTGGTACCGGCCGCTGCACGCCCGCGGCATCGCCGTCGACCTCTCGCCGCCCGGCCGGGACCTCTCCTCCTACAAGGTCGTCGTCGTCCCCAACCTCTACCTGTGCACCGCGGAGCAGGCCGCGAACCTCGCCTCCTTCCCGGGCCGGCTGGTCGTCGGCCCGTTCAGCGGGGTCGTCGACGCCGCCGACCAGGTCCACGAGGGCGGCGCGCCCGGGCCGCTGCGGGAGCTGCTGGGCGTGCGCGTCGAGGAGTTCTGGCCGATCCCCGACGGCCTGACCCAGCAGGTGGTGACGCCGGACGGCACCCGGCTGACGGCCCGGACCTGGAGCGAGTGGCTGACCGTCGACGACGCGCAGGTGGTCGCGCGCTACCGCGGCGGTCCGCTGGACGGGCGCGCGGCGGTCACCCGGCGCGGGCACGCCACCTACCTCGGCTGCCTGCCCGACGACCTGACCCCGGTGCTCGACGAGGTGCTCGCCGGCGCCGGCGTCACCGGCGTCACCGGGACGGACCTGCCCGCCGGCGTCGAGGCGTGCCGCCGCGGCGCGTACCTGTTCCTGCTCAACCACGGGGCCGCACCGGCCACCGTCACCCTGCCCGCCGCCGGGACCGACCTGCTGACCGGCCGTCCCCTGCACGGCCACGTGGTGCTCGCGCCCCGCGACGCCGTGGTCCTGAAGCCCGAGGAGATCTCGTGACCCATCCCTACATCCCCAACGCGGGGCCCGAGGCCCGGGCGGCGATGCTCGCCGAGATCGGTGCGTCGAGCGTCGCCGAGTTCTACGGCGACATCCCCGCCGACCTGCGGCCGGGCCGCCCCCTCGACCTGCCCGCCCCGTTCGCCGACGAGCCCGGCCTGGTGCGGCACATGCGCGGCCTGCTGGCCCGCAACACCGACACCACCGAGGTGCTGAGCTTCCTCGGGCACGGCTGCTACCCGCACCACGTCCCGGCGGTGTGCGACGAGGTGAACGGGCGCGGCGAGTTCCTGACCGCCTACGCGGGGGAGCCCTACGAGGACCACGGCCGGTTCCAGGCCCTCTTCGAGTACGTCTCGATGATGGCCGAGCTGCTCGACATGGACGTCGTCAACGTGCCCACCTACGACGGCTTCCAGGCGGCGGGGACGGCCCTGCGGATGGCCGCCCGCCACACGGGCCGCGGCCGGGTGCTCGTCAGCGGCGCGATCGCGCCGGACAAGCTCGCCAAGATCCGGGACTACCTGGCCCCGGACGTCGAGGTCGTGCTCGCCCCGGTGGCCGGCTCGGGGGAGGTGGGCGAGATCGACCTGGACGACACCTTCGCCGCGCTCTACCTGGAGACGCCCAACGTCTACGGCGTCATCGAGACGCGCGGGCGCGAACTGGCGGACCTCGCCCACGGCGCCGGCGCCCTCCTGGTCGTGGGGACGGACCCGATCGCGCTCGGCGTGCTCGCGCCCCCCGCGTCCTTCGGCGCGGACCTGGTCTGCGGGGACATCCAGTCGCTCGGCATGCACCAGCAGTACGGCGGCGGCCAGGCCGGGTTCATCGCGAGCCGGGACGACGAGCGCCTGGTCGCGGAGTTCCCCTCCCGCCTGTTCGGCATCGCCCCGACCGCCGTCCCCGGTGAGTACGGCTTCGGTGACGTCTTCTACGACCGGACCTCCTTCGCGCTGCGCGAGGAGGGCAAGGAGTGGGTCGGCACCGCGGCCGCCCTGTGGGGCATCACCGCCGGCGTCTACCTCTCGCTGATGGGCCCGCAGGGAATGCGCGAGATCGGCGAGACGATCCTGGCCCGGACCCGGTACGCGATGGGGGCCCTGGCCTCGGCCGGTGCCCGGGTCCGTCACCAGGAGGCCTTCCACTTCCGCGAGTTCGCCGTCGAGGTGCCGGACGCCGACGCGTTCCTCGCGGCGCTGCGCCGCCGGGACATCTTCGGCGGGGTGCGGCTCGGCTCCCGGGAGGTCCTGGTCTGCGTCACCGAGCGGCACTCGATCGCCGACATCGACACCCTCGCGGCGGCCGCCAAGGACGCCCTCTCAGCCATCGGAGGCACCAAGTGAGCTCGCACGGAGAGTCGTTCGCCACCCTGCCCGTCGCACCCAAGCCCGCGCTGCGCCGTTTCCACCAGGCCCGCTGGGACGAGGAGATCATCTTCGAGCTGTCCCGGCCCGGCCGGCGCGGGGTGGGCGTGCCCGCCCCGGACGCGCCGCCGGTCGAGCTGCCCGAGGGCGTCGGCCGCCGCACCCCGCCGGCGCTGCCCGAACTGTCGCAGAACCAGGTGGTCCGCCACTACCTGCGCCTGTCGCAGGAGACCCTCGGCGCCGACCTGAACATCGACGTCGGCCAGGGCACCTGCACGATGAAGTACAGCCCCAAGGTCAACGACACCTTCGTGCGGGATCCGAAGATCGCCGAACTGCACCCGCTGCAGCCCGAGGACTCCGTCCAGGGCGTGCTGGAGATCTACTGGCGGCTGGAGCAGATCCTCAAGGAGATCTCCGGCATGGCCCGGGTGTCGCTGCAGCCCGGCGCCGGTTCCGCGGCGATCTACGCCAACATCGCGATGATCCGCGCCTACCACGCCTCCCGGGGCGAGGGCGGCCAGCGCGACCAGGTCGTCACCACGATGTTCTCGCACCCCTCGAACGCGGCGTGTGCGAAGGTCGCCGGGTACGAGGTGATCACCCTGATGCCGGACGCCGCCGGCAACCCGGACATCGAGGCGCTGCGGGCGGCCGTGGGCCCGCGGACCGCGGCGCTGCTCATCACCAACCCGGAGGACACCGGGATCTTCAACCCGAGGATCCGCGAGTTCGTCGACCTCGTCCACGAGGCGGGCGGCCTGGCCTGCTACGACCAGGCGAACGCCAACGGCATCCTCGGGATCACCCGCGCCCGTGACGCCGGCTTCGACCTGTGCCACTTCAACCTGCACAAGACGTTCTCGACCCCGCACGCGTGCGGCGGGCCCGCGGCGGGGGCGTGCGGCGTCTCCGAGGCGCTGGCGCCGTTCCTGCCCGGACCGGTCGTCGAGCGCGCCGGGGCGTCGTACACGCTGGCCTCCCCCGAGCGGTCGGTGGGGAAGATCCGGCCGTTCCTCGGGGTCACGCCGAACGTGGTGCGCGCCTACGCGTGGGTGATGGCGCTCGGCGCGGACGGTCTGCGGGAGGTCGCGGAGACGGCCGTCCTCAACAACAACTACCTGATGCACAAGGTCCTGCGGATCCCCGGCGCCTCCGTCCCGTGGGCGGACCGGCGGCGGGTGGAGCAGGTCCGCTACTCCTGGCAGGACCTCACGGAGGAGACCGGGGTGCACTCCGAGGAGATCGGGATCCGCGCCGCCGACTTCGGCGTCCACTACTGGACCAGCCACCACCCGTACGTGGTCCCCGAGCCGTTCACCCTGGAACCGACGGAGTCCTACTCCCGCGAGGACCTGGACGAGTACGCCGCGATCCTCGCCCAGGTGGCCTCCGAGGCCCGGGAGGACCCCGAGTTCGTGAAGAACGCGCCGTACCACCAGACCGTCCACCGGATCGACCCCACCTCGCTGGACGATCCCGCGCAGTGGTCGCCGAGCTGGCGCGCCTACTGTCGCAAGCACCGCCGGTGATCGTCGGCCTGGTCGTGAACCCCGTGGCGGGACTCGGGGGTCCGGCCGCGCTCAAGGGCAGCGACGGCCCCGACGTCCAGGCCAGGGCGCTCGCCCTCGGCGCCGTCCCGCGTGCGGGGGAGCGGGCGGCCGCCGCGCTGGCGGCGCTCCACCGCCTGCGCCCGGACGTCCGGGTGCGCACCGTGGCGGGGGCCATGGGGGAGGACAGCGCGCGGGCGGCCGGCGTCCCCCACGAGGTCGTCCACCGCCCCCGGGCCGGTGCGGGGGCCGCCACCACGGCCGGCGGCGCGGTGACCGTGACGACCGGCGCGGCGGACACCCGGGCGGCGGTGGCGGTGCTCGGCGGGGCGGACCTGCTGCTGTTCGCGGGCGGGGACGGAACGGCGCGGGACGTGCTGGACGCCCGGCCCCGGGGGCCGGTGCTCGGCGTGCCGGCCGGGGTGAAGGTCTACTCCGGCTGCTTCGCGGTCAGCCCGTTCGCCGCCGCCGCGACCGCCGCCGCGTTCGACGGGACCACCTTGGACGCGGAGGTCGTCGACCTGGACGAGGAGGCGTACCGGTCGGGGCGGGTGGGCGCCCGGCTGTACGGGACCCTGCGGGTGCCCGCGGCCAGGACGCGGCTCAGCGGGCGCAAGAGCGGGTCGTCGGGGGCGCCGCCGGGATCGGCGGAGTCGATCGCGCGCGAGGTGGTGGCGTCGATGGTGCCCGGCGAGGCCTACGCGCTCGGCCCCGGGGCGACGACGCTCGCGGTGGGCCGCGCGCTGGGTCTGGACCTGACGCCGCTGGGGGTCGACGTGGTCCGGGACGGCGTCCTGCTCGCCCCCGACGTCACCGAGCGGACCTTGCACACCCTTGCCATGTCACAGGTGACACATGGCGTGCTGTCCGTGATCGGCGGGCAGGGGTTCGTGATCGGTCGCGGCAACCAGCAGTTCAGCCCCCGGGTGCTGGACCGGCTCGCCGGGATCGTCGTGCTCGCCACCCAGCAGAAGCTCGCCGCCCTCGGCGGCCGGCCGCTGCTCGTGGACAGCGGCGACGCCGCGGCCGACGCCGCGTTCGGCGGCCACACCCGGGTCGTCACCGGGTACCGCGAGTCCGTGATGTACCGCATCCAGTCAGCGAACGAGGAGCTATGAACACGTTGCAGAACAAGGTCGCCGTCGTCACCGGCGGAGCCTCCGGCATCGGCCGGGCCACCGCCCGGCTGTTCGCCGCCGAGGGAGCGGCGGTGGTCGTCGCCGACCTGGCGGACGCCTCCGCCGTGGTCCGCGAGATCGAGGCGGCCGGCGGGCGGGCCGTGTCGGTACGGGCCGACGTCTCCTCCGAGGTCGACTGCGAGCGGATCGTGAACATCGCCGTCGAGCGGTTCGGAGGGCTGCACGTCCTGTTCAACAACGCCGGGATCATCCGGCGCCAGACCGCGCTGGAGATCTCCGCCGACGACTGGGACCGGGTGATGGCCGTCAACGTCCGGTCGGTCTACCTGATGTGCCGCTTCGCGATCCCGGCGATGACGCAGGGCGGCTCGATCGTCAACACCGGTTCCGGCTGGGGGCTGAAGGGAGGCGGCAACGCCCTGTCCTACTGCGCCTCCAAGGCCGCGGTCGTCAACATGACGCGCGCCCTGGCGATCGACCACGCCGCCGCGGGGATCCGGGTCAACTCGGTCAACCCCGGCGACACCATGACGTCGATGCTCCGCGACGAGGCGCGTCAGCTGCAGGTGGAGTGGTCGGCCTTCGAGAAGGACGCCGCCGACCGGCCGATGGGCCGGGCCGGGTCGCCCGAGGAGATCGCGAGCGCCGTGCTGTTCCTCGCCGGCGACGCGAGCAGCTACATCACCGGGTCCGCCCTCGTCGTCGACGGCGGCGGCCTCGCCTGACCCCCCTGCTCCACCCCGCTCCACCACCCCCGTTCCACCTTTCCGTACCGCTCCGGCGCGCTCCACCCACCCACCCCCCCGCGAAAGCTCCTCGGAGGCATCTGATGTCTGCTGTGAAGAGAAGGACGGTCCTGGCCGCCGTCGCCGCCGCCGTCGCCCTGTCCGTGTCCGTGTCCGCGTGCAGCGGGAGCGGCGGCGCGGGCTCCACCGGCGACGCGAAGGACGGCAAGGTCACCCTGCGCTGGTCGACCTGGGGTTCGGCCGAGGACATGGCGGTCTTCAAGGCGTTCACCGACGAGTTCACCAGGAAGTACCCGAACATCACGCTGAAGCTGGAGCCCGTCGCCTCCTACGAGGACTACCACCCCAAGCTGATCACCCAGCTCACCTCCAGGACCGCCCCCGACGTGTTCTACGTCGGTGACGACTACATCGGCAAGCTCGTCGCCGACGGCGTGCTCGCCCCGCTCGACGAGCAACTCGCCGGCCCCCTCAGCAAGAGCAGGCCGACGGACTTCTTCGAGGGCATCTACGGCGGGGCGAAGAAGGGCGGTGTGACGTTCGGCGTCCCGAACGACACCAACCCCGAGGTCCTGTGGTTCGACAAGAAGGCCCTCGCCGCCGCCGGCATCACCGAGGACCCGGCCGCCCTGAACGAGGCCGGCCGGTGGACCATGGCCAAGTACCTGGAGATGAACGCCAAGCTCAAGGACTCCGGCCGGTACGGCTCCATATTCTGGAACTGGTACGGCGCCAACTACAGCCTCGTCAACGGCTTCGGCGGCAAGGTCTGGGACAACGGCACGTTCGTCGCACCGTCCCACCCCAAGGCCCGGCAGGCGCTCAGGACCCTCGCCGACGGTTACCGGGACAAGACCTTCGCCTCCGCGGACCTGCTGCCCGAGGGCAACAGCGCGGCCACCCAGTTCGTCAAGCACAAGGCCGGCTTCTACGCCGGGGGCCGCTGGGTCATCGAGGGCATCGACAAGGGCGGCGACCGCGAGAGCTACGACGTCGTGCCGTTCCCCTCGCAGACCGGGGAACCGATCCCCGGCGCGGTCGCCGCGTCCTACCTGACCCTCAACAAGGACACCAAGCACCCGAAGGAGGCCTTCACCTTCCTGAGCGAGTTCGTCAGCAAGGAGGGCCAGCAGCTGCGGCTCAAGGGCGGCAGCGCCGTGCCGTCGATCAAGGGTGCCGAGAACCTGGTGACCGAGGGGAACTACCCCGCGCACGCCCGGACCTTCCTCGACGTCCGCGACAAGGGCTTCGCCAACTACCCCGACGAGGTCGCCGTCCCCGGCCTGACCAAGGCGATCAACGACCACCTCATGAAGATCTGGGAGGGCAAGGTCGGGTTCGACGAGGGGATGACCCAGCTCCAGAGCCTGGTCGACGGGATGAAGGGCCCGAAGGGTTGAGCGCCGTCTCCCAGGCCGTGGCACGCCGGCGGTCCCGCCCCGCACGGAGCGGCCGCGAGCCGCTCTGGCGGCGCCGGGACCGCCGGTGGGCCGTGGTCTTCCTCGCCCCCCAACTGCTCGGCCTGCTGGTGTTCCTGGTCGGCCCGCTCGGGTTCGCCGTCGTCCTGTCCTTCATGGAGTGGGACGGGCTCGGTGACGCGAGCTGGGTGGGACTGGACAACTTCCGGGCCCAGCTGACCGACCCCGCCTTCGGCCGCGCGGTGTGGAACACCGTCAAGATCGGCCTGATCACCGTGCCGGGCGGCCTCGTCCTGGCCCTCCTGCTCGCCCTGGCCCTGCACGGCGTGCGAGGCCGCACCGCCTACCGGGTCGTCTACTTCCTGCCGGTCGTGACGAGCTCCGTCGCGGTGTCGGTGATCTGGCAGATGATCCTCGGCGGCGGCGCCGACGGCATCCTGAACGGCACCGTGCAGGACGTCTTCGGGATCACCCTGCCGGACTGGCTGGCCGACCCGACCTGGGTGGTGCCCGCCATCGCGGTCGTCACGATCTGGTCGTCCCTCGGCCTCAACGTCGTGATCTTCCTCGCCGGACTCGCCACCATCCCGACGAACCTGCTCGAAGCCGCCCGGATCGACGGCGCCGGCCCCTGGCAGACCCTGCGCTCGGTCACCCTGCCGATGCTCTCACCCACGGTCTTCTTCACCGTGGTGGTCTCGGTGATCAGCTCCTTCCAGGCCTTCGACCTGATCTACGTCCTCGTCAACCCCGACCACAACGAGGGCGCCCAGACCATCGTCTACAAGGTCTACCAACAGGGCTTCCGCGAGTTCCACTTCGGCCTCTCCAGCGCCGCGGCCCTGATCCTGCTGCTCCTGACACTCCTCGTCACGGCGGTCCAGTTCAAGGCGCAGAAGCGCTTCGTCCACTACGAGTCGTGAGGCCGCCATGAGCAACCGCAGACGGATCCTCCTGCACACCGGCCTCACCGCCGGCGGCCTGGTCATGCTGTTCCCGTTCATCTGGATGATGCTGACCTCCTTCAAGGGCGCCACCCAGATGATCAACGACCCGCTCGCCTGGCTCCCCGGGCCGTGGCGCCCGCAGAACTACCCGGACGTCCTGGGCGAGGTGCCGCTCGGGCGCGCCTACTGGAACAGCATGTACATCGCGGCCGTCACCGTCGTCGCGACCCTGCTGACCGGGGCGATGGCGGCCTACGCCTTCGCCCGGATACCGTTCCGCGGCTCGGGGCCGCTGTTCGGCCTCTTCCTCGCGACCCAGATGGTCCCCGCCCAGGTCACGATCGTGCCGCTCTACATCATGCTCGCCAAGCTCCAACTCATCGACTCGCACCTGGCGCTGATCCTGCCGGCCGTCGCCAACCCGTTCGCGGTGTTCCTGCTGCGCCAGTTCATCCGGGCCGTCCCGGTCGAGCTGGAGGACGCGGCGCGGATCGACGGCGCGAGCCGGTGGACGATCTTCTGGCGGATCATCCTGCCCAACATCAGGCCCGGCCTGTGGACCCTCGGCATCATCGTCTTCCTGGCCAGCTGGAACAGCTACTTCTTCCCGCTGGTGTTCCTGAACACGCCGGACCTGTTCACCATCCCCCTGCTGCTCGACTCCTTCCACTCCCAGCGGGGCGGCGTCGACTACGGACTGACCGCCGCCCTGTCGGCGATGACCGTGGTGCCGATGCTGATCGCGTTCCTGGTCGGGCAGCGCAAGATCCTCAACAGCATGGCCTCCTCGGGCCTGGGAGGACGCTGATGCTCACGCTGGACCTCGTGGAGCGGCCGTTCACCGAACGCGGCTCGCGCCTGCTCGTCACCGCCCACCCGGACGGCCTCCGGATCGCCCGCGCCGCGTACGAGACCCCGCTCGCCCGCACCACCGAGCTGTCCGCCCTGGTCGTCCGCGACCCCGCCGGGAAGGACCTCCCCGTCGTCTCCGCGACGCCCACCGAGGTGGTGTTCGCCGGCGGGGTGTCGCTGCTGTTCGCCGACCCCGCCACGCTGGTGATCGCCGGACACCGCGCCCGGGCCTCCTGGCGGCGGCCCGACGGGACGGAGCACACCCTCGCCCTGGCGGGCTGCCACGTCCTCGTCGGCCCGCCCGGCCGGTGGTCGGAAGCGGCCGTGCGCGCCGCGTCCGAGGCCCGCTGGGACGCGTGGTTCGCCCGGATGCCGCCCGTCCCGGAGGACCTGGCGGAACGCGCCCGGACGGCCTGGTGGACCCTGGCCGTCAACCTGCTGCCGATCGCCGGCCGCGAAGGACTCGTCCCCTCCAAGTACGGCTACGTGGGCGTCTGGAACTGGGACGCCCTCTTCCACGCCGTCGGCCTGCGCCACGCCTCGCCCGCCCTCGCCCGCGACCAGATCCTCCTGGTCCTCGACCACCAGCTCCCCGACGGACGCCTCCCGGACGTCGTCCACGACCACGGCGTCCTCGCCGAGACCACCGACCTCCCCCGGTCGGACCACGCCCGCCTGAGCGAACACGTCGGCCGGGCCAACGGCGCCCTGCCCTCCGCGGATCCGGTCCCGGTCACCAAACCGCCGCTGGCCGCCTGGGCCGTGCGGAAGCTCCACCGGAGCCACCCGGACGTCCCGTTCCTCGCCTCCGTCTACCCCCGGCTCGTGCGCGCGCACGACTGGTGGTTCGCCGCCTCCGACCCGGACGGCGACGGGCTGCCCGAATACCTGCACCCCTACTCGTCCGGCCTCGACGACAGCCCCGTCTGGGACTACGGCCCCCGCGCCGAACCCCCCGACCTCAACTCCTACCTGATCCACGAGGCCGACTGCCTGGCGGACATCGCCGACGCCCTCGGCCGGCCCGGGGACGCCGCCCGGTGGCGCACGCGGGCCGCCGCCCACACCGACCTGCTGGTCGCACGCCGCTGGGACGGCACCCGCTTCCGCACCCTCGCCGACGGTGCGGACGTGCCCGCCCGGACCGTCCTCGACCTGATGCCGCTGTTCACCGGCCGCCTGCCCGCCGAGATCGCCGCCCACCTGGAGCGGACCCTCCGCTCGGCCGCCTTCTGGGGGGAACGCCCCGTCCCGACGGTCGCGTTCGACGATCCCGCCTTCGACCCGGACGCGATGTGGCGCGGCCCCGTCTGGCTGAACGTCAACTACCTCCTCGTCGAGGGCCTGCGCCGCTCGGGCTTCGCCGAGACCGCCGACGAGCTCCGAAGCCGCACCCTGGCGATGGTCGCGGGCGCCGGCGGCCTCTACGAGTACTGGAACCCCCTGACCGGTGCCCGCGGCAGGCGCGCGACCTCCGGCTTCGGCTGGTCCGCGGCCCTCTTCGTCGACCTCGCCACCGACCGGCAGGACCTGCGGACCGGCCCGGACCGGCCGCACCCCTGAACCGGGGCGGCCGTCCCGTCAGGACCTCCCGGAGCGCGACCGGGCGGTCAGCCGCTGCTTCCAGCCCTTCGGGGGAGGCCACGGGACGCCCCAGGCCGCGAGCTGGCTGCGACGCCACCCGCCGGCCGGGGTCCGGGCCGCCTCGATCTCCTCGGGCGTCGGGCACACCGGCTCGCCGGGAAAGGGGGGCGCCGGGTCGTCCTGCCCCGGAAGCGTCTCCTGACGGGGCCCGGGGACGGCCGCCGGACCGCGGCCCGGTTCCGGTTCCTGTACCGGGCCCGGAACGGAAACGGGCGCGGGCGCGAGGTCCGGAACGGGCAGGGGCGTCGGCGTGGGCGCGAGCTCCGGGACGGCGACGGGAACCGGTGCGGGCGCGGCCCGGCCGGCGGAGAGCCGGAACGGCCGGGTGCGCCACTCCCACCCGTGACGCAGGGCCAGGGCCGCGATGTCCAGCGAACCCGGGCGCTGCGCACCCGCGGCGGTCAGCACGTGCGGCCATCCCAGCACCGTGCCATCCGTCAGCAGCGGGCCGATGGCTTCGGCAAGACGCGGGTCCACCGGGTGGTTCTCCACCAGCGAGCGGGTGCGGTACCCGTCGGTGACCAGCAGGCCCCAGCCGTGGTCGCGGCACAGCGCCTCAAGGGCACGGTACTTGGCGACGTTGACGGCGGTGGCCATCTCGAAGACCGGCTTGACCTCGACGAGGACGCAGCGCCCGTCGGTGGTGGCGACGAGCAGGTCGGGGAAGTACGTGCGCGCCCGCCCGTCGAACTCGTAGCCGACGGCGAGGGGCTGCTCCTGGTAGTACGCGACCTGCGAGGCGAAGGAGAGGAGCTGGATCACCTGGAGCTCGGTCTCCGACTCGTACGCCACCGCGCGGCCGAGCTTGGGGCACTCCCACGACCCGGAGCGGGGATCCTCGTCGTCGGCCTCGCGCAGCGCCTCCAGCTCCGCGCGCGGGGGAGCGCTCCCGCCCGTACCGGCCCACCGGACGTCGGCCTCCAGACGGCTCCACCGCACGGTGGCCCGCTCGGTACGGCCCTGCCGCGCGGCCTCGCGGCGGGCCGCGCCGTGGCGCAGGGTGCGGATCGTCATGGCCTGGGCCGCGAGGTTGTCCGCCGGAAGCCTGCCGGCCCCGGCGAGGGTGGCGAGCAGGGCGACCGCCCGGCGCGGCGGGACGGACGGCAGCAGCACCCGCGCCAGGTCGAGGAGGCGTTCGGCGTCGGGCGGTCCGTCCTCGCCGTCGGTCGGGGTCCCGTCGGGGCGGCCGAGCTCGGACAGCAGGCTCCGGAACCTGCGGGCCGCGGGCGTGGTGGCGCGGGCCAGCGCGCTCACGGCCTTCTGTTGCAGCTGGCGGATGCGTTCGCGGGACAGGCCGAAGGCGTCGGCGACCGTCTCCAGCGTCTGTGCTTCGTGGTCGCCCACGCCGAGCCGGAGGGTCATGATCCGGCGGTGGCGCTCGCGGGGGAGCTCGTCGACGGCCGCCGCCAGGAGTTCCCGCAGCGCCATCGCGGTGTCGTCGTCGTGCCCGGCGACGGCGCTCCAGGGCGGGGCCGGCGCGGTGGCGCCCGGGCACCGGCACTCCAGCGCCCAGTCCTCCAGGAGCAGTTGCCGGGTGTCCTGCCACAGCCGTCGGCCGGTGTCCCGGCGGACGGCCGGGTCCGCGGCCGCCAGCGTGCCGACCACGGGGCGGGCGAGGAAGGCCGTCTGCCGATCGGGACGCAGCTCGTGCCCGGTCAGGTGCTGCCACTCGGCGAGAACGTCGGCGGCGCGGGGGTCCGGCGCGGCCGGTGTTCGGCGGGCGGCGCGACCACCGGCGCGACCACCGGTGCGTTCGGCGGTGCGTTCGGCGGTGCGACCAGCGGTGTGATCGGCCGCGCGGACCGGGCCCGCATGGGTCCGCAGCCACTGCAGCAGTTCCTCGTCACCGGCGTCGGTGAGCGGCACGAAGCGGCTCAGACGCGCGCGAATGCCGCCGACGGTACGGCCGTGCCGGGCGGCGAGGTCCTCCAGGGACTCCCCCCGGCACGCCGCCTCCAGCAGCCGTTCGTCCTCGTCCTCGGTCCAGGCCAGACCGGCTCTCGAACCGGATGCCTTGCTCTCCATGGTCCCCCCACGGTCCGTCACATCACTGGAGTGTCCTCGTGCACCACGACGAGGAGGCGGCAGCCCGGGTTCGCCCCGGACCGGGTGCCAGACGTCACACCGGCTCCCCGGTGCGGCCGGGTCGGGCTCCGCAGGCGGGCAGGGCGTGGACGCCTGACGCGCCGTCCGCCGTCCACCGGCCGCCGTTCACGGGCCTTCGGGCCGGTCGCGGTCCCGGTCCCGGTCCTGGGTTCCGGACCGGCGCGGACGCCGGTGGCGGTGCGGCCACAGGGCCAGTCCGACACCCCAGGCGGCGGCGAACAGGCCGAGCAGGGCGATGGGGCGGGACCACTCGCCCGCCGCCGTCGGCGCGAACGCCACCGGCAGCACCAGGCACGACGACGCCACCGCGACCAGGGCGCGGGCCGGTGCGAGGACCCGGCCGTGCGGGCCGAGGACGTCGAGCAGCAGCAGGTGGCCGACGAGCAGCACGGTGACGGCCAGGGCCCGCCAGAACGGCGGCTCGCCCAGTGCGGCGAGCAGGACGCACCCGGTGGCGAGCACCGTGGTGCGGGCCTCCGTGAGGCGGGCGGCCCAGGTGAGCGGTCGGGCCGCCGGGGCCTCGGGAGGAACGGCGGCCCAGAGGGCGAGGGCGGTGGCCGCCACCGGGGCGGCGGGACCGAACCGGTCGGCCGCGCCACCGAGCGCGGCGGCCAGGGCGAGGGCCGCGCCCGTGCAGCGGGCGGCGGCTCGTTGGAGCCGGGGGGCCCAGGCGGCGAACGGGCCCGGTCGGTCGGCCGTCGCGCTCCCCGCCGCGCTCCCCGTCGCGTCGAGGCCCGGGGCCGGGCCGGTCGCGGCGCCGGGCATCGCGTCGGTCGTGGTGTCGGCGGTGGTGTCGGTCGTGAGCGTGGTCCGGGACGCGTTCACCGGGCGGGTCCTCCGATCCTGCGGCGCAGCAGCGGAGCGAGCGCCAGGTCGAGTGCCTCGCCGGGGGTGTGGCGGGCCACGGGGATGCCCCGGCCGCGCAACGCCGAACGCATCGCCTCGCGTTCGGCGTGCCAGAGGCGCAGGGCGAGGGCGTCGACCTCGTCCCCGGGGTCGGTCGCCGGTTCGCCGGACGGGATCTCGACCACGACGAGCGGGTTGCCGCGTTCGCGGACCTGCCCGAGCACGTCGAGGATGCGCTGGTCGGCCAGCGGTGTGAACGCGTACACCAGCGCGTGGCCCGGCAGTGCGGGCAGCGGCAGGCGGGGGAGGGTGGGGCCGCGGTGGCGCCGGTCCTGGCGGACCTCCAGCACGCTCTCCACCATGCGGTAGAACTGGCGGTCCCCGCCGGCCGGGGTGAGCCAGCGCAGCCGGCCGCCGACGGCGATCAGCCCGACGCGGTCGTGCCGCCGCAGGTAGGCGCGGGTGAGGCCGCCGGCCGCCCGCAGCGTCTCGTCCAGGCTGGAGAGGCCGGTGGCCGCGTCGTGGAGGTCGGTGAGGGTGTCCAGCAGGACGACCGCGTCGGCGGCGCGTTCGGCGGCGAACTGGTTGATCTGGATCGCGTCACGGCGGGTGGTGGACGGCCAGTGGATGCGCCGCTGGCGCTCGCCGGGTACGTGCGGGCGCACGCCGACGACCTCGACGCCGGTGCCCTCGTGTGCGGTGATGTGTTCGCCGATCCGCTCGGGCAGGCGGACCGGGATCGGGGTCAGCCGGGAGGCGCTGGGCACCGGGAAGACGTCGACCTCGCCCAGTTCGGCGCGCACGGTGCGGCGGGTGAGTCCTCCGGCGTCGTAGACGTCGAGGTCGACCGCGCCCAGGGTCCAGCGGCCCCAGGCGCCGGTCCGGAGGACCAGGTCGATCCCGTCGGTGCCGACGGTGAGGGCTTCCGGGGTGAGGCCGGTGCCGAAGGAGAAGGTCGGGTCGAGCGGGCCGATCCGCCCGTCGTGCCGGAGGGTGATCCGGACGGTGACCTGCTCGCCCTCGAAGCAGCGGCGCGGTTCGGCGGTGGCCTCGGCGGTGAGCTCCGTGGGGCGGGCGGGCCCGGGGGCGGCGAGGACGAGCAGGACGGCGGGGCCGGCGGCCAGGGCGAGCAGCCAGGGGCGGCCGGTGGCCAGGGCGGCGACGGCTGCGGCGGCGGCCACGGTGAGCAGGCGCAGGGTCCGCTCGCCGGCTCTCCAGTGGGGGGAGGGCGGGGACTTCGGCAGACCGGCCAGGGTGGCCCGGGTGCTGCGGGCCAGTACCCGGAGGCCGGCGGCGTGGGAGGCGGCGGACGTGCGCGCGGTGCCGGTCCGGCCGCCGGCGGGTGGCGCCGCGCTCATCGCGTGCCGCCGGGGGCGGCCACGGCGCCGGGCCCCGGGCCCTCGCCCGGGCCTGCGGCCGCACGCGGCACGGTCTGCGGGGCCGGTACCGAGTCGACCAGCCGGGCCATCACGTCGTCCGCCTCGACCTGGCGCACCCACAGCTCGGGCCGGAGCGTGAGGCGGTGGGCGAGGGCGGGCACGGCGAGCGCCTTGACGTCCTCCGGCGTCAGGTAGTCGCGGCCTTCCAACATCGCTCGGGCGCGGGCCAGTTGGACCAGGGCGAGGCCGCCGCGGGGCGAGGAGCCGACCTGGACCTGCTGGTCACTGCGAGTGGCGTCGACCAGCGCCACCACGTACGCGACGAGGTCGTCGTCCACCTCGACGCGCTCCAGGGCCGCCTGCATGGCGAGCAGCTCGGCCGGGCTGCTGACGGGCTCCAGCACCGGCTCGGGCGTGGCCCGGTCCAGGCGGGCCCGGAGCATGTCCGCCTCCAGCCCGGTGGACAGGTAGCCCATGCGGACGCGCAGCAGGAACCGGTCGAGCTGGGCCTCCGGCAGGGCGTAGGTGCCCTCGTACTCGATCGGGTTGGCGGTGGCGATCACCGTGAAGGGCTGCGGCAGGCGCCGGGTGGCGCCGTCGACGGAGACCTGCCCCTCGGCCATCGCCTCCAGCAGCGCGGCCTGGGTCTTGGGCGGGGTGCGGTTGATCTCGTCGGCCAGCAGGAGCTGGGTGAAGAGCGGGCCGGGTCTGAAGACCATCTCACCGCTGCGCCGGTCGTAGAACGGGGCGCCGGTGACGTCGGAGGGCAGCAGGTCGGGGGTGAACTGGATCCGGCGGAAGTCCAGGCCGAGGGTGGTCGCGAAGGATCGCGCCAGGAGGGTCTTGCCGAGGCCGGGAAGGTCCTCGATCAGGACGTGACCGCCGGCCAGGACGCCCAGCATGACCAGCTGGAGGGCCTCCGGCTTGCCCACCACCGCCCGGTTGACCTCCTGGAGCACCTCGCGTGCGCGCTCGCCCGCCTGGTGCGGTGTCAGGACGGCCGTCCCGGTGCGGCCGTTCGGGTCGTGCGCGGCGTCCGGGTCGGCGGTGGCCTGGGGAACGGCGGTCATGACTCTCCTGAGAGGCTGATGGGTGCGGTGTCGTGGTGGGGGCGGGTCGGCGGCGCCGCCGCCGGTCCGGGGGGACGGTGCGCCCCGGGGTGTGGCCGTGGCCCGGGACGCCGCGCGGTTACAGGGATTCGAGCCGGTCGACGAGGGCGTGCAGGACCGGTGCGGGGACGGTCGGGGCCGGAGCCGGGGACTCCGGGTCGATCCAGGGCCAGAGCCGGGGCCCGAGCAACTTGGCGACCCGGTCGCGGTCGGTGGCCAGGGAGAGACCGTGGGCCTCGGAGAGGCGTGCGGCGAACAGCCGTTGGAGGCGCAGGCGCAGCAGCTGGCCGTCCCCCTCCGGGTCCAGCCCCTGGCGGACGGTCCACCGCCAGTCGCCGAGCCCCTGCCCGTAGCTCTCCATCAGCCGGGGCCGGCGGCGCAGGGACACCTCCGCGAAGCCCGCGCCGGCGACGACGCGGGCGGTGACCAGGGCGGCCGCGACCAGTACGACCGCTCCGGCGCCGGCCGCGGGGAGGCCGCCGACCAGGGCGAGCAGGATCTCGGCCAGGACCGCCGCCGCGCCCAGCTCGACCAGGCTGTGCCGGATCGAGCCGGGCGTGATCCGCGCGCCCTCCGGTCGTCCTTCCGGTGCCGCCCGCTCGGGCCCGGCGGCGCTCACCGGTGCTCTCCCGGCGCACCGGTCACGCCCGCCCCGGTGGCCGTGACCGGCGTGCCCGGCGTGCCCGGCCCGTTCGGTCCGTTCGGTCCGGTGGGGCCCGAGGGCGCGGCGGCCCGGTTCTCCAGGCCCGCGGCGACGGCGTCGAGGGCCGTCCGCGCGCGCTGCACGTGGGTGTCGTCCATCGGGTGGGTGGAGTAACGGGCCTCGCGGAACAGGGCGGTGAGCGCCCGGGTGTGGAAGGGGTCCACCCCGTCGTGGGAAACGGCACGGTCCAGCAGCTCCGTCGGACTGTCGCAGTCGCGCCGGGACACCCCGGAGACCGCCAGCGAGCCCTCCATCGCCGCGTAACAGGCGATCACGGCGGCCCGGGCGTCGTCGCCGACCAGGGCGCGCCGTCCGGTGACCAGGGCGAGGGCCAGGACGTCCCCGGGCCGTGGCGGCGCCGCGGGCAGCGGGGCCCCCGGTCGCGGCCGGCGGGAGAACCGCAGCCGGCCGAACCTCCGGGCGACGGCGACCACGAGCGCGGCCAGCAGGACGAGGACCAGAATGCCCCCGAGCAGGGCCAGCACGCCGCCGTGCAGAGCGTCGTCCTGTGCGGCCTCCACCGCGGGATCCCCGGGCGGCATCGTGGTCGTCGGCATCACCTGGGGCAGGTCGCGAGCGACCGGCTCCGGCCTCGCGCGGACGTGGAGGACCATCATCAGCACCGGCACCGCGAGGACGAGGGCGGTCAGCAGCGTGACGGCACACGCCCGCAGTCGCTCGGCCCAGGGCGTCGGCCCGGTGAGGTGACGGACCTCCTCGCGCAGACGCGAGGTGTAGCGCCCGACGAGGACCACCCAGCCGAGCGCGAGCAGCACCACCCACCCGATGGTGCCCACCGGTCCGGTGGCGGCCGTGCCGAGCAGCCCGCCGTCCGGCCGGAGCGCGGCTGCCGCGAGCAGCAGACCGGCCACGACCAGGACGACCCCGGACACCTGCCCGGTGCCCGGCCGTGCCGTGTCGACCTGCCCCGATCGGCGCGCGTTCCGCGCCGCATCGTCGTTCATGCGGATACCCCCGTGCCCCCGTGGCGCGAACCGATGCACGCCGGGTGCAGCTTCGCATACCACCTGTCGTACTGTCACGAGTCCTGGCGGTCGGGCCGTCCGTCGCCTTCGGGCGGTGGCTTCGTGCCACTCAACTTGCGTGCAGGTCAAGGTGGTTGCGGCCGTCGACAGTCACCCCCGGGCCGATCCGCAGACCGACCGCCGGTCCCGCGGCACGTCCACCGGCCCGCGTCCGGCGTGGGGCCGGCGCCCCCGGGGGTGTCACCCGGCCGCCGGCGTCGCCCTTCGCGCCCGGCCGCGCGCCCACGCCCGCGCGACCGCTCCCACCAGGCCCAGTCGCGGTCCGGTCGGTGACCGGGTGCGGACACGTCCGGTTCAGGTCCCCGCGGTCTCGTCCGGGTGGAGGCCGTCGAGGATCACGGCGAGGCCGAAGGCGAACTCGTCGGCGTAGTCGTAGCCGGGTTTGAGGACGTGTTCGGTGGCCAGCTCGGCGAGGTGGGGGTAGGCGTCGGCGGGCATCTCGCGCAGGATGGCCTCCGCCACCTCGTCCAGCTCCGCCGCGCCCTTGAACGGCAGGCTCAGCTCCTGGAGCACGAAGCCGTACAGGTAGCTGTCGACCAGCGAGACGGCGTGCGCGGCCATGGCGACGGAGAAGCCTCCGGCGCGCAGCGCCCCGATGACGGCGTCGTGGTGGCGCAGGGTCGCCGGTCCGGGCCGTGAGCGGGAGTCCATGAGGCCGATGGCCCACGGGTGGCGCAGCAGGGCGGCGCGGGCGGAGAGCACGCGGTGGCGCGTGGCACTCCTCCAGTCCGTGTCGCGCGGCGGCAGGTCGATCTCGGCGAACACCGCGTCCACCATCCCGTCGAGGATGTCCTCCCGGCCGGTCACGTGGTGGTAGAGCGACATCGCCTCGACCCCCAGCGGTTGGGCGATGGCCCGCATGCTGAGCGCGGCCGACCCCTTCTCGTCCGCCACCTCCACCGCCGTGCGGATCACCCGCTCGCGGCTGAGCGGGGTGCGTGCCGCCGCCCCGCGCCGGCCCTTGCCTGCCTCGGGCATCCGCCTCTTCCTTCCGCTCCCATTGACTGCCTTACAGCATAAGGCTAACGTGCCTTACACCATAAGGTCACCATGCCGGCGAAGGGGCTGCGCCATGGGCACGGATCGTGTGATGAAGGTCTGCATCGTCGGGGCTTCGGGGAAGCTCGGGCAGTACATGGTCAGGCACGCGCTGGACCGCGGCTACGAGGTGGTCGGCGTGTGCCGGGAGCGCAGCGTGCCGAAGCTGGCCGCGTTCGAAGGGCGGATGACCGTCGTCCCCGGAGCGACGAACGACCCCGAGGTGATCCGGAGGGCCGTCGCCGGGTGCGACGGGGTGTTGACCGTGCTCGTGCCCTGGGGCGTGCAGCAGTACGCGTCGGGCACTGCGCAGGCGGTCCTCGACCACGCACGGCCGGGTGCGCGCCTGGTCTTCTCGTGCGGGTGGCACATCACCCGGGACGGCAAGGACCGGTACTCGTGGCTGTTCACCACCGCCCTCCGGATCGTCGCCGTGCTGGGCAAGCTCGTCCGCGCCGTCGAGATCGACGACCAGGTGGAGGCGTGCCGGAGGGTCTTCGCCAGCGACACCCGGTGGACCGTGGTGCGCGGCAGCGACCTGGAGGAGGGCGAGAGCCAGGGCCTGCCGGTGTGGAGCCGGCACGTGGGCGACCCGGTCCTGGCCGGCAACCTGACGCGACGGGTGGACTTCGCGCTGTTCATGGTGGAGGCGCTCACCGACGACGCGCTCGTCCACGAGGCCCCGGCGATCGTCGGCCGCCTGACCCCCGCCGCCCTCGCCCGCACCGCCGCCCCGGACGGCCCCGGCTAGGCCGGCCTGGGCGATCGACCGTGGGAGGCGGTGGTGCCGGACCGCCTCCCGAGGTGCTTTCGACGGCCTGCGGGGCGGTCGTCTAGCATGCCGGGTCATGGCGATGTTCGTGCACCTGACCTCGGCGGCGAACGTGCCGCGCATCCGGCGGTCCGGGATCCGTGCCGTGAGCCACGGGCAGGGCGGTGCTCGCGGGGTGTACTGCTTTCCGGTGCTGCCGTCGTACACCCTGACGCACCAGTGGCTGCGTGAGCTGGCGCGATTCGGCAGCCAGGGCGGGATGGTGGCCGTCCATCTGCGTCTCGATGACGCCGAGCAGGTGCTGGTGGGGCGCTACGCCGACCAGGCGAAGCCGGCCCTCTCCGCGGCGGAGGCGGTGCGGCGGATCGCCGGGGTGGCGGATCCCCGCGGGTGGGAGGTGTTCGTGCCCCGGGCGATCCGTCCGCGCGAAGTGCACAGGGTCCGCACCCCGCCGCAGGTCGCGGGCTGGCGCTACGTGCCCGGCGCCCACGGTTCGCGCCCGTGCACCTGCCGAGGGTGCCGGGTGCGGGGCGAGTACGGCGGGCGGCGCCTGCGTGAGCGGTTGCCGCACCCGCTGGACGGCCCGCCCCCGCCGGTCGGGGTGCTGCTGGACCGGATCGCGGAAGCCGGTGACCCCGGGGACCCGGCCGCGCTCCGTGACGCGCTGTACTGGCTCGGGATGCGCCGGCGCGGCCCGCTCGACCGTCTCGCCCACCTCGCCGCCCACCCCGACCCCACGGTGCGGGGGGACTTGGCGTGGGCCGTCGGCCGATGGTCCACACCCGGGGTCGGCGAACTGCTGGACAGCCTCGTCGACGACCCGCACCCGGACGTGCGGCGAGCGGTCGAGGACGCCCGTGCACCGAAGTGATCACTGACCCTTCGGAGCCGACCGTCGAGGGGTCCGACGCAGGTCGCCCGAAGCGGCGCCGGGGCCGCATCGGGGCCGCTTCGGGCGACCGCACTTGCTGACGAATTGTCAGCAAGTGCGGTCCAGCTCCTTGACGGTGCGCGGACACGGTCCTACAACGTAGTCAGCTCGCCGTGACGTCCCCGACTGTCCGGCGAGCGTCGGACGTCCGCCTTCTCGCGCCCTCACCGAGACGAGGCTTTCCCATGCGTACTCGCACCTTTCCGGCCCTGGTGGCCGTCGCCGCGGCGCTGACCGCCGGTGCCGCCCCCGCCTCCGCCTCCGCCGCCTCCCGCACGGCCGCCGAGGTGTCCGTGCTGACCACCGGCGGCGCCGGCGGGCCGGCCGTCGCCGTGGGCGACGTCCTGGTCGCCCCGCTCGCCGCAGGCTCCAGGGCCACCTTCTCCTCGACCGCCGACGGCTCCACCGGGGTCAGCTGCGGCGTCTCGCCGTTCACCGCACGGGTGCTCGGCAACCCCGCCGCGCCGGGCACCGCGACGGAGTCCCTGACCGGGCTGACCTTCGGCGCGTGCACGGCCAACGTCACCGGCGTCACGTCGGTCAGGAGCCTCACGGTCGGCAACCTCGCGTACCACGTGGCGGTCGGCGGCGGCGCCGGCCTCCCGGTCGTCCTCACCCCCGGGGCGGCGGGACCGATCCAGGCCTCGGCCGTCCTGAACTCCTGGTTCGGCACCCTCACCTGCACCTACCAGCTCAGCGGCGCCTTCACCGGAACCGCGGACAACGCGACCCACAGCCTGGCCTTCCGCAACGAGCGCTTCGTCAAGAGCGGCGGGTCGGGCCTCTGTCCCGGCGAGGGGTACTTCTCCGCCACCTACGGGCCGCTGGTCGACACCAGCCGGGCCGGCAGCCCGCCGGTCCACGTGAACTGAGTTCCGGCCCCCGCCCCGAAACAGCCCCCGCCCGGACAGCCGCTCGCCCGGACCGGCGGGGGCCGTCCGGGCGGCGGTCCACGTTCTCCCGGATCCGGCGGGCATGAAAGTCCTGAGGGCGGTTAGACGGGTGGTGTCGACCGCTGCCAACGGAGGGAAACTCGCCGTGACCGACATATCCCGCCTGCCCGGGGCGTCCGAGCACCACTGGAACTGGCAGCTCCGCAGTGCCTGCCGTTCCGCCGACACCAGGCTGTTCTTCCACCCCGTCAACGAGCGGGGATCCTCCGCCGAGCAGCGCGAGCAGGCCGCCAAGTCCGTCTGCGCCCGCTGCCCCGTCCGCATCGAGTGCCGGCGCTACGCCCTGGCCGCCCGTGAACCGTACGGGGTGTGGGGCGGGCTCTCCGCGGAGGAGCGCCGGTCGGTCCTGCGGGACCCCGGCGTGCAGGCGCGGACCTGACCGGTCGTCGGACCCGCGGCACCACGGCCTCCGTTCCGGACGCGGCCGAGAGAGAACGCTGGTCCCGGGCGGAGTCGGCCCCGGACCGGAGAGGAGCACCACGCCATGACCACGAACCCTTCGCCCCCGCCGGGGACACCGCCGCACCCGGAACCGCCCGAGCCGATCCGGCCGCCCCTTCCGCCCGACCCTCCCCGGCCCCCGGGCAGTCCCGTGCCCCCGCCGGAACCGCCCCGCCCGGCGCGGCCCCGTCCTGTGCCCGATCCGGGGCACCCCGGCCCCGGTGAGCCGCCGGACTGACCCGTCACCCGTGCGCCTCCGGTGGCCGCGCGGTTCGGCGCGCCGCTTCCGCAGGCCGGGGCCTGCCCGCCGGCCCGGCCCGACGCCGGGTCGCGGGGCGCGCCGGAGCGGGCGAGAGCTCAGCCCATGCTCTTCGCGCCGTCCAGGGCCTCGCGGATGATGTCGGCGTGGCCCGAGTGCTGCGCCGTCTCGGCCACGATGTGCAGCAGGACCCGGCGGGCCGACCACCGCACGTCGCCCTCGAACCAGGGGGCCTTGGGGAGCGGGTGCGAGGCGTCCAGGTCGGGGAGCACGGCGACCAGCTCGTCCGTCCGGCGGGCGACCTCGGCGTAGTCGGCCAGCGCACCGGCCAGCGTCTCCCCGGGCGGCAGCTTGAACTCGTTCTCGCGCCGGGTCCAGTCGGCCTCGGTCATGGCGGTGAAGTCCGGCATCGCGGACGGGCCCGACAGGATGAAGTCCACCCAGCCCCGCTCGACCGCCGCGACGTGCTTGACCAGCCCGCCCAGGCAGAGCTCGCTCACGGTGGTGCGCCGCCCGGCCTGTTCGTCGGTCAGGCCCTGGGTGGTGAGGCGCAGGAACCCCCGCTGCTGGCCGAGCATGTCCAGCAGGTCGGCCCGCTCGCCGGTGGCGACCGGTGCGGCCTCCGTGGTGGTGGCCCGGTCGAGGGTCGTGATGTCGTTCATGGTCTCCGCCTTCGTCGGTAGTGCGTTCCGTCGACAGGAACCACCGTAGGAGCCGTGTAGGTCAGATCGTGTCCGCGACTGTCCTCCGTCGCGGCTCCGGAGCCAGGTACCGGCGGCCGGCTATCTGTTCGAAGATCAGGTTGGTCCGGGTCTGTGCCACCGCCGGATGCGTCGTCAGGTTGTCCACGACGAAGTCGCGCAGGCCCTCCGGGCCGGCGACCCCCACGTGGAGCAGGTAGTCGTCGGACCCGGCCATGTGGAAGACCGCGAGGACGCCGGGCAGGTCGGGGGCGGTGCTGCGGAAGCTCTCGTTCTGCTCCCGGGTGTGCGCCCGGAGCCGGACCGAGATCATCGCCTGGAGCGGGAGACCGATCGCCGCCGGGTCGACGTCCGCGCGGAACCCGCGGATGATCCCGCGCTCCTGCAGTGCGCGCACCCGGGCCAGGCAGGTCGAGGGCGCGACGCCGACCGCCTCGGCCAGGGCGTTGTTCGGCATCCGGGCGTTGTCGGCCAGGGCGCGGATGATGGTCCGGTCGATGTCGTCGACGGGCGTCCTGCGGGCCTGCTGATTGTTCGGCACGGCGCACAGAATCCCAGCAGATTCCGACGATGCGCAAGGATTCCCGCACCGGAACCGAATCTTCTTCGGGAGATCTTCCACCCGGCGCGTGGAAGTTCCATTCTGTCGGCGAGCCGCGAACGCCGTTTCGCCGCTCGGCCGATCCCCGTCCGCGGACCGGCCGACCGATGACCCGGGAGTGCCGCGCCCATGAGCCCGACCGCCACCTTCGCCGCCGCGACCGCCGCCGACCCCGGTCCGGAGCTGGACGGCCGGGACTTCGCGCTCCCCGAGAGCGGGCTGGACGACGCCCGGCGCGTGCGCGCCCTGGACACCGTCGACGCCTACCTGTCGCGCAAGCGCCGGCACCTGGTCGGCTACCAGGCCACCCAGGACATGCAGGGCTGCGCGCTCGACCTGGCCCGGTTCATGCCGAACAACATCAACAACCTCGGCGACCCGTTCCGGAGCGGCGGCTACAAGCCGAACACCAAGGTCGTCGAGCGCGCCGTACTCGACTACTACGCGACGCTGTGGAACGCCCGGCGCCCGCACGACCCCGCGGACCCCGAGTCGTACTGGGGCTACATGCTCTCCATGGGGTCGACCGAGGGCAACATGTACGCGCTCTGGAACGCCCGCGACTACCTGAGCGGAAAGGCGCTGATCCAGGCACCGGCCGCCCCCCTCGACGCGCTGCGGTACGTCCGGGCGACGCCCGACCGGCACAACCCGAACGCGCACCGACCGGTCGCGTTCTACTCCGAGGACACCCACTACTCCTTCGCCAAGGCCGTCCAGGTGCTGGGCGTCGAGACCTTCCACGCCGTCGGCCTGGAGCGGTACCCGGACGAGAGCCCGCTGGCCGATCCGGTCACCGGCCGCCGCGCCTGGCCCACCGAGGTGCCCTCCCGCCCCGGCCCGTCCGGCCTGTCCTGGGACGGCCCGGGCGAGATCGACGTCGACGCCCTCGCGGCGCTGGTCGAGTTCTTCGCCGCCAAGGGGCACCCGGTCTTCGTCGGCCTGAACCTCGGCAGCACCTTCAAGGGCGCCCACGACGACGTCCGGGGGGTCTGCGAGCGCCTGCTGCCGATCTTCGAGCGCCACGGCCTGGTCCGGCGCGAGGTGGTGTACGGCACCGACCCGCGGACCGGCGAGCCGCTGTCCGACGTGCGCCGAGGCTTCTGGATCCACGTCGACGGCGCCCTGGGCGCCGGCTACGCGCCGTTCCTGCGGCTCGCCGCCCAGGACCCGGCGGCGTACGGCTGGTCGCCCGAGGCCGCGACACCGGAGTTCGACTTCGGACTCACCCTGCCCACCGAGCGGTCCGGCGACGTCGACATGGTCTCCTCGATCGCCATGAGCGGCCACAAGTGGCCCGGTGCGCCGTGGCCGTGCGGGATCTACATGACGAAGGTGAAGTACCAGATCTCGCCGCCGTCCCAGCCCGACTACATCGGCGCACCGGACACCACCTTCGCCGGCTCGCGCAACGGGTTCTCCCCGCTCGTGCTCTGGGACCACCTGTCCCGGCACTCCTACCGGGACCAGGTGGACCGGATCCGCTCGGCCCAGGAACTGGCCGGCTACCTGGAGTCCCGCCTGCTGGAACTGGAGCGGCGCACCGGCGTCGCGCTCTGGCCGGCCCGCACGCCGGGCGCCGTCACCGTGCGGTTCCGGCGGCCCGGGCCCGAGCTGGTGGCCAAGTGGTCGCTCTCCTCCCAGGACGTCCTGACGGTCCCGGGCGACGAGACCACCCGGCGCAGCTACGTGCACGTCTTCCTGATGCCCTCGGTCGACCGCGCCAAGCTGGACGCCCTGCTCGCCGACCTCGCCGGGGACCCCACCGTCCTGGCCGGCCCGCCGGCCCCGGTCGGCCCCGCGGGCGTGTAGCGGGGCCCCCGCCCGGGCATGGCGGGCGAGCACCGGCCCGGGCGGGAGGACGCCGGGCGGAACTTTTCGTTATCGCGGCGGTCGTCGGGCGGTCTCCTGTGCTGTGGTGACCGCCCCTGCCACGCGCACCTGCCCACCCGGGCGCCCCCCGGCGTGCCCGTACGCGAAGGACCTGCCGATGCCCGCCTCCGTCCGTTCGCTCTCCCGCGGCTGGGCACTGGCCTCCTGCGTGCCCGTGCTGCTCTTCCTCGGACTCGTCGCCTGCGCGTCGTCCGCCCCTCCGCCGGTCCCCCCGGCCGGCGCGTCGTCCCCCCTCGCCGGGCACGGGGGCCGGGCGGCGGCGGACCACGGCGCGACGGCGATGCCCGCCGCCCCCGCAGGGCCCGCGACCGACGCGTCCCCCGTCGTCCCGGACGTGCCCGACGGCCTCACCGCCGAGCGCGACGGCTACCGCCTGGACGCGCACCTCACCGAGCTGCCCGCCGGCCGGGCGGTGGCCTACCCGTTCACCCTCACCGGCCCGGACGGCCGGACGGTCACCGAGTTCGTCGAGCACCAGACCAGGAAGCTGCACTTCTACGCGATCCGCAGCGACCTCACGGGCTTCCAGCACCTGCACCCGGTGATGGCCCCCGACGGCACCTGGACCGCCGACCTGGCCGCCCTCGGCCCGGGTGGCTGGCGGATGTACGCCTCGTTCCTCCCGGACGCCCGCTCGCGGCGGGGCAGCGAGATCGTGCTCAGCCGTACCGTCACCGTGCCGGGCGAGGCCGTCCCGGTGCGGCTGCCGGCCCCGGCCGGCACCACCACGGTCGACGGCTACACGGTGGCCCTCCGGAGCGAGCCGACGGCCGGCGCCCACCGGCTCACCGCCACCGTCAGCCGGGACGGCCGACCCGTTGACGCCCTCCAGCCCTATCTGGGCAGCTACGCCCACCTCACCGCCTTCCACGAGGGAGACCGGGCGCTGGCCCACCTCCACCCGACGGAC
Organism: Streptomyces sp. BE303; assembly: GCF_036290945.1. Classification (NCBI taxonomy): domain Bacteria; kingdom Bacillati; phylum Actinomycetota; class Actinomycetes; order Kitasatosporales; family Streptomycetaceae; genus Streptomyces; species Streptomyces sp. BE303. The sequence goes on from NZ_JAQYWZ010000850.1 coordinate 122,881, forward strand.
CGGGTCGACGGCGACCACGGCGGGCCGGACCTGACCTTCTACGCGATGTTCGGCAGGCCCGGGAACTGGCGGGTGTTCCTGCAGTTCCAGACCGAGGGACGGCTGCACACGGCGGAACTCACCCTCGGCGTCGGCTGACGGCCGGGGCCGGGAGCCGGTGGCGCGATCAGGGGCCCGCGCCTGCTCAGCCGGCCGGCCGGGTGGCGCGCAGGACGCCGATCTTGTCGATCCGGTGCTCGGGGTTGCCGTTGGCGTCCCGCCAGCGGTTGCCCGCGGCGTTGTCCTCCGGCGTGGCGCAGGTCGAGACGGTGATCATCGGCTGGACTGCCTCCTCGCCGGGATGCCCCGGAACGGCCGCGCGCTGCTCGGCCAGGGAACGCGGGGAGCGGAACGACGTGGCCCTGGTGCCCGTGATCACGTACTCGTACGCGGTGCCGTCCAGGGTGACCAGCACGACGTCGCCGTCGCGCACCGCGGGGAGGTCCCGCAGCGGGCTCCCCGCGGAGAGCCGGTGCGCCGTGACCAGGTAGTTGCCCACCTGGCCCGGGCCGACGCCGCCCTGCTCGCCGTAGGGGCTGGCCGCCACCCCGCCGTTCTGGATCCGGGTCCCCGGCGCGTCGTCCGTGGTGCCCTCGTAGGGCACCACCTTCAGCCCCGCCAGTCCGATGGCGGGGATGGCGAGGACGGCCGTGCCGGTGCGGGCGGCGGTGCCGCCGGGAGCGGACGGCGCGGCGGTGGCCGACGGCGCGGTGGGGGCAGCCGGCGCGGTGGGGGTGGCAGCCGGGGCCGGGGAGCCGGTGACCGAGGGGTCGGCGCCGGACGCGGAGGATCTCGTGGAGGCGCCGGGCGGGCTCGCGGGGGACGACACCGCGGTCGGCGGGTCGGCCGTTGCGGCGCCGGCCCCTCCGCCCGCGCAGCCCGCGAGAAGGGCGAGGACCGCTCCGGCGAGCGCGGAGGCGACGAGCTGGGGTGCGGGCACGGTGATCCTGGGGAGTCCGGGGGTGGTTCGTGGGCCGCCATGGTGCCTCACCGGCGACGCCCGGCGGCGGGGCGGAGGACGGGCGGAGGCGAAACGTTCGTCTCTCGTTATCTTGACCGCCCCTGCGTCGGTCCGCGCATCAGGGCCCGGGGTGCCCCGCCACCGCCCCGCGCGCCCCGCCCCGCGCGCCCCGTGCCGCGCGCCCCGCCCCGCGCGCCCCGTGCTGCGCGCCACCGCCCCGCGCGCCCCGTGCCGCGCGCCCCGCCCCGCGCGCCCCGTGCTGCGCGCCACCGCCCCGCGCGCCACCGCCCCGCGCGCGACCGTCGCCGTGCGTGCCGCCGCCGGGCCCGCCGACGGTCAGCGGTCCGGACCGAGGACCACGTCGGCGATCAGACGCGCCACCGCGTGCGGCTGCTCCACCATCACCAGGTGCCCGCTGTCCGGGACCACCTCCAGGGTCACGGACGGGCAGGCCTCCAGCGCGGCGTGCTCGGCGTCGGTCAGGCCCACCTCGTCGCGGTCGCCGCGCACCACCCACGCCCGGGCACCGGAGCCGCACAGCCTGGGCACCAGCGAACCGTGCCGGTCCAGGTACGCGAAGTACTCGGCCATCGCCCGGCGGCAGAACGGCGCGGAGTTCTTCCTCAGATCGGCGAGCAGCGCCGGCCTGCGCCGCTCGGGGATGCTGTCCGCGAGTGCCTTCGGCGCCAGCCACAGCATCGCCGGCCAGGCCGCGGCCCCGAGACCGGGCACGCGTCCGATCGCCGTCGCGACCGCCAGCGCCCTGGACTCGTCCGGCCGCGAGAACGTCGGGGACAGCAGCACCACCGGGCCGGAGAAGTGCCCGCCGCCGACCATCTCGATGGCGATGTTCGCGCCGATGCTGTGACCGACCACGACCGTGCAGCCGTGCTCGGCGGCGAAGGCACCGGTGATCGCCGCGTAGTGCTCCATCGACACGTCCGCGGGCGCGACCGTCCCGGCGTGGCCCGGGACGGTCGCCGCCACCAGGCGGATCGGTGCGTCGGCGAGCGGCGGCGCGGCCGTCATGTCCTCGTAGAAGGCCGTACTGCACAGCCCGCCGGGCAGCAGCAGGACCCGGTGCGGGGCGTCGGCCGGGCCCGCCTCCCGAACGTCCCACGTGTGGAATGGCGCGGCACTGCTCACGGCTGGACCCTCCGTCTCGTTCGACCCCCTCGGAAGTCTCCCGCGCCGCCGCCCGCCGGTCGGTGACCCGGGGCCGGGCGCGGCATGTCGGACCGCGGCCGCCGTGTCCGCGGCGCGGTCGGCCGTTGCGCCCGCCCGGTCGGCGTGCCGGTGCGACCGCTGGCGGCCGCACCGGCACGCCGTTACGTTCGCGACATGAGCGAGACCAGCACCCCCGGCCGCGGCCTGCGTGTCCTCCGCGCGCCCGAGACGCTCCTGGACGAGCCCGGTGCCCGCCTCTCCCACGGCGGCGTCCTGGACACCCCGTCGGGTCTGTTCACGGTCCTGGCTCTCGAACGCCGGCCGGGTCCGCCGCGCCCGGCCGGATCCGTGTCGCCCTGGCTGGTCTACCTCACGGAGCCCGGCCGCCGCGACGCGCTGCTCGCCCTTCCCGGCCTCTTCGGCGACGCCGAGCACGGCGTCCAGGTCACCGTCTGCAGCTTCGGCCCCGTGCGGGACCCCGGTCGGCTGGTGATGGCCGTCCACCACCCGGATCTCCCGCGTTCCCTGGGGGTGTTCCTCGACTCGCCGGTGACGCCGTCGTCCTCGGCCGCGTGGCTCGTCGAGCCGGCGGTCCTGCCGCCACCGGCCCCCCAACCGGTCCAGGTGTGGCACACCGGGCTCCTCCGGATCCGGAACCTGCTGTTCACGCACCTCGAAGCCACCCCCGACTCCCCGGGCACCGCCGGCGGCCCCGGCACTCCCGACCTGGTGGACGACCCGGCGTGGGACCTCAGCTCCCGGCGCCCCGAAGGCACACCGCGCCCCCTGCAGGCCGGATTCCCGGACGGCGCCCACCACCGCCGGGGCGCCGCCTCGGCGGGCCCCGGGCACTCCAGCTACGACGGCATCCTCTCCGCCCCCGACTCCCCGGCGCTCTTCACCTGGACCTGCCACCCCTGCGGAACCACGGCCGAACAGACGGTCCGTCCGCGATAGCCGGCGTCAAGATCGTGACATGGAACGGTTGTTGTGGGCCGACGGGGCCGGGCCGGGGAGCGGGGGCGCTGCCCGGGCGGTACGAAGTCCGTGATCGTCCGAGGTAAAGCCACTGGTGGGCGGCCCGTTCATTCGGAATGATCGTGCTCGTGACAGACGCACCGATCGGCCGCAGCGCCGAATACACCATCCTGACCACCGGCTACGTGGGCTCCACCGGCCCCGGGGTCGCCGCCACCGTGTCCTACATATCCGACGCGGGCCGCCACGTGATCTTCGACCCGGGCATGGTCGCGAGCCGTGACCGCATCCTCGCCCCGCTCGCGGAACTGGGCCTCGGCCCGGACGACATCACCGACGTGGTGCTCAGCCACCACCACCCGGACAACACCATGAACGTGGGCCTGTTCGGACGGGCGACGGTCCACGACCACAAGGTGGAGTACTCGGACGACCGGTGGCGGAACCGGGACGCGGAGGGGTACGAACTCACCCCGTCGCTGCGGCTGATCCGCACCCCGGGGCACAGCCCCGAGGACATCACGCTGCTGGCGGGCACGAGCGCGGGCGTGGTGGCGTTCGCCGGCGACCTGTGGTGGCACTCCGAGGGCCCGGCGGACGACCCCGTCGCCCCCGACCGTGAGGTCCTGCGTGCCTCCCGGCTGCGGGTGCTGGCCGCCGCCGACCTGATCGTGCCCGGCCACGGAGGCCCCTTCAAGGCCGACGACGCCGCGCCGCTCTAGCTGTTCTGTCCTGTGAGGTCCGCGGCGCGGACCGCGGAATGCCGTGCGGACATTCCTCGGTGACACGAAGACGCACGGGGCGGCGGGGTCCGCGAGGTCGACGGACCTCCGCGCGCCGCCGCCCCGCACCGCCCTGCGCGCCGTTCCGGGCCTGCCCGGTTCGGTTGCCGGTCCGGCTCGTTGACAGGGCATGGCGGAAGACGTGGAAGGCGCCGGACCGGCGCCGATGGTGTGGGCGCTGGCGGTGCACGAGTCGGCGGCCGGGGTGCCCTTCGCGGAGGTGATCGTGGAGATCGGCCCGCACCTGTACGGCGAGTTCGTCGAGAGCGTGGTGGACAGCGGGTTCGTCCTGGCGGCGGGGGAGCCGCCCGCCACCACCGCCGTGATGGAGGTGCGCGGATCGCTGCTGACGCGGCTCGTACTGGTGGGCGGCCGACAGGTCTGGGAACCGGCCTCCGAGGTCCGGGCCTCGCCCGGGTGGGTGTCGGCGGCCGAGGGGCGCGGCAGGGTGATCGTGATCCTGGTGCCACCGGGCACCTGGCCGCCCGACCTGATGGAGCTGGGGACCGAGGAGGGCATCGGCGTCTTCACCCGTCGGCTGGACGAGGCCCGGGCCGCGGGGCTGCTGCTGCACGGCGCGGTCCGCCTGGACAGCGGGCCCGAACGAGCCGCCGACCGCCCCTGACCCGAGGCCGGCACCGGCCGTGACGGTCCGACACCCCGGCATCCCGGCATCCCGACACCCCGGCACCCCGGGGCGCCGGGCCGGGAGCCCTGATCGCCGCCCCCGCGCCCGGTACGCCCTGGGCCGTCACTCCGGACGCAGGCTCAGGACGAGCTCGCGCGGGAGGCCGTGGGTGTCGTGGAGGTAGTGGAGGTCCTCCTCGCCCAGCGGTCCGTGGAAGCGGGGCCGGGCCAGGATCCGCCGTCCGCGCTCCAGCAGCCGGCCGAAGCGCTGCTCCTCGTCGAGCAGCACCCCCCGCACGACGTCCTGCCCCACGTCCTGGCGGAACCGGCCCAGGGTGTGCCGGATCAGCTCGTCCGGCAGGTCCCCGAGACCGCGCCGCGGATCGTCGCGCCGCAGGACGGTGAGCACCCGTCGCACGAGCCGGCGCAGGACGTAGCCGCGGCCGGTGTTGGCCGGGCGCACCCCGTCGCCGATCACGACGACGGCGGAGCGCAGGTGGTCGCACACCAGCCGCAGTGACGGTTCGTCCAGCTGCCACAGCGGTGGCACGAGCCGGCGCCAGGGGTCGAAGACGTCGCACTCGAACACCGACGTCCGGCCCTGCAGCAGCGAGGCCAGCCGTTCCAGGCCGAGTCCGGTGTCGACGTTGCGTTGGGGGAGCGGCACGAGGGATCCGTCGTCGAGGCGGCGGTGACGCATCATCACGTGGTTCCACACCTCCACCCAGCGGTCGTCGCCGGTCGGCGTCGACTCCGGCGGGGTGTCGCCGGTCCACAGGAAGATCTCCGAGTCCGGGCCGCACGGGCCGGTCGGTCCGTTGGACCACCAGTTGTCCTCGACGGTGAGTTCCACCGGCACCCCGCGTTCCTGCCACAGCTCCAGGGAGGAGGTGTCCGGGCCGGTTCGGTCGTCGCCGCCGAAGACGGTGGCGTGGAGCAGCCCCGGGTCGATGCCGAACCCGTCGGTCAGCAGCCCGAAGCCCCAGTCGAGGCTCGACGGTCCCTCGTAGTCGCCGAGCGACCAGCTGCCGAGCATCTCGAAGACGGTCAGGTGCGTTCGGTCGCCGACCTCGTCGAGGTCCGTGGTGCGCAGGCAGCGCTGGACGTTGACCAGTCGCCTGCCGAGGGGGTGCGGGCGCCCCTCCAGGTAGGGGGTGAGCGGGTGCATGCCCGAGGTCGTGAACAGCACCGGGTCGCCGGGAGGGGGCAGCAGGGTCGAGCCGGTGATCCGGCGATGCCCGCGCTCCTCGAAGTACTCGGTGAACGTGCGGACGATCTGATCGCTGTGCATGGGGTGGGCTCCTTCGCGGAACAGCGGGAAGGGCACCGGAGAACAGGTCCGCCCGGTCGACGGAACCGGGGCGCGAACGCGTGGAGCCACCGGCGGACCGTTTCCGGTGGCCGGTGGGAGTGACGGGATACGTCAGGCGGCGGCAACCGGCGAGCTGGTCGCTCGCGCGGTCGCGGTGGTGCTTCGGCCCATGACGTTCATGGTCCCGAGGCTAACGCGCCCCGTGCCCGGGGGCCACACCTTTTGTGCGTGCTCCGCCGAGGCCGGACGCCGGGGGGACCAGGGACGCCCCGGGACGCGCCGGGCGGGCCCGGCCGGGCCCGGTGGCGACGGTGCGGCGGCGGGCGGCACAATGCTCGATCGTGAAGATCACTGCGCGGGAGCTCAACCGGGCCACACTCGGCCGCCAACTGCTGGTGCGACGTGAGCCGCTGGACGTCGTCGAGGCCCTCGGCCGGGTGGTCGCGCTGCAGGCGCAGCACCCGGCCTCGCCCTACCTGGCGCTGTGGAACCGGATCGACGGTTTCGCCCCGGCCGAGCTGGACGCCGCGTTCGCCGACGGCAGGATCCTCAAGGCGACCCTGATGCGGATCACCCTGCACGCGGTCCGGGCCGACGACTACCGGGTCCTGCGCCGGGCGATGCGGCCGACCCTGTACGCCGCCCGGCTCGGGAACCGCTTCGCCGCCGCCGGACTCACCCCGGCCGACGCCGAGGAGCTGGTGCCGTCGCTGCTGTCCTTCGCCGACCAGCCGCACGCGAACGGCGAGATGGAGGCCTGGCTGGGCGAACGGCTCGGCGCCGAGCGGCAGGCGGGCGCGTGGTGGGGACTGCGGGCGTACGCGCCGCTGGTGCACGCCGTCACGGGCGGTCCGTGGTCCTTCGGCCCGCGGCCCTCCTTCGTCGCGGCCCACCCTCCGGAGGAGCCCCGGACCGGACCGGGCGGCCGTGAGGTGGACACCGAGGCGCTGGAGACCCTCGTCGTGAGGTACCTGGCCGGATTCGGGCCGGCCTCCGTCGCGGACGTCGCCCAGTTCGCCACCGTACAGCGGGCGCCGGTGCGTACGGCGCTGCGCGTGCTGGAGGCCGCCGGCGCCGTCGAGCAGCTCCAAGGGCCGGACGGTACAGCCCTGTTCGACCTTCCCGACGCCCCGCGCCTGCCGGCCGACACCCCGGCGCCGCCCCGCCTGATGGCGATGTGGGACAGCGTCCTGCTCGCGTACGCCGACCGCAGCCGGCTGATCCCGCCGGACTACCGGCGGCTGGTGATACGCAACAACGGTGACGTGCTGCCGACCCTGCTGGTGGACGGTCACGTCGCCGGGGTCTGGCGACCGGTCGAGAACGGCATCGAGGCCACCGCCTTCCACGAGCTCTCCGCCGGGGCGTGGGAGGGCCTGGCCGAGGAGGCCCGCGCCCTGACGGGACTGCTGGCCGACCGCGAGCCCCGCGTCTACCGCCGCTACGACCACTGGTGGCCCCGGCTCCCGGAGGGCGTGACCAGGGTACTGCCGGGCTGAACCGGGCCCGCGACGACCCGGTGCGTCGGGGGCTACCGGGCCCGGTCCTCCAGGACGGCCTGTGCGGCGTTGTGTCCGGGAATGCCGCTGACGCCACCGCCGCGGATCGCTCCCGCGCCGCACAGCAGGACGTTGGGGCGGTCCGTCGCCACGCCCCAACGCGCTGCGGGGCTGTCGCCGGGGTCCTGGGCCGTTTCGCCGACGGCTTCGTCGGCGGCGAAGGGGAACGAGAGATCCCGGTGGAAGATGTGACCGCCCGGCAGGCCGACCTCCCGCTCCAGGTCGAGCGGCGTCTTGGCCTCCAGGCAGGGCCGGCCCTCGCGATCCGTCGCCAGGCAGTCGGCGATCGGCTCGGCCAGGACCGCGTCGAGCCGGGCCAGACTCGACGCCAGCGCCCGCTCCTTGGCCGCCGGGTCGGCGAAGAGCCGTGCGGGCATGTGCAGGCCGAACAGGGTCAGCGTCTGGAACCCCTGCCGGATCGCCTCGGGACCCAGGATCGACGGGTCGGAGAGGGTGTGGCAGTAGATCTCCGAGGGCGGAGCCGAGGGGACCCGGCCCGCCGCCGCCTCGGTGTAGGCCGTCTCCAACTGGCGGTAGCCCTCGGCGATGTGGAAGGTGCCGGTGAACGCCTCCCGGGGATCCACGGAGACGTCCCTGAGGCGCGGCAGTCGGCGCAGCACCATGTTGACCTTCAGCTGGGCGCCCTCCGGGGCCGGCCCGGGATCGTCGCCCAGCAGCCGGGCGAGGGTCGCGGGGGCGGCGTTCACCAGGACCCGGCCCGCCGCCACGGTCGCCTCCCCGTCCCGATGGCGGTAGGACACCTCGGCGTCGCCGACGCCGGCGGTGGCGACGGCGGTGACCTCGCAGCCGGTCCGGATCTCCGCACCGGCTGCCAGGGCGGCCCCGGCGAGGGCGTCCGTCACGGCGCCCATCCCGCCGACGGGGACGTCCCAGTCGCCCGTCCCGTTGCCGATCACGTGGTAGAGGAAGCAGCGGTTCTGCAGCAGCGAGGCGTCATGGGCGTGGGTGAAGGTGCCGATCAGCGCGTCCGTCAGGACGACTCCGCGCACCAGGTCGTCGGCGAAGGTCCGCTCGATCGTCTCGCCCAGCGGCCGTTCGAAGAGTGCCTCCCACGCGGCGTCGTCCGCGACCCGTCGGCGCAGCTCGGCGCGCGAGGGCAGCGGCCCGGTCAGCGTCGGGAACACCCGGCGGGCGACCTGCCCGGTCATCCCGTAGAAGCGCTGCCAGGCCGCCCACTCCCGCTCCGTCCCGGTCAGGGCCCGGAACGACTCCCGCGTCCGGCCGGGATCGGCCGCGTCCACCAGCAGCCCGGTGGGCTTCCCGTCGCGGAGGGTGGGGGTGTACGAGGTGATCCGGCGCCGCCGAAGGTCCAGCCGCAGCCCCAGGTCCCGGACGACCTGGTGCGGCAGGAGGCTCACCAGGTACGAGTAGCGTGACAGCCGGGCGTCCACCCCCGGGAACGCGCGGGCCGACACCGCGGCCCCGCCCACGTGCGGCAGCCGTTCGAGCACCAGGACCCGGAGTCCGGCGCGCGCCAGGTACGCCGCCGCCACGAGTCCGTTGTGTCCACCGCCGACGATCACGGCGTCGTACCTGAGGGACGGGTGCGCGCTCACACGGCAACGCTACGGCACCGGCGGCGGCCGGGGAACATGTGCGCGTCAACGAGACGCGTCTCATCGGGTGTCTCATCGGGCGCCTCGACTGGGCGCCTCGACTGGGCGCCCCGACGGGGCGCGTCGCCTTCGCCCGGAGCGTGGCGTCGGGGCCGGCACCGGCCCCGGCCTCGAATAACCCCGGGAGCGGAATGGACCTGGGGGCGGGATTCACGACAGAATGGTCTAGACCTCACTGTCGCTCCAGAAATGGTGGACCAATGGAAATCGTGATCGTGCCCGACGCCGCCGCCGCAGGCAGCCTCATCGCCGCAGCGATCGCCGATCTGCTGACCGCCAAGCCCGACGCCCTGCTCGGTGTGGCCACCGGCTCCACCCCGACGCCGATCTACCAGGCGCTCGCCGCCCGCGTGGAGGCCGGAACCGTCGACGCCTCCCGCGCCCGGATCTGCCAGCTGGACGAGTACGTCGGCCTCCCGGCCGGCCACCCCGAGTCCTACCGCTCGGTGGTCCTGCGTGAGGTCGTGGGTCCGCTCGGTCTGACCGAGGCCTCCTTCATGGGCCCGGACGGCAACGCGCAGGACATCGCCGCAGCGGCGGCCGACTACGACCGCGCGCTCGCCGAGGCCGGCGGCGTGGACCTCCAGCTGCTCGGCATCGGCACCGACGGCCACATCGGCTTCAACGAGCCGTGCTCCTCGCTCGCCTCCCGGACCCGCATCAAGACGCTGACCCGGCAGACCCGCGAGGACAACGCCCGCTTCTTCGACAGCCTCGACGAGGTGCCGCACCACGTGCTCACCCAGGGCATCGGCACCATCCTGGAGGCCCGCCACCTGGTGCTCCTCGCCACGGGCGAGGCCAAGGCCGAGGCCGTGGCCCTCGCGGTGGAGGGTCCGCTGTCCGCGCTGGTGCCCGCCTCGGCCCTGCAGCTGCACCCGCACGCCACCGTCGTCGTCGACGAGGCGGCCGCCTCCGGCCTCAAGCTCGCCGACTACTTCCGTGACACCTACGCGGCCAAGCCCGCCTGGCAGGGTCTCTAGAGGTACACCGTCCGGCAGCCGCCGGGCTCGTCGTGGCCGCTGACGTACCCGCGCCGACGAGCCCCGCTGCCGGCCGCCGGGCGGTCCCGCCTGCCCCTCGCGGCAGCGGGGCCGCCCTGCCGTCGGACGGCGCGATGACGACCCTCGCGCGTCCGACCCCGGGATCGAGAGCCGCCGGCCGCACCGGCTGACCGGTCGTTCCGCCGCCGAGGCCGCTCCCTCGACGCGAACGGGTTGACGTTCGGCCCTCCCCGACCGTGTCATGCACTGCACGGCGCCGACGTACGCGCGCGCCGGCCTGCCCGGGGGGCCTTCGTCCGGGTCGGTGGTCAACAACTCCCGACGGCGTGGTGACTCCGCCGCCGGGCCCGGGGCGTGAAGCGCGGGCCGTGTCCGTCTGCTCGGAGTCGCGTACCCGTAGCCCGCCGGGGAAGCCGGCCGCCTCGATGCAGGACGCGTTCCCGTTCGGGCTGTGCGAGCACTTCCGCCGGCTCGGCGGGCGTGGCTGGTGTCGATGGTGCGACGTGGTGCCATTCGGCGCCACATCGGCGCCGCCCGGTGTCACCCTGTGCCGGTGCGGTGGTGGTGCCCGCGCGGTGTCGGCCCGATCCGGGTTCCCGGTTTCATGTTTCACCAGGTCAGAGTGGTCTTCCCAGAGGCCGCGCCACGCGGGGTGCCGCAGGGGCTTGCGTATGGCGCCATCGTGGTGCCACCATGGCGTCATGGACCTCACCCCGTATGTCGAGAACCTCCGTCGCGAACTCGCGGTGGCCGCCGAAGCCGGTGGGGAGGGCGCCCGCGAGCTGGCCGAGCGGCTCACCCTGCCGCTGGAATCGGCGACTCGTCTGACCTTGCTCAACGTGCTCTCCGCGGCGATGGACGAGGTCACCCGTGAGCTCGCCCCGGGGTCGGTCGACGTGCGGCTGCGCGGACTGGACCCCGACTTCGTGGTGACGCCGCCGTCGGCGGCCGGCCCCGCCGAAGCGCCCGTCGTGCCCGCCGAGCCGTTCCGGGTGCAGGTGTCCGCGGACGGGGACGAGGGCGGCACCGCCCGCGTCAACCTGCGACTGCCGGCGCACCTCAAGGCGCGTGCCGAGGAGGCCGCGACCCGTGAGGGCCTGTCGGTCAACGCGTGGTTGGTGCGGGCCGTGTCGGTGGCGGTCGACGGTGGCGCGCGCCCGCGGGCGACGGAGAGGACCCGAACGGTCGGACAGAGCATCACGGGCTGGGTGCGCTAGCCACGCGCCCGCCGGCACCACCCCACCCACGTACTGCGTCCCACCAGGGGGGACGCTGCCGAGACCCACGAGGACGGTACAGCCATGCCTTCTTTCGACACTCCCGAACCGATCTCCGTCACCGCCCACGTGGAAGCCGGCTCCGTCCGCTTCACGGCGGCGGACCGCCTCGACACCGTCGTCGAGGTCCGGCCCCGCGACCCGAAGAAGGACCAGGATCTGCGGGCCGCCGAGCGGACCGAGGTCGTCTACGCGAGCGGCACCCTGACCGTCAGGACCCCCAAGCAGCGCAACTCGCTCCGCCGCCCCGGAGTCGTCGACGTGACGGTCGAGCTGCCCGAGGGCTCGCACGTCGTCATGACCGGCTCGTGGACCCAGGTCCTCGGGGAGGGCCGGCTCGGCGAGACCCGGGTGAAGACCTCGTCCGGCGACGTCCGCCTCGACGCCACCGGTCCGCTGACGCTCACGGCCTCCCACGGCTCGATCACCGTCGACCGGATCGAGGGTGCGGCCGAGATCACCACCAGCTCCGGCAGTCTGCGCGTCGGCACCGTCGACGGCCCCGCCGTCCTGAAGAACTCGCACGGCACCACGACCGTCGACACCGCGACCGGCGACCTGCGGGTGAGCGGGGCGAACGGCGACATCAGCATCGGACGCGCGCTGGGCCCGGTCGCCGCCACCACCGCCCACGGGACCCTGCGCGTGGGTGAGGTGGTCCGCGGCGCCGTCCAGCTGGAGACCTCCTACGGCGCCATCGAGGTCGGCGTCCGCAAGGGCACCGCCGCCTGGCTCGACGTCAGCTCGGGCTCCGGGCAGGTGCGCAACACGCTCACCGACTCCGCGCCCCCGGAGCAGGCCGAGGAGACGGTCGAGGTCCGTGCCCGCACCCGGTACGGCAACATCGACATCCTTCGCGCCAGGTCCTGACGCCCGCGGCAGGACCGGCTTCACCCCACCGACTCCCTCAGCTCCGCTTCAGCCCCGAACGGGAGGGCCCCGTGCCTTCGTCTGTCATGCCCACGCCCAGGCGAGGTGGCGACCCGCAGCCGCCCGTCGCCATCTCCGCCACCGGTCTGCGCAAGTCCTACGGCGACAAGACCGTGCTCGACGGCATCGATCTGAGTATCCCGGCCGGATCCGTCTTCGCCCTGCTGGGCCCGAACGGCGCCGGCAAGACCACCGTCGTCAAGATCCTCTCCACGCTCATCGGCGCCGACGGCGGGCAGGCCCGGATCGCGGGCCACGACCTGACGGCCGCCCCGCAGGCGGTACGCGCCGCC
>NZ_JAQYWZ010000851.1:0-329 GCF_036290945.1 Streptomyces sp. BE303
CGGCCCGTCCGCTCGTCCGGCCCGCCGGCGCTCACCGCGGGCGGCTCGACGAGCTCCCCGTCGCCGTCCCCCCGTCCCTCGGCCAGCGTGGCCGGGTCGAGCGACAGCCGGGCCTCCGCGCGGTTCTCGGGGGCCGGGGCGCGGTGCGGCCGGCCGGCCGACGGCCGGGCGTGCGCTCGCCGCGGGTCGTGCGCTTCCGCCGCGATCAGGCGGGTCGAGCCCGCGTTGAGCAGCGCCCGGCGGCAGGCCGCGACCACCGCCTCCACCCGCGCCGCGCCGTCGACGTGACGGACGCTCAGCGAACCCGGGGCGTCGCGGACCGAGCCGGC
>NZ_JAQYWZ010000852.1:0-9505 GCF_036290945.1 Streptomyces sp. BE303
CTGCACGAACTCCTCGGCATGCCCACCGACGAGGCGTCCGTCAACATCACCCGCAGCCGCCTCGGACGCCTCACTCGCCAAGGCTTCCTCACCCAACCCGGACGAGGCCGCTACCAGAAACGGACTTAACGTCCACTCAGAACGGTGCTGTCGTAGGTGCGGTAGTCGAAGCGGATGCCGTAGTCGTTGACGGGCTGCCAGCGCACCGGCAGCAGTTCGATGTGGTCCTCCCACGCCAGGGGCAGCGGGACGTAGCCGGCGATGCCCACCAGAGCACCCCACATCTCGATGGGCGACAGCGACAGATGCGGCAGCAGCGGGTGCCGCAGCGCGGTGTGCTTGCGCGCGTGCCACCCGGACACCAGCCACTCGTCGAAGAGTTCCTGCAACTGCGGCAGCGTCCACCGGGCCTCGTCCTTCACCCTGCGCCCGCGCTCGGCGGCGCTGGACCCGGTATAGCCGGCGACGTACTGGCAGAACCGGTGATTGATCGACCTGAACGTCCGCTCCACCGCACCCTTCGCCGGTCCGTTCGCGGGCGGGACCGGCTGCAGCGAGACTCCCAGACTCTCGCACGCGCCCAGGAACGAGGACGACACGAACACCGCGCCCTGGTCCACGACCACCGTCTCCGGCACGATCACCGGCCGCGCCGCCGCCCCCTTGAACCGCTCGTCCAGACTCAGCAGCCGCTCGTAGGGAACCACCGAGCGCTGCAACGCCAAGGCGGCGTCCCAGCCCGGCCGCATCCGCGTCGGCGCGACCATCTCCGCCAGCAGGACCGCCGCGTCCACCGAACCGGTACCCGGCGGCCGCAGCACCGCCGCACACACCGACCGCGTCGCCACATCGAGAGCGATCGTCAACTCCGGACGGCCCGTCACCCCGTCCGCCAGCACCGCCAGGACATCCAACGGGGTGCTGTCCATCATCACCAGCTCACCGGGCCGCAGCGCCACCGTCGGCCTGAACGGCGCCGCCGGCCGTGAGCCGTGCGAGCGCCGCTGCGCCGCGCTGCCCAGCAGTCCCTGGCCATCGGCCAGCACGTGCACCAGCCGGTTGAACGTCGACGCCGGCGGCACAGCCACCACCCCGGGACCGTGCACCTCCTCCAGGTGCCAGCGGACCTGGTCGCGCAACCGCGTCAGCGTGCCCGTCGACCGATCCCGCTGCCGCCCCAGCACCGCCATCACACCCTCCACGACCCGCTGATCGGCCCGCCCCACCGCAGACGCCGGGCGTGTGGTGCGCCGGTCCACCAACCCCCACACCCCCTGGTCCCGGTACCGCGCCCGCATCCGGCGCACCGTCGTCACGCTCGTCGCCGCCCCGGCCGCCGTCAGCTCCGCAGCCTTGGCCCTCTCGCGCTGCGCCAACGTGGTCACCTCCGGGTCGTACACCGCCCGCGGCACCCCGCCGGGGACGGCTGCGCCCGACTCGACTTCCCGCACGTGCCGCTCCCAGGCCAAGGCCTGCTGACGGACGTGGTCGGGAAGCGTGTCCAGGAGCCCGGCCGCCGCCATCTTGACCTGGAGCGGGCCGCCGATGACCTCGAATTGGGGATCGGCCAGCAGGTGGGACAGCAGCACCGTGGAGATGGCACCCGCCTCCCCGAGGAGGCGTGCGCGGGCGCCTTCGAGCGCGGCGAGCGTCCAGGCGCGGCCGTCCCACCGCACCTGGTCTCCCACGGCGAGCGCGGTGCCGCTCATCCTGCGGCCCCGGTTGCCGTCGTGGTGGCCACGGTCCGCTCGTGCAGCGGCTGGTCCAGTGGAGCGCTGAGCACCCCGCTCCACAGTGCGTGGAAGACCACCGGCCATGCCGCGATGGGCTCCCCGAGCCGCCGTACACCCTCGATGAGCGGGAGCGGCTGAGCGAAGAGGCCGGCGACCCGCCCCGTCGGGGTGCTGCCGCTATGGCGCGGATGCCGGTAGCCCGACAGCCACCGCACGTTGGCCGCGAGCACCGGGTCAGGGGGCCGCGCGATGCGGTAGTGCCAACCGACGGCCCGGGCCGCGGCAGCCATCGCAGCGGCATGGTCGGCTAGGCGGGCGGGGACGCCCTCGCCACCCGCACAGTCGACCAGCAGGCCGCTGCCGTCCCGCAGTCGTGCCATCAGGTGCGGGGCATGCACGGCAACGGTCTCGTCCTCTCCTAGCCACGCCAGCTCCACCGGGCTGCAGGCCAGCGCGACCACTTGTGGATCGTGGTCCAGCAGCATGATCTGGGTGCGCATCGCGCCGAAGCCGTAGTGCACTAGGCGCCCGGTCGACGCGGACCACCACCACCCCGGAGCGATCCGACGCCCGCGTTGCACGGGGAAGGTTCGCACCGACGCCAACTCCTCCAACGCGACCCCGTGCGCGGCCCGGGTCCAGGGCATGCGTTCGAGCTCGGTACCTGCGCCGACGATCCGCGCCTCGACCCGGTCGGAGCCCGGATCACGTCCGCCCGCGAGCACCGTCGCATCCTCACCTGCCGCATCCATCCTCCAGATGTCCCACAGGCCGCAGCCTCATAGCCCGGAACCCCCGTATCACTGACAACGCCCCTGACCATGCGCTAAGGAATTCGACCACCGCTCGCCGGGGAGTTCGCCAACTCGGAGGCAGCGGGCCTGTACGGTCAACCGGCTCGACAGACCCTGCAGGGGAGCGACCCGGAACACACCGGGCCCCGGTCCAGGAGCATGCACCGGTGACTTCCCCCGTCGAGGACTGGCCTCTCCCGCGTCGTCACCCGTATTGCTCCTCGAGGTTGTCGCGGTGGTCGTCGATGTTCTGTCGGAGGTTCTCTGCGGGGATGTGGGTCCAGGTGCTGAGCTGGTCGAGGGGGATGCCTGCGGTCTGCGTCGCGCTGGCGATGCCGATGCTGGCCTCGGTCAGGGTGCCGATGGCCTTGTCGAGGGTGTCCAGCAGCTGTTGGGTGGTTGCGGCGAGTGGTGCGGTGTCGTCGAGGTCCAGCTGCGCCAGGAGGCCGGAGGCGTCGCGGAGCCTGTCCTTGATCCAGGTGCGTTCAGGGCGGGGGACTGCGGCACGCCAGCTGATGGTGCCCTCGGCCCGCTGGGCCAGGGTCCGCAGCTGCGCCGTCACGGAGACCGGTTGGTCCTCACGCTTGACCCACCACGGGTCCAGGAACCGCTCACCGCTCTGGCCGGCGCCGCGGCGCCGGCGCACGAGTGCTCCCCACCAGGCGGTGAGCGCGCTGATGTCGGGGACCGCGCCGACCTCACCGAGCCAGGGGCGGGCGAGCCTGCGGCCGAGCTCCTGGCACAGCGCCCCGTCGGGCGGGAAGGGACGGATCCGCTCGCCGCCGCTGTCGGTCCACACCAACTCGGCCACCACCGGGTCCACCAGCGCCCCGGCGACCGCGACGACCTCGGGGAACGTCGCGGCCTCCCGGGCCACCGCCCGCCACCACCAGAACTCGGGCCCCGCATCCCCGCCGGCCAGGCGATGCAGCCGGGCCGGCCAGATCCGCTCCTGCTCCCACCCCAGCGCCTGATCCCACCACTGGCACACCACCGCCCGCGCCACCGCGAACACCGCCGCCGCCTCCACCCCGCCACGCTGCGCCCGGCGGACCACTCCCACCCATTGCCGCTGCGCCTCGGCGATCTCCGGCAGGCCACGCACATCCAGAAACTCCAGGCCGTGGTCGGCGTCCGCGTCCAGCAGCCACCGTCCGTGCCGCACGCACACCCGCTCCCAGCGGGGCGCGTACCGCACCACCCGCACCGGCGCCCCGGTTCGCCGCGCCGCGCACGACCGGCATCCGAACGCCGTCGGCCCCACCGCCGCGCCGGCCACCCGCCACACCGCCCGCGGACCGTCCGCACCCGCCGCTGCGGCCAGCTTCTCGTCGTCCACGCCCCACGCCGGCAGTGCCCGCTCCAGCACCTCCTCCGGCACCCCGCACAACCCGGCCAGGGCTCGCCGCCCGGCCGTGTCCAGCAGCATCTCGGCATCCGCCCGTCCCGCACCGCTCTCATGCCGAGGGCGCTGCCCCTTCCACTGCCAGGTCGTCAGCAGAGCCGCAGAGTTGAGGCCGTAGCGGGCAGCGACCCGGTCAAGAAGCGAGAGGGTCGTCTCCCCGGCGAGAGGAGACACACGGAAGATCCCGGAAACCATGGCCCCTAGCCTCTCGAAGAGCCGCAGGTCCTGAAGGCAGTTCCTTCCTCTTCTTCCTCTCGCGTCCTGTGACTGGACCTCTCTCGTCGGCGGGGCAGTGCCGTGTGCCTCCGGCCGGGGTGGCGTGACTCAAATGTGCGATCCAGAAGTTACTTTCACGCTAGGGTGGGTGATGGAAGGGGAGGTGCTGCATGAGTGACGACCTGTTCGCGGCGATCGACGCGCTGCTGGAGCGGCCGAGGTCGGCGGACGACCTGCCGGTGCCCGCCGAGCGGGAGCGCCTGCGCAAGGCGGCCCAGTACACCCAGGAAGACCTGGCGAAGGCCCTGAAAACCCGCCGGGAGACGATCGTGCGCTGGGAGGCCGGGGCCACCGACCCGCGCCCGCCCAAGCGCGAGGTCTACATCGCCTTCCTGGCGACGCTGGCGCTCCAGCACGGCACGGTGGAGCCCACCGAGTGGCTGCACCGCGCCCAGGCCGCCGGCCTCGTGCGAGCCGCCCGCAAAGCCGCGCCCCTTCCGGATACGGCCGAGGCCCCGGCATCGGCCGACACTACGCGGGAGACACCGGCTCCGGTGGCCGTTGCCGCTCCGGCAGCGCCGGTGTCGAAGACGGCCACCGCCCCGGTGTCCGAGCCGCCGGCCCCCACAGCGCAGCTGGTGATGCTGGACCAGAACCCGGACGGCTCGCTGCTGATGGCCGCGCCCGCGCCGTGCGTACAGTGCGGGCAGCCGTCGGTCTACCGTGCGCAGGGTCGTCCGATGCACCTGGGCGGGTTCTGCCGCCCCGCCGCCGCGGCCGCCGCCGTGCAGCACGCACCCCCCGCCCCCGCGGCACCCGCTGCCACGGCCGCTGCCGTGCAGGCTCCGGCCGCCGTGGTGGCGCCGGTTGCGGCTCCCCGCCAGGCCGCCCCCGCCCCTGCTGCTGCTCCTGCGGCTGGGCCTGCGCGCCGTACCGGATCGTCGCGTCCCGCTGCCTCGTCCCGGGCGCGGAAGGCCCCGGCGAAGACGGCCACGGCGGCAGCTGAGGGTCCGTCGGACTGGGAGGCGGCTGCGGCGGCGCGGTTCCCGTCCGGGCCGCTCGCGGTGCTCGATGTCGCCCCTTCGGGCAAGGGCCTGGTGGCCTACCTCGCCGACGGCACCCAGGCACCCACCGCCCCGGCGGGCCGCACGCTGGCCGCTGTCGTGGAGTGGGCGCTGGAGCAGAGGTTCGGCTCGCCGCGGCTGCACCGGCACGGCAAGGACGGTGACGCCCTGGTCGTCCTCACCGACGCCGCCCTCGCCGAGCTCGGCCTGCCCCCGCTCGGGCGGGACGAGAAGACCGAGTATGTCCAACGCCTGGGCCAGCTCCCGAAGACCCACAAGGCGGTCAAGGCCGTCGAGAAGGCCGGCTGGCTGCTCACCCAGCGAGGCCTCGGCCCGTGGGCCCGGATCTACCGCACCCCCGAGGACGGCCGCCGCCAGTGCGTCCAACTGTGCATCCCCGGCTGGGGCGCGCTGGCCTCCGGCGGCTGGACCATCCTCGACAACCTCACAGCCCCGGACCTGGCCCGCCTGCTCGGCACCTACGCGAAGCGGGTCCTGACCCCGCGCGGCTCCACCGCCGTGAGCGGCCTGGAGCTCGTCACCGCGCTGCGCCCGCCGACCCGCGCGGTGCGCACCGAGTCCGGCTGGACGTCCGGCCCGGTGGAGGGCTCCCGCCCGAAGGACGCCTTCGATCCGGCCCCGTCGGAGGTCCCGGAGATGCATCCGCTCGCCCAAGACCGCGAGACGGGCGCCGCGCTGGTCACCGAGGCGTGGGACTGGCACCGCGAGCTGACCGACACCGAGAAGGCCGCACCGTTCGCGGTCGGCCTCGATGTGAACATGGCCTTCCTCGCCGCCGCGGGCCGCCTGGTGCTGCCCCTCTCGGGCCCCGTGCACGAACTGAACCCGGTCTTCGACCCGAAGACCCCCGGGTCGTGGCTGGTGGACCTGTCCGGCGTCGACACGAACCCGCTGCTCCCCTCGCCGTTCACCGCAGACGGCTCCCGGCCGACGGGGCCAGCCTGGTACTCCACGGCGAAGGTCGCCTACGCGGTGGAGCTCGGCGCCGCCGTGCAGCCCACCGAGGGCTGGTTGCGGCACGAGAGTGGCCCCTACCTGGACCCGTGGCACAAGCACCTGCGCCAGGCCTACGTCGCCACGATGGCGGCGCTCGGTGTCCCGCTCACCCTCGCCGACAGCGACCCGGTCGCATTCCTGGACGCCATGGCCGCCATCAAAACCGGTGACCCGGCCGAGGTCGCGGTGCTGACTGCCATCAAGCAGACCGCGAAGGGCACGATCGGCAAGATGCGCGAGCGCCCCCGCGGGCACGGCTACCGCCCCGGCCAACGCTGGCCGGCCCTGGAGCGCCCCACCTGGGACCCACTGATGCGCGCCCTGGTCATCGACACCGCCACCGTCAACTTCCATCGCAAACTCCGCAAAATGGCCGCCCAGACCGGCCTCCACTGCTTCGCCGTCCTCTCCGACTGCGCCGTCTTCGCCGCCCCCGGCCCCGGCGCCCTCGACATCCTCACCTGCCCCGACCACACCCTCACCACCGCGCTGCGCCTGGGTGTCAGCCCGGGGATGGTGAAGTTCGAGGGCTCCAGGCCGATGGCCGAGATCGTCGAGCTGATCGCCGACGGCGCGAACCCGGCCCGGCACATCAAGACCGGCGGAGCCGTCTCCGCCGACGAGTAGCCGTCCCCTGGGCTGCCCGCCTCGGCGGGCAGCCCGCCAGACCCCAGAGAGCACCCCGTTGAGGGGGTGCCAGGAAGGACACCGCCGTGGGGGAGATCGACGAGGGTCTGGAGCGCGCCGAGCGCACCCGGCCCATCCCGCAGTCGCTGGGAGCCCGGATGAGGTTCCTGCTCAAGGGTGCCAAGGGCTCTACCAAGGCTCTCGCCGCCGAACTCGGCGTCTCCCAGCGAACCGTCCAGCGCTGGGTCAAGGGCGCTTCCACCCCCAAGCCCCAGGCCGCTGCGAAGGTCGAGCAGCACGTCCGCTCGAAGTGGCAGCCCCGCGTCAAGGACCGCGTCCGCAAGAACGCCGAGCGCAACGGCTTCGTCCTGCACGTCCAGGCTCAGTTCGGCTACACCTCCGCGGCAGGATCCACGGACGATCCCCGCCTGCGGACCATCACCCAGAAGCTGCCAGGTGAGGTGGCCCACCGCCTCTACGCCGCCCGCGACGCCGGCGCGAGCCAGACCCAGCAGGAGCACCTGCTTGCCCAGGCCCTCCAGGAGCACTACTTCAAGGACGGTGGGCGCCGAGCCTCCGGCCTGACCGCTGAGATCAACGGCATGAACTGGGCCGACTTCGAGGTCGACGGTTAGCCCGTCGCCCGTCCCGCCCGCACAGCGCCGAGGGGCGCGCCCCCGAAAGCCAGGCCCACGAGAGACAGGAAGGAATGTCGTAGCTGTGGAGGGCCGCATTGCTGACCGGCGGCTGTGGGCGGGCCGACGGGCCAGTCCTGCCGCGCGTGGTGTCAGTGGCAGGGGGAAGAATACGAGGTGTTGCGAGAGGAGTGAACATGCCCGACAAGGGTTCTGACCTGCGCATACCTTCGCCCAGTGGCTGTCGCTGGTGCGGCGTGGACGAGCGTGAGCATATGCAGCGCTGGAAGCCCCCAGTGGGCTGGCACACCTGGCAGCCGCCCACGCTTGACCAACGAAAGGAGCGGATGCGGGCGCGGCGCTCGCGCAGGCAGTCGGGTGGCGCCGCGTCGTGCGCGGCTAATCCGCTAGCGTCCTGAGCTGGGAGAAGATCGTTCGCAGCTGCTCCGGAACGTCTGCGGGGTCGGTCAGGGCCATGGACAGTTCGTACATCATCTCCGGCTTTCCGCCCGGCCCGTCGGGGCTGCCGGCCTGCAGCATCTGCTGCACATCGGAACTGAACTTCCCCTGTCCGCGCAGCGCGGCGAAGTCGCCGTCCGCCCATGCCTGATCCGGGTCCGACCTGGGCCAGATCCGGTTGGCCACACGCGCCCACACCTCATCCTTGAAGATCTCCTCCAGCTCGTTGAACTTCTCCGCCTCCGGGGCGTCGTCCGCAGGCTCCCCGAGGAACTTCACATGCTTCGAGGCGCTGCTTCCGAAGAACTGGGTCAACTTGGCGGGCTTGAAGATGCTCTTGGACACGTTCCGGCTGTCGGCGTCGACCACCAGCATCACAGTGCGGCTCCGTGTGATCAGGTACTGGGCGAGGTGCAGAGCGCCTTCGTTGTTGGAGCAGGACCACAGGGCGACACCGGCAGCCTGCAAGGTGAGTCCCTCGCACAGCCGGAACAGCAGGGGAAAGGCGCGCTGCTCGGTTTCACCCTCGACAGCGAGGAAGCAACGCTCATGCAGCAGAACGGAGTTGCGGAGGCCGACAGCGGCTGCGAGCTTGCCGAGGTAGTCGTCGATCGCGTCACCGACTATCCCGGCTCCGAGCCGCTCCACGACGGTGCGGTGATTGTCGAGCTTCAGGTGGACGACGTCGCTGATGTCGACGCCGTCGATGAGGTTCATGGAGTGGGTAGCGACCAGGACGCTGACGCGGGGGAGCGCGCTCTGCTCCCGGATCAGGGCCATGACCTTCCGCTGGTGTCCGTAGTCGAGGTGGGTGTCGGGCTCGTCGTACACGACGATGGTCTGCACCGGGCCCGGCTGCGCGGGCTCGTCGGATTCCGGGGCCTGCGGTGCGGTGTTCTCCTCATCGGCGAGTAGCTTGCTGGTCCACTCCCACACGGCCAGCGACACGCGGCGGTTGCGTCCCAGACCCGAGCGCTCCAGGCCCACGGCCTCGCCGGCGGCCTGCGAGATGCGCAGCGGCGCCCCGCGAAAACCGTGCTGGAAGGAGACCTCGGGCGCCACGGTCACCTCGGAGAGGTCGGGGCAGCGAGACTGGATGTGCTTGCACAGCGATTCCGCGTCGACCCGCAGCCGGTCCTTGACCTCCTCCTCCACGATGCTCAACTTCTCCTTGACGTCGGAGTCGGCCACGTGGCTCTGGAAGCGCTCCGTCAATGCGGCCTTGACGGCATCGTCGGGGCGGGCGGCCTTGCCGTCGAACGGGAGGTACCTGGGCATGCGCTTGGACAGCCCGGCCGGCGCCGGGAGCCAGGCGTGCCGGGTGGCATGGGCGCGGGCGTACGCACGGAGCACTGTGAGAAGGTCTGCCTTCAGCGTGCTGGCGGGGCTGAGTCCGAATTCCCCGACCAGAGTCTTCAGTGGACGTTAAGTCCGCTTTCTCTCGGTTCATGATCGCTCGTTCGTGTGAACGTCGGCCGTACTGGCGTGCCAGTCGGGGTTCGGGTGATGTTCTGCGGCGCATGGACAGACGGGCGTATCCGAGCGACTTATCGGA
>NZ_JAQYWZ010000853.1:0-237 GCF_036290945.1 Streptomyces sp. BE303
ATCAGCGAGGTCCAGGCCGCGATCGCACAGAAGACCAACGGCGTCGTCATCGTCGTCCCCGACCCCGCCGTCGGACCCCAGGTCGTCCAGGCCGCCAAGGACGCCAAGGTCGCCCTGCTCACCTCCGACGACCAGATCTGCACCAACGGCCCCGACCCGTCCGCCTGCGCCCCCGACAACCTCGTCCCCCGCATCGGCTTCTCCGGCACCCAGATGGGCGGCGAGGTCGGCAAGCGC
>NZ_JAQYWZ010000854.1:0-304 GCF_036290945.1 Streptomyces sp. BE303
CGGGGGCGAGGCCGAGGCCGGCGCGGATGGCGTCGCCGGGGTGGCCGGAGCGCAGGGTGCGGCCGTCGAGGGTGACGGTGCCGGAGCGGAGGGGCTGGTCGCCGGCGAGGGCGAGGGCGAGTTCGGAGCGTCCGGCGCCGTTGTGTCCGGCCAGGCCGACGACGTCGCCGGCGTGGATGCGCAGGTCGATGCCAGTGACGTGGTCGGTGGTCACGGCACGGACATCCAACACGAGGCGGTCGGTGGCGACGCGTTCGCGGGTGAACATGGCGGACAGGTCCCGGCCGACCATCAGCCGCACGAG
>NZ_JAQYWZ010000855.1:0-341 GCF_036290945.1 Streptomyces sp. BE303
CAGATGCAGGGCCACCAACGACGACGAACAAGCCGTGTCCACCGTCACCGCAGGCCCCTCCAGGCCGAAAGTGTACGAGATCCTCCCCGACATCACCGACGAAGCCGTACCCGTCAGCAGATGGCCTTCCAGGCCCTCCCCGCTCTCCGCCGCCCCGGTGCCGTAAACCTTGCACGTGGCGCCGACGTTCACGCCCACCGTCTCGCCGCGCAGGCCCAGCGGATCGGCACCCGCCGCCTCCAGCGTCTCCCACGACGTCTCCAGCAACAGGCGCTGCTGCGGATCCATCGCCAACGCCTCACGCGGCGAGATCCCGAACAGCCCCGCATCGAAGTCCCCCG
>NZ_JAQYWZ010000856.1:0-1259 GCF_036290945.1 Streptomyces sp. BE303
CGGACAGCACGCCGTCCGGGCCGAGTTCGACGAACCTGGTGACGCCGTCGAGGGCCGCGAGGGCGTCGGCGAAGCGGACCGGCTTGCGGACCTGGTCGACCCAGTACTCCGGGTCCGACCACTGACCGACACCGACCGGGCGGCCGGTCACCGACGACACCGCCGGGACCGAAGGCTCGGCGAAGGACAACCCACGCACCACGGCGCTGAAGTACTCCAACATCGTCTCCATCAGCCGGGAGTGGAATGCGTGACTGGTCCGCAGACGGCTGGACTTCCATCCCCGCTCGCCCGCCGCCTCGGCGACGGCGTCGATCTCGGCCTCCAGGCCCGCGACCACCACGGCCCCAGGACCGTTCACCACCGCGACGTCCACGTCCGGGAACGCGGCGAGGACGTCCGCCTCGGAAGCACCCACCGCGAGCATCGCCCCACCGGCGGGAAGGGCCTGCATCAGTCGGCCCCGGGCCACGACCAACGCCGCCGCATCACCGAGCGACAGCACCCCGGCCACGTGCGCGGCAGCGATCTCACCGATCGAATGACCGACCAGCACGTCCGCCCGCACACCCCAGTGCGACAGCAGCGCATGCAACGCCACCTCGACCGCGAACAGCGCCGGCTGCGCGTACCCGGTGCGGTGGATCAACTCCTCGTCCGCCAGCACCTCCGCCAACGGCCGGTCCAGATCGGCATCCACGTGCAACGCCACCTGGTCGAACGCGTCCGCGAACACCGGGAACGCGTCATACAACCCCCGGCCCATCGACGCACGCTGCGCACCCTGCCCCGTGAACAGGAACGCCACCCGGCCCGCCCGTGCGGTGCCGGTCAGACCACCCGCACCGGACACCACCGCATCCAGCCCGGCCGTCAGCGCGTCGGTCCCACCCGCGAGCACCACCGCACGATGCGCCAGAACCGGACGCCGCGCCGCAGCCGCCGCCACGGCCGGCAGGTCGGTGCCCGACACCGTCCTCAGCCGCTCCGCCTGCGCCCGCAGCGCGGCCGGGGTCCGGCCGGACAGCAGGACCGGCACCACCGGCAGGTGCGCGACCGGTACCGAGGCCGGCTCCGCCACCGGGGGCTCTTCCAGGATCACGTGCGCGTTCGTCCCGCTCACGCCGAACGCCGACACACCCGCTCGTCGCGGCCGGTCCCCGGAGGTCCACGGCCGCGACTCCGTCAGCAACCCGACTGCGCCTACGGACCAGTCGACCTCCGCCGACGGCTCGTCCGCGTGCAGGGTGGCGGGGAGC
>NZ_JAQYWZ010000857.1:0-361 GCF_036290945.1 Streptomyces sp. BE303
CCCGCCCCCCCCCCCCCCCCCCGCCCCCCCCGCCCCCCGCCCGTAGTGAGCGATTCGGCGCCCTCAGAGTGCTACACCGTGATATTCCTGCTCCAGCGGGACTGGCTGGAGACCCTCGCAGCGGAGCAGCACGCGTCAGACCTCCAGGCGGGCAGTGACCCCAGCGACGCAGGCGACACCGCCGGACTCGCCTCCCGGCTCGGTGTCGCGGGCTGCTGCCTCTACTACGCGATCGAGCCCGGCAACGCCTGCCTCACCTGCCCGCGCACCTCCTTAGAGGATAGGCTGCCCAGTCTCTGAAGATCACAGCGGCGCTGCGGGTTCGATCCCGCTCATGATCGACTCCACCACCCACGTCCGC
>NZ_JAQYWZ010000858.1:0-292 GCF_036290945.1 Streptomyces sp. BE303
CGCCGAACTCGCCCTCGCCCTCGCGACCGTCGTCGTCGGCGTGGTCACGAGCCTGCGGATCGAGGACACCCCCCCCCCCCATCACCCGCCCCGGCCGCGGGGACCTGCGCCCCCACCCCCACGGCCCCACCCCATACGCCTGGTTCGCCCGCCCGGCCGGCCCCATCAGCCCCGAGAGCAAACCGATCCCCGAGCAGCGGCAGCAGCCCCGGGGCCGCCACCGCATACCCCGCGGACCGACCCGCGCTGCCCGGGCCGCCCCCGGCCCGGGCCGCTCGGACGACACAGGTCG
>NZ_JAQYWZ010000859.1:0-131786 GCF_036290945.1 Streptomyces sp. BE303
GGCGGACGGGGCCCGGCACCTGCACGAGCTGACCCGTGGCCACGACCTGGCCGCGTTCGTCCTGTA
Source organism: Streptomyces sp. BE303 (assembly GCF_036290945.1). Classification (NCBI taxonomy): domain Bacteria; kingdom Bacillati; phylum Actinomycetota; class Actinomycetes; order Kitasatosporales; family Streptomycetaceae; genus Streptomyces; species Streptomyces sp. BE303. The sequence goes on from NZ_JAQYWZ010000859.1 coordinate 67, forward strand.
CTCCTCCGTCGCCGCCGTCCTGGGTGGTCCGGGGCAGGGGAGCTACGCGGCGGCGAACACCTATCTGGACGCGCTGGCCGCGCACCGCCGGTCGATCGGCCTGCCGGGTCAGTCCCTGGCCTGGGGCCAGTGGGAGGAGGCCAGCGGCATCACCGGCCACCTGACCGACGCGGACCTCCGCCGCTCCGCCCGCGCCGGACTGCGCACGATCTCCGGCGAGCGCGGCGCCCGCCTGTTCGAGGCGGCCGCCCGTGTGGACGCCGGCTACCTGGTGGCCGCGCCGCTGGACCTGGCGGCCGTCCGGGCGCAGCAGCCCGTCCCGGCGGTGCTGCGGACCCTCGCTCCGGCGCCGCGCCGGGCCGCCAGGGCGGCGACCGGCGACGGCGGGGCACCGGCGCTGCTGTCCCGGTTGGCGGTGCTGGCCGAGGCCGAGCGGCCGGCCGCCGTGCTGGAGCTGGTCCGCGCCGAGGTGGCGGGCGTGCTCGGGAGCGACCCCGGCGGCGTTCCGGCCGCCCGGCCGTTCAACGAACTGGGTCTGGACTCCCTGAGCGCGGTCGAGTTGCGCAACCGGATCACCGCGGTCACCGGTCTGCGGCTCGCCCCGACCATCACCTTCGACCACCCGGACCCGACGCAACTGGCCGACCACCTGGCCGTGTTGATCACGGAGCTGCTGGCCTCCGGCGGGGCGGCGCCGGCCGGCACCGCCCCGGCAGGGGCGGCGGCCGGAACGGCGGCCGGGAGCGTGGCGGCCGTGCACGGGAGCGGTGGCGGTGCGCCGGTGGACGACCCGCGCCACCCGCTCTCCACGCTCTACCGCCGGCTGGCCGCCCAGGGCAGCTTCCCCGAGGCGTCCGCGCTGATCGGTGTCGCCTCCCACCTGCGGTCCAGGTTCGGTGCCGAGGAGCGCGCCCGGCACGTCCTCAAGCCGATCCGGCTGGCCTCCGGCAGCGGCGAACTCGCCGTCGTCGCGTTCCCCGCGCTGAGCGCGATCTCCGGGCCGCACGAGTACGCCCGGCTGGGCCACTCCTTCCAGGGCGAGCGGGACGTCTTCGTCGTGCCGTCCCCGGGCTGGGACCCGTCGGACCTCCTGCCCGACCACCTCGACACCTACCTCGACATGCACACCGAGACCGTGCTCGAACTGCTGGGCGACGAGCGGCCGTTCGTCATCGTCGGGCGCTCGATGGGCGGTTGCGTCGCGCAGGCCGTCGCCGAGCGGCTGGAGGCGCGCGGCCGGGCGGTCGCCGGGCTGGTCCTGGTCGACTCGTACCCGATGGACAGCGCCGCCCGCGAGGGCATGGGCGAGTGGTGGCTGCACGCGATGCTCGGCGGCATGATCGACCGGATCGAGCAGTACGACATGATCTGGAGCGACTCCAGCCTCACCTCGATGGGCGGGTACAACAACGTCTTCGCCGGCTGGGAGCCCAGCCCGGTCGCGGCGCCGATCCTCGCCCTGCGCGCCGACACGCCGCTGCGCGGCATGGTCGTCGACACGGCGGAGCGCGAGGACTGGCGGGCCTACTGGCCGGTGCCGCACGAGGTGCTGGACATCCCCGGCGACCACTTCACCGTGCTGGAGCAGCACACCCCGACCACGGCCGAGGCCGTCCGCGGGTGGATCGACCGCATCGAGCGCACCCGGCAGGGCTGACGACGGGCCTGCCGGCCCCGGGCGGGACCGTACGACCTGGCGGGACCGCCCACGAGGAACACGGCCGACCCCGCCGCCCGTGCCGGGTACGACAACCCGGGCGAGCGGCGCGGCAGCCGCAACGAGAGGAAGGAAACAGGCATGACGGATCCGGTAGTGCTGGTCACCGGAGCGGCGTCGGGCATCGGCGAGGCGACGGTCCGGCTGTTCGCGGAGCGCGGCCACCGCGTGGTCGCCGTGGACGTCGACAAGGCGGGACTGGAGGCGCTGGCCGAGCTGGACGGCGTGGCGACCCTGGTGGGCGACGTGTCGTCCGAGGAGACCAACGTCGCCGCGGTCGCCCTCGCGCAGGAGCGGTGGGGCCGGCTGGACGCCGCGGTGCTCAACGCCGGTACCGGCGGCGGCGGTCCGCTGGAGGCCCCGGGCGCGATCGAGCGGTTCGACCGCCTCTTCGCCGTCAACGTGCGCAGCGTGGTGCTGGGGATCCGGGCCGCGGTGCCGGCGCTCCGCGAGGCCGGGGGAGGGGCGATCGTCGCCACCTCCTCGGTCTCCGGCCTGCGCGGCGACCCGGGCACCTGGGCGTACAACGCGACCAAGGCGGCCGTGATCAACCTGGTCCGGGGCACGGCCATCGACTACGCCGCCGAGGGGATCCGGATCAACGCGATCGCGCCCGGCGGCACCGTCACCGGGCTGACCGCCGGACAGGTCGCCGACCCGGAGTTCTCGGCGTTCATCACCCGCCGGATCCCCGCCCAGCGCTGGGCCGAGGCGCGGGAACAGGCCGAGGTGGTCTGGTTCCTGACCTCCCCGGCGGCCTCCTACGTCACCGGGGTCACCGTCCCCGTCGACGGAGGCCTGAGCGCCAACGGCGGCATCCTGCTGCCGCCGCCGGCCCGGGGCCGCTGACCCGGTACGGCGGCCCGCCGCCGTACCGCACCGACCGAAGTACCCCCGATTTATCCCAACTGACGAGGAGAGCAACACCGATGAGCATCGAGGCGAACAAGGCCCTGGTCGAGCGGTACTACCACGAGCTGGTCACCGGGCAGCGGGTCGAACTGCTGGAGGAGCTGGTCGCGGAGGACGCCGCCGACGAGACCAGGGTCGGCCCCGGTGGCAGCGGGACCCGGGAGGACTTCCGCGAGCACCTGCGCTGGCTCTGGGAGAACGTCCGTGACGTCAAGGCCACGGTCGAGGACCTGGTGGCCGAGGGCGACCGGGTGATCGCCTTCTGGCGGATCGAGGGCGTGCACGTCGGCCCGGTCTTCGGCGTCCCCGCCACCGGCCGGTCCTTCGTCGGGCACAGCATCAGCTGGCTGACCGTCCGTGACAACAAGGTGGTCCGCTACAACGTGCTGCCCGACCGCCTGGGCATCGTCCAGCAGCTGGCCCCGGCCACCGTCTGACCCTGCGTGACCGGGGCGCACCGCCGCCCCCTCCGGCCCCCGGGGCCCGGCCGGCGCCGCCGTCGGCCGGGCCCGGGGGCGCTCGGCCGAACCCGACCCCGGAACCGATCCGCCAGGAGGAATCCCCATGACCGCCGCCGACCTGAGCCCGGCCGACGCCGAACAGCTGCGCCAACTGCTCGCCCGCTTCTCCCACGCCTTCGACAACGCGGACGCGGATGCGCTGGCCGGGGTGTTCGCCGAGGACGGTGTGATCGAACTCGCCCGCACCGGAGCCGTGTTCACCGGCCTGGAGAAGATCCGGGTGTTCGCCCGTGACCTGGGACAGGACCACCCGGACCACCAGACCCTCGACTCCGTCCTCACCGTGGACGAGGACGGTACCGTCCGGGGCCGCAGCCGCTACCTGGCGATCCTGCCCGACGGATCGGTCCACAACGGCGACTACTTCGACGTCTACACCCGCACGGCGGACGGCTGGCGGATCGCCCACCGCCGCTCCGTGCCGCGCTACCCGCGCCGCCACCACCACGCCTGACCGGCGGGCCGCCGGGTGCGGCCGAGCGGCCTGTCCGACGGCCCGGGCGTCCTGCGCCCGGGCCGCGTCGTGCCGCGGCCCGTCCGGGGCCCCGGGCACCCCGAGGCCGGCCGCCGAACGGGTCGCGGTGCAGGTCAGGGCAGTGGCCGGGGTGCCGGGACGGCCTTCGGTCCGGGTGCCGCTCAGGGCCCGTCCTAAGGGTGGGTTAGGGGTCCGGTAGGGGTCCGCGGGGGTGCGCCCGCCGATAGCTTCTCGGCATTCCCCAGCTCGTCCCCTCCCACCAAGACGGAGTCATCAGCATGCCCATCACCGGGCCCCGGCCCTTCCCGCTGCTCGCCGCCCTCACCGCAGGGATGCTGCTCCTGGCCGGCTGCAGCTCAGGCTCCGGAGCCGGCTCCGGCGGACCGGGGGCGGCCCAGGACGGTTCGGCCGACAAGCCGGTCCAGGGCGGGGCACTCACCTACGCCACCGACGTCGAGCCGATCTCCTTCGACATCCACGTCAGCCAGCAGGACATCACCGGCGCGATCCAGCGCAACGTCTTCGACTCCCTCGTCCACCAGGACGCGAGCGGCGAGTTCCAGCCCTGGCTGGCGGCCTCGTGGGAGATCACGCCGGACCTCAAGACCTACACCTTCCACCTGCGCGACGGCGTCAAGTTCACCGACGGCACGCCCTTCGACGCGGAGGCGGTCAAGGCCAACTTCGACCGGATCGTGGCCAAGGAGACCAAGTCCCAGTACGCGGCGAGCCTGCTCGGCCCGTACACCGGGACCGAGGTGGTCGACACCCGCACCGTCAAGGTCTCCTTCAGCGAGCCGTTCGCGCCGTTCCTCCAGGCGGCCAGCACCGCCTACCTCGGCTTCTACTCGCCGAAGACGATCAAGGAGAACGGTCCCAAGCTGGGCGCCGGCGGCGCGGCCGACGTCGGCACCGGCCCGTTCGTGTTCAGCAGCTACACCAAGGGCCAGAGCGCCGTCTTCACCCGCAACCCCGACTACAACTGGGCCCCGTCGAGCGCCAACCACCAGGGGCCCGCGTACCTGGAGAAGCTCACCATCCGCTTCCTCACCGAGGACTCGGTCCGGGTCGGCGCGCTGAACAGCGGCCAGGTCCAGGTGGCCGAGCCGATCCCGCCGACCGACGTCAAGACCGTCCAGGGCGACCCGAAGCTGCGCACCGTCACCACCGACGCGCCCGGCGCCAACTACGCGCTCGTCCTCAACACCACCAAGGCCCCGCTGGACGATCCGCAGGTCCGCAAGGCCGTGCAGCGCGGCATCGACCTCGACACCGACATCCAGTCCGTCTACTTCGGCGTCTTCAAGCGCGCCTGGAGCCCGGTCTCGCCCACCACCCCGTACTACAACAAGGCGCTGGAGAAGTCCTGGCCGTACGACCAGGCGGCCTCCAACAAGGCCCTGGACGAGGCCGGCTGGACCGCCCGCGACAGCGAGGGCTACCGCACCAAGGACGGCAAGCGACTCACCCTGTCGTGGCCGCTGCCGCCCGCCGAGTTCGTCCGCGAGCAGCGTGAGACGCTCGGCCAGGCCATCCAGGCCGACCTCAAGAAGATCGGCGTCGAGATCACCCGGCCCCGCCTGGACATCGGCACCTACATCGGGAACGTCTACGGCGGCAAGGAGCACATCGCCGACTACAGCTGGGCCCGGTTCGACCCGGACGTCCTGCGGCTGTACTTCCACAGCGCCAGCAAGCCGTCCACCGGCGGCCAGAACGCGACCTTCTACCAGGACGCCCAGCTCGACGAGTGGACCACGACGGGCAAGGGGACGTTCGACAAGACCGTCCGCCAGGACGTCTACGGCAAGACCCAGCAGCGCGCCGTCGACCTCGGCCTGATCGTCCCGCTGTACGTGCGCACCGCCGTGGTCGGCACCTCGGCCAAGGTGCGCGGCCTCAAGGCCGACCCCAACACCTGGCTCGCCTTCCACGGCGCCTGGCTCGCCCAGTGAGCACCGGCACGGGCCGGTCGGACACCCGAAGCCGAAACCGAAGCCGAAGCCGGGCCCGGAGCCGACACACGGACTCCCGGACCCACCGCCCGAACTCCTGGAACTGAGGGATGACCACCACCCGACCGACGGCCGCCGCCACCCCGGCGGCCGTCCGCCAGCCCGCCGCCGTCCGCGTCCTGCGCGCCGTGCTGCGCCGCCTGCTCGGGGCGTTCGCCGTCCTGCTCGGCGCCGCCACCGTGGCCTTCGCCGCACTCCAGCTGATCCCCGGTGACCCGGTCACCGTCATGCTCGGGCCGGGCACCGCCGCCACCCCCGAGGTCAAGGCCGCGATCCGGGAGCAGTACGGACTCGACCGGTCCGTGCCGGTCCAGTACGTCACCTACCTCGGCCACCTGCTGACCGGCGACCTCGGCGAGTCCTTCCAGCTCCAGCGGCCGGTCGCCGAGCTGATCGGCGATCAGCTCGGTCCGACCGTCCGGCTCGGCCTGGCCGCCCTGGCGCTGGCCGTCCTGCTGGCGGTCGGTGCGGCCGTGGTCACGGCCGGCCGGCGGCCCGCCCTGCGGGCGCTCAGCTCGCTCGCCGAACTGCTCGCCGTCTCCAGCCCGTCCTACTGGATCGGCATCCTGCTGCTCACCGCCTTCTCGTTCCAGCTACGGATCTTCCCGGTCGCCGGCGACGACGGGTTCGCCGCCCTGGTGCTGCCCGCCGTCACGCTCGCGCTGCCGGTGGCCGGGATGCTCGCCCAGGTGCTGCGCGAGGGACTGGAGGCCGCCCTCGGGAGGCCGTTCGCGCTCACCGCCCGCTCACGGGGGCTCGGGTCGGCGGCCGTGGTGCTCCGGCACGCGCTGCGCCACGCCGCCGTCCCGGTGGTCACCCTGACCGGTTGGCTCACCGGGTCGCTGCTGGGCGGCGCGGTGCTCGTCGAGTCGGTCTTCGGCCGGCCGGGGATCGGGGCGCTCACCCTCCAGGCGACCACCAACAAGGACCTGCCACTGGTGATCGGGCTGGTCCTGCTCTCGGCGCTGGTCTTCGTGGTCATCTCGACCCTCGTCGACCTGCTCTACCTCGTCATCGACCCACGGTTGAGGAACGGCTGAACTCCCATGGCCCACAACACCGTTGCCACCGCCGATCCGGCCGAGCAGGGCGACCCGGCCGGACCGGGAGGTCCGGAAGGTCCCGGAGGTCCGGACGGCCGGCCCGGCCCGGGGAAGCCGGGCGGCCGGACCGCCCGCACCTCCCCGTCGGCTGGCTCCGCCGCGTCGCTCGTCCGCCGGACCGGGTTCGCCCTCGCCGTCGCCGTGCTCGCCCTGCTGGTCCTCGCCGCCCTCGCCCCCGGGCTGCTCACCTCCGTCTCGCCGGTGGAGACCCATCCGGTCGAGGCGCTCACCCCTCCGGGCGCCGAGCACTGGTTCGGCACGGACCAGCTCGGCCGCGACCTGTTCGCCCGGGTCCTGCACGGCGCCCGGCCGTCCCTGCTCCTGGGCCTCGGCGCCTCCGTCTTCGCCGTCATCGGGGGCACCGCGCTGGGCCTCGCCGCCGCGCTCGGCGGACGCTGGGCCGACCAGGTGCTGATGCGGCTGGCGGACGTCCTGCTCGCCCTCCCGCCGATCCTGCTCGCGCTGCTGGCCGTCACCGTCCTGGGCACCGGCTCGCTCAACGTGATGCTCGCCATCGCGATCGCCTTCGTCCCCGGGTACGCACGGATCGTCCGGGCCGAGACGCTGGTCGTCCGCCGCTCGGGGTACGTCGAGGCGGCGGTCGGACTCGGCCTGCCGCGCCCGCTGCTGATCGTCCGGCACGTCCTGCCGAACGCCGTCGGGCCGATGCTGGTCCTCGCCACCGTGGGCTTCGGCACGGCGCTCATCGCGGCGTCCGGGCTCAGCTTCCTCGGCCTCGGCCCGCAGCCGCCCAGCCCCGAGTGGGGCGCGATGCTCTCCCAGGGGCGGCGCTTCCTGGCCACCGCCTGGTGGATCGGCGTCTTCCCGGGAGCGGCGATCACCGCGGCCGCCCTCGTCGTCAACGTCCTCGGCCGTCGCGCCCAGGCCCGCTTCACCCGGAGGACCGAGGCATGACGTCCGCGCAGGCCCCGAAGCAGACCGCGGCACCGGCCACCGCACCGGCCACCGCCCCGGCCCCGGCCACCGCGAAGGTCGCCGCACCCACCTCGAAGCAGGCCACCGACCGGGCCCGGACCGACGCGCCGGCCCCGTCGGCCGCCGGGCCGGCGCCCCTGCTGACCGTCGACGGGCTCGACGTGCGGTTCGGCGCGGTGCACGCCGTCCGGGACGTCTCGTTCACCCTCGACCGGGGGGAGTGCCTGGCCGTGGTCGGCGAGTCCGGCTCCGGCAAGAGCGTCACCGCCCGCACCCTGGTAGGCCTCACCGACGCCGCCGCCGGTCCCGGTACCCGTGCGCCCGCCGGTGTCACCGCCCGCCGGCTCGTCTTCGACGACCGCGACCTCACGGCCCTCACCGAGGCAGAGTGGCGCGGCGTGCGCGGACGCCGGATCGGCCTCGTGCTCCAGGACGCCCTGGTCTCGCTCGACCCGCTGCGCACCGTCGGCGCCGAGGTCGCCGAGCCGCTGCGGGTCCACCGCCTGGCCGGCCGCGACGAGATCCCCGACCGGGTCCGCGGGCTCCTCGAACGCGCCGGTGTCCCCGAGCCCGGACGGCGCGCGGCCCAGTACGCCCACCAGCTCTCCGGCGGCCTGCGCCAGCGCGCCCTGATCGCCTCCGCCCTCGCCGCCGAACCCGACCTGCTGATCGCCGACGAACCCACCACCGCCCTCGACGTCACCGTCCAGGCCCAGGTGCTCGACCTGCTCGACGGCCTCCGCCGCCAGGGCACCGCCCTGCTGCTGATCAGCCACGACCTGTCGGTGGTGGCCCGGCTCGCCGACCGGGTCGCCGTCATGTTCGGCGGCCGGATCGTCGAGACCGGCCCGACCGAGCGCCTGCTCCGCGACCCCCGCCACCCCTACACCCACGCTCTGCTCGACGCCGTCCCCGGCGCCCGCACCCGCGGCACCCGGCTCGCCCCCGAACCCCTCCGGCAGGCCGCCCCCGAACCCGGCGGCTGCCCGTACGCGGCCCGCTGCGCCGCCGCCGACCCGACCTGCCGGAGCACCCTCCCGCCGGTGGACTCGCTCGGCGCGCGCTGCTGGCACCCCGGGACGGTGGCGCTCACCGTCCGCGAACCGGTCCTCCTCGGTCTCACCGCGCGGTCCGCCGGCACGCCGGCCGGTCCCGACGCGTCCGGCCCGGCCACGCCCGGTCCCGCCACGTCCACCTCCGACGCGTCCGCCCTCGCCGAGTCCGCCCCCGCCACCTCGGCGTCCGACGCGTCCGCCTCCGGCGCCCCGCTCCTCGACGTCGACCGGATCACCAAGTCCTTCGCCGGCCGCCAGGTCGTCCGCGAGGTCTCCTTCCGGCTCCACGCCGGAGAGACGCTCGGTCTGGTCGGCGAGTCCGGTTCGGGCAAGACCACCGCGGCCCGGATCGTCCTCGGCCTGGAACGCCCCGACACCGGAACCGTCCACCTCGCCGGCCGCCCGTGGAGCGAGCTGCCCGAACGCCGCCGCCGTGCGGACCGCCTCCGCATCCAGGCCGTCCAGCAGGACCCGCTGGGCTCCTTCGACCCGCGGTTCACCGTGCAACGCCTCGTCGCGGAGGCCGTCGCCCGCACGGGCGTGCCGCGCGGGGCCGAACGACGGCGCCGGGTGACCGAACTGCTCGACCAGGTGGGGCTCTCCGCCACCCTCCTCGACCGCCGCCCGACCGCGCTCTCCGGCGGCCAGCGCCAGCGCGTCGCCATCGCCCGCGCACTGGCCCCGGCCCCGACGCTGCTGGTCTGCGACGAACCGGTCTCCGCCCTCGACCTCTCCGTCCAGGCGCAGATCCTCGACCTGCTCGCCGACCTGCGCCGCGACCTCGGCCTCGCACTGCTCTTCATCTCCCACGACCTCGGCGTCGTCCAGCACCTCGCCGACCGGGTCGCCGTGATGAAGGACGGCCGGCTCGTCGAGACCGCGACCGTCGACCAGCTCTTCGACCGCCCCGCCGACCCCTACACCCGTCAACTCCTGGACGCCACCAACCTCGTGGAGGCACGTCGATGACCGGATCGCTCCTCGCCACCAGCGACCTGCACGTCGGCTACGCCGAGAACCGGGCGGTCGTCGACCGCCTGTACCCCGGCTCCGCCGACGACTGGCTGATCGTCGCGGGCGACATCGCCGAGCGCTTCGAGGACATCGCCCGGGTGCTCCGCCTGCTGAGCGAGCGCTTCGCCAAGGTGGTCTGGGCGCCCGGCAACCACGAGCTCTGGACCCCGACCGACGACCCGGTCCAGCTGCGCGGCGACGCCCGCTACCGCGCCGTCGTCGAACTCTGCCGCAGCCTCGGCGTCTCGACCCCCGAGGACCCGTACCCCGTCTGGACCGGCCCCGGCGGCCCGGTGGCCGTCGCCCCGCTCTTCGTCCTGTACGACTACACGTTCCGCCCGCGCGGCACCACGACCAAGGCCGACGCGCTCGCCGCCGCCTACGCGGCCGGCGTCGTCTGCACCGACGAGTTCCTCCTCCACCCCGACCCGTACCCCGACCGCGACAGCTGGTGCCGCGCCCGCCTCGCCGTCACCGAGGCCCGCCTCACCGCCCTCGACCCCGCCGTGCCTACCGTCCTGGTCAACCACTTCCCGCTCCGGCGGGACCCGACCTACGTGCTCCGCCACCCCGAGTTCGCCCTCTGGTGCGGCACCGAGCACACCGCCGACTGGCACCGCCGCTTCAACGCGGCGGCCGTCGTCTACGGTCACCTCCACATCCCCCGCACCACCCGCACCGACGGCGTCCCGTTCCACGAGGTCTCCCTCGGCTACCCGCGCGAGTGGGCCCCGCGGGGCGCCCCCAGTCCGCTGCGCCGCATCCTCCCCGCCACCCCCGCGCCGCCCGTCGCGGTCCGCCCCGCCCCCCGCTTCGCCGTCCGCCTGTAGGGGCCGGGCGGTGCCGGCGAGGGTTGACTGCGGTTGACGGGGGTTGACGGCCGGGAAGTGTGAGTGGTTGAGTACTCACATGCAGAACGAGCGACCCCGCCAGTTGTCCACCGCCGAGGAGCGTCGCGAGACGGTGCTGCGCACCGCCATCGGGGCCTTCGCCGCGCGGGGGTACTTCGGCACCACCACCACGGAGGTGGCGAAGGCCGCGGGCATCTCGCAGGCCTACGTCTACCGGCTCTTCCCGAGCAAGGAAGCCCTGTTCGTGGCGGTGGTGGACCACTGCTTCGTCCGCGTGCGGGGCAGTCTGGAGCGGGGTGCGGCCGAGGCGAAGGGGAGCTCGTCCGAGCTGGTGCTCGCCGCCATGGGTGACGCCTACGCCAAGCTGATCAGCGACCACGACCTGATGCTGCTCCAGCTGCACGCCCAGGCGGCGGCGGTCTCCGAGCCGGCCGTCCGGGAGGCGGTCCGGCGCGGGTACGCCCGGCTGGTGGAGTACGTCCGCGGCGCGTCCGGCGGGGACGACCGGCAGGTCCAGGAGTTCTTCGCCACGGGGATGCTCTGCCACCTGCTGGTCTCGCTGGGCGTCGAGGCCGTCGACGCGCCGTGGACGCGGACCCTCGCGGCCGGCATCACCCACTACTGACCCACCGCCCCCGGGGCGACCCGGTGGCCGCTCGATCCCCCTGGTGAGGCACCGGCGGGGCCGGAGGTCCGCGCGCAGCGGCCCGGACGGCACCGTCGTTTCCTTGGCCGCGAGTGTGAGTGGTCTATCACTCATAGAATGGAAGGAGGGTGTCATGAGTCCGCAGGGAACCCGACCCGCTCCGGTCCGCGAGGGCCGCGGCCCGGGCACCGCGCTGGCGGCGCTGGCCGGGGCGCAGTTCGTCGTCATCCTCAGCACCTCGATCGTCAACGTCGCCCTCCCGAGCATCCGGGACGGCATCGGCCTCACCGACGACGGCGCGTCCTGGGTCGTCAACTCCTACGGGCTCGCCTTCGGGGCACTCCTGCTGGCCGGCGGTCGCCTCGCGGACCTCCTGGGCCGACGGCGCGTCCTGCTCGGGGGACTGGCCCTGTTCGCCGCCTCCTCGGCAGCGGCCGGGCTGGCGCCGAGCGGGGCGGCGCTGATCACGGCCCGGACGGCGCAGGGCCTGGCCGCCGCTGCCGTCGCCCCCGCCGCACTCGCCCTGGTGACGGACGTGTTCCCGCCCGGTCCGGGGCGCGGCCGGGCCTTCGGGGTCTGGGGTGCGGTCTCCGGCGCGGGCGGCGCCGCCGGGGTCCTGCTCGGCGGCGCACTCACCCAGGGGCTCGGCTGGCCGTGGACCTTCCACGCGACGGCGATCGGGGCCGCGCTCGTCCTCGCCGCAACGGTCGCCCTGCTGCCGGCCGTCCCCGCGAAGGCCGTCTCCGCGAAGGCCGTCCCCGCGCCGGGTGCTCCCGCGCCGGGTACGGAGCCGCCGGGGCGGGGGAGGGGCGGGTTCGACGTCCTCGGCGCCGGGACGGCCGCGCTCGGCCTGACCGCCCTGGTCTGGGCGCTGACCGCCGCCCGCCGTGCCGGCTGGACCGACCCCCTGGTGCTCGCCGCCCTCGCCGCGGCCGTCCTCCTGCTCGGGCTCTTCCTCCTGGCCGAGCGCCGCCACCCGAGCCCGCTGCTGCCGCCGCGCCTGTTCCGCACCGGACAGGTCGCCGCCGCGAACCTGCTGATGGTCCTGCTCGGCTCGGTCTGGATCGCGCTGTTCTACCTCCTGCCGCTGTACCAGCAACAGGTCCTCGGGGACGGTCCGCTGGCCGCCGGGCTCGGCCAGCTCCCGCTCGCCGCCGCCAACATGCTCGGCGCTGCGCTGGTCCCCCGGGCGGCCCGCCGGTTCGGCGCCGCCCCGGTGCTGGCCGCCGCGCTGCTGACCGAGGCGGCCGGACTGCTCTGGCTCTCCCGGATCGACGCCGACGGCGGGTACCTCACGGACGTGTTCGGCCCGAGCATCGCCGTCGGCCTCGGCCTGGGAGCCGCCTTCGCCCAGTTGACCGGCATCGCCGTCGCCGGCGTCCCGCCGACCGACTCCGGGCTCGCCGGCGGCCTGGTGAACACCACCCGGCAGGTCGGCGGCGCGGTCGGCCTGGCCGTCCTCGGCACCCTCGCCGCCGCCGTCACCGCCGGGCAGGAGGGCCGGCTGCCCCGTCCGGAGGCCCTCACCGCCGGCTACCGGGTCGCGTTCCTGGGCGGCGCGCTCGTCCTCGCGGTCGCGGCGGGCCTCGCGCTCGTCCTGCTCCGCCGGCCGGCCCGGACCCCGGCCCCGCCCGCCCCGGTCCCGCCCGCCCCGGCCGCCGCCGCGCCGCTGCCCGACCCCCGCTGACCACCCCGCAGCACGCGGCGCAGCCCGTCCCACCGCGTTCACCGTCGTTTCCACCGCACCGCAGTCCCGCCGAGGAGAGGAACTCCCGTGTCCACGCACACCATCGACACCACCGCCCCCGTCATCGTCCGCCTCGCCGTCACGGTCGACGCCCCGCCGGCCACCGTCTGGGCCGTCCACACCGACATCGACGCCTGGCCGCAGTGGAACCCGGACATCGAGACGGCCCGGCAGGACGGCCCGCCGGTCGCCCCCGGCACCTCGTTCACGTGGCGGACCCACGGCCTGGAGATCCTCTCCACCGTCCGGGAACTCGTCCCCGGCGCCCGGATCGTCTGGGGCGGCCCGGCCAACGGCATCGAGGGCATCCACGTCTGGACGTTCGAGGAGACCGGGGACGGCCGGGTGACGGTCCGGACCGAGGAGTCCTGGAGCGGCGCGCCCGTCGACGCCATGCCCGAGGCGATGGAGCAGGCGCTGCGGGAGTCCCTGGAGCGCTGGCTCGGTCACCTCAAGGCCGAGGCCGAACGCCGCACCCGCTGAGGCGACCCGCCCCGCAGCCCGCCCGCCCTGCTCCCTCGCCCGCCCCGCACCCCGCCCGACCTGCTCACCCGCTCACCAGCCCGCGAAAGGTTCCTGCCGTGACCGCCACCGCCAAGCCCTACCTGACCGGCCACTACGCCCCCGTCGCCGACGAGATCACCGCGACCGGGCTGACCGTCGAGGGGCACCTGCCGCCCGAGCTGAGCGGCCGGCTGATCCGCAACAGCCACAACCCGAAGCCCGGCGTCACCCCCACCCACTGGTTCAAGGGCAGCGGCATGGTCCACGGCATCAGGCTGAGCGAGGGCCGCGCCGAGTGGTACCGCAACCGCTGGGTCCGGACCCCCGCCCTGGACGGCGCGCCCTACCTGACCGAGCACGGGCCCGACCTCACCGTCTCCACCGCCGGCACCCACGTCATCGAGCACGGCGGCCGGCTGCTCGCCCTCTGCGAGTCGGCCCTCCCCTTCGAGCTGACCGCCGATCTGGAGACCGTCGGCGCCTACGACTGGAACGGCCGGCTGACCTCCGCCATGACCGCCCACCCCAGGGAGGATCCGGTCACCGGCGAACTGCACTTCTTCGCCTCCTCCCCGTTCCCGCCGTACCTGATCCACCACGTCTCCTCGCCCGACGGCACCGTGCTGGCCAGCCAGGAGGTGCCGGGCGCGAGCGCCGCCCTGAAGCACGACTTCGTGATCACCGAGCACTACGTGGTCTTCCTGGAGGGCTCGGTCACCTTCGACCCGACCGACCACTCGGGCATCCCGTACGGCTGGGACGACGCCCGGGCGGCGCGGGTCGGGGTCATGCCGCGCGGCGAGGGCCGGGCGTCGGAGATCCGCTGGTTCCCGATCGAGGCCGGCTACGCGATGCACTTCGCCAACGCCTACGAGGACGCCGCCGGGCGCGTCGTGATCGAGGGCCCGGCCGTGGGCCGCGAGGGCTGGCAGCGCTCCTGGAACTGGTGGATCGGTGCACCCGACCGCGGCGCCGAGCCCAACTCCGGCTCCCGCAGTCGCCGCTGGACCGTCGACCTGGCGGCCGGCCGGGTCCGCGAGGAGCAGACCGACGACCTGACCGTCGAGTTCCCGACCATCAACGAGGCGTACCTCGGCCGCGAGCACCGCTACCAGTACGCGCTGTCGTTCCCCGACGACCGCGGCGTCGGCAACCACACCCTGGTCAAGTACGACCGCCGCACCGGAGGGCGGCAGCTCCTGCCGGTCGGCACCGGGCAACTGCCCAGCGAGGCCCTGTTCGTCCCGGCCGCCGGGCGGGCGGACGCGGACGAGGACGCCGGCTACCTGCTCACCGTGGTCAGCGACCTCAACGCCGACGCCTCCCGGCTCCTCGTCCTGGACGCCTCCGACCTCGCGCTCCCGCCGGTCGCCACCGTCCACCTGCCGCGCCGGGTGCCGGCGATGATCCACGGCTCCTGGATCCCGGACGCCGACCTCGGCTGACCACCGGCCCGCCCGGGCCGCCCCGGACGGCGCCCGCCCCGACCGCGACCCCCGTGCGGTCGGGGCGGGCGCGCCCGTTCGTCCGCCGTACCGCCGCTACCGCAGCGCCCAGTCCGGCACCCACGTCCCGCCGCCGTGCTCGCCACCGCCCCCGACGCCCTCCGCGACCGCCGTCCCGGCCGCGCCGGTCGCCCCGTCCGCGCCGTCCGCCCCGGTGAGGTGCTCGCGGAGCGCGGCGAGCCCGGGGTGCGGATTGTCCACGTGCCAGAGCAGCGCGTGCGGGTAGACCGGGGTCGGGTCGTGCACGGTGATGCGCCGCAGGTCGTGGCCGGCGGGCCAGAGCAGATGGGTCTGCGCGCTGACGAAGGTCGCCAGTTCCGGCACCTCGGCGATGGTGTCGAGCAGCGGCTCGACACCGAAGTCCGGCCCGGTCACCTCGACGGTCAGCCCGAAGGCGGCCGCCAGGTCCTCGTAGTAGGCCGCCCACTCGGTGCCCGTGACGATGCCGGGCACCCAGATCCGGTGTCCGGCCAGCGCGGCGAGCGTGACCGCGCGGGCGTCGGCCAGCGCGTGGGACGGTCCGGTCAGGAGCTGGAGGGGCTCGTCCAGCACGGGCACCGCCCCGATGTCCTCGGGCAGCCGGCGGCCCGGCATGGTGACGGCGCGGAACGAGGCGTCGATCGTCCCGGCCCGGAGCTCGGCCACGGCCGCGTCCACGTCGAACCGCGTCACGACGTCGAGCGCGACCTCCGGGTGCGCGCGGTGGAAGCCCCGCAGCAGCGCCGCCGGGGCCAGCCGGCGTCCGATGACGTCCACCCGCAGGGCCCGCCGCCCGGCCTGCACCGAGGCGGTCGCGCGTTCCTCGGCCCGG
This sequence comes from Streptomyces sp. BE303, assembly GCF_036290945.1. Lineage (NCBI taxonomy): Bacteria > Bacillati > Actinomycetota > Actinomycetes > Kitasatosporales > Streptomycetaceae > Streptomyces > Streptomyces sp. BE303. The sequence goes on from NZ_JAQYWZ010000859.1 coordinate 15,879, forward strand.
AGCAGCGCGCGGGCGTGCGGCAGGAACGCCTGCCCGTCGACGGTCAGCCGGGCGCCGCGCGGCGTGCGGGTGAACAGCCGTACCCCGAGATCCCGCTCCAGCGCGGCGACCCGCTTCGACACCGCCTGCTGGCTGACCGAGAGTTCGGCCGCCGCGTGCTGGAAGCGGCCCGCGTCCACGACGGCGACGAAGGTGCGCACGGCATCGAGATCCATGGCCGCCATCCTAGGGATCCGCGGGACACAACCACCGGTTGTGGCGGGCCGGCCTGCGGTTGTTTGATCCCCGGTCCGCCGTCCCGCTTTGATGGCGGCTGTCGACCGCCGGTCGGAGGAGGAGTGCGGTGAGGGTGTCGCTGGGACGGCGGTTCGGCTGGCTGTGGGGGGCGTACGCGGTGAGCGCGCTCGGCACCCGGCTCGCGTTCAACGCGCTTCCGCTGATCGCGATCGACGTGTTGGCGGCGGGCCCCGCCGAGGTGTCGGTGCTGGCCGCCGCCGGTGCGGCCGTCGGTGCGGCGGTCGCGCTGCCGCTCGGCCCGTGGGCGGAGCGCCGCCGCAAGCGGCCGGTGATGATCACCATGGACCTGCTGCGGTGCGCGGCGCTGCTGAGCGTCCCGGCCGGGTACGCGCTCGGTCTGCTCACCTTCCCCCAGCTCCTGCTGGTGTCGGTGCTCGTCGCGGCGGCCGACATCACCTTCGGTGCCGCCGCCGGGGCCTGCCTGAAGGCGCTCGTCCGGCCCGAGGACCTGCTGACCGCCAACGCCCGGTTCGAGGCCACGAGCTGGACCGCCATCGTCCTCGGGCTGCCGCTCGGCGGCGTCGCGATCGGACTGTTCGGCCCCGTCGTGACCGTGCTCGCCGACGCCGGCAGCTACCTGCTCTCGGCCGCCGGCCTGCGCGCGATCGGGGGTGGGGAGCCGCGCCCCGCGCCCGCCCCCGTCGCCCCGCCGCGGGCCCGCGACCTCTTCGAGGGCTGGCGCCACCTGCTGGCCCACCCGGTGCTGAGGCCGCTGTTCCTCAACACCGTCCTCGTCAACGCCCTGATCATGGCGGTCGAGCCGCTGCTCGCCGTCCTCCTCCTGCGCCGGCTCGGCCTCGCCCCGTGGCAGTACGGTCTCGCCTTCGCCGTTCCCTGTCTCGGCGGGCTCGTCGGCTCACGGCTCGCCGGGCGCGCCGTCGCCCGCTTCGGACGGCACCGCGTCCTGCTCGTCGCCGGTAGCCTGCGGGCCTGCTGGCCGGTCGGCCTCGCCTTCGTCGGGCCGGGCACGGGCGGGCTCGTCCTGGTGACGGCGGTCGAGTTCGCGCTGATCACCTGTCTGGGCGTGTTCAACCCGGTGCTGGCCACCCACCGTCTGGAGGAGGTCGCCCCCGACCACATGACCCGCGTCCTCACCGCCTGGTCCGTCACGGCCAAGGCCGCCGTCGCCGCCCTGACCGCCCTCTGGGGCCTGCTCGCGGTCCTCGTCGGCCTCCGCCGGGCCATCGCCCTCGCCGGCCTCCTGCTCCTGGTCACCCCGCTGCTCCTTCCCCGCCGGCCCGCTGCGCCGCGGCTCCCGGACGCCGCACCGCAGGGCGCCGGCCGGGCGGGCTGAGCGCACCGGGCGGCGGCCCCGGACCGCCCGACGCTGCTCGGCAGAAGTTTGCACGACTGCCATGTGGCAGTTCTGCCACTTCCCTACCTTGGGTGGCGTCCGTCCGACCCGCGACCCTTCCCACCGAGCGAGCGAGGGCCCATGAAGCAGCACACCGACCCGACCCCGGCAGCCCCGGGCACCGGAGCCGTCGGCATCGTCCAGATCTCCGACCTCCACTTCCAGGACGCCCCCGTCGCCCGGAGGTTCGTCGCGCACGACCCCGACGAGGGTCTCGCGGCCGTTCTCGCGGAAGCGGCCGGGGCGATCGGGGAGGCCGCCCTGGTGGTCGCCACCGGCGACCTCGCGGACACCGGCGAGGCGGGCGCCTACGAGCGGATGGGCGAGGTCCTGGACGCGCTGCCCGCCCCGGTCTACTGCCTCGCCGGCAACCACGACCGGCAGGACGCGCTGCAGGCCTGCCTGCCCCGCCCCAACGTGCACCTGGAACCGGCCGTCCGGGTCGGGAACTGGCTGATGCTGTTCCTCGACAGCAACGCGCACGGCCGCGAGGCCGCCGCCGACGGCACCTACCGCGACCGTGACGACCGGGTGCACGCAGCCGCCCAACCGGGCCTCACCCCGGTCGAGGAGGAACGCGCCCGTGCGATCCTGACGACCACCGGTGCCGACCACGTCTTCGTCTGGATGCACCAGCCGCCGCTTCCCCGGACCGCTCCGGATGCCCAGGGGGACAGCGAACTCGCCCTGCTGGTGCGCGACTTCCCCAAGATTCGGGCGATCGGCGCCGGCCACCTGCACGGCGACCTGTCCGGCGAGTTCGAAGGCCGCCCCGTGTACGTGTGCCCGTCGACCTTCTACAGCATCGACCACGCGAGCCACGGCCTCGACGGCCCCGGCTACCGCACGTACACCCTGCACCCCGACGGCCGCGTCGACAGCGAGGTCCGGACCGTGTCCGGAGGGATCACCGACGCCATGCGGGCCGCGTCCCTCCCCGGCTTCCTGGCGGACCTGTTGGCGGGCCGGACGACCGGCGAGGAGCTCCAGGCCCTGGGCGACGCCGAGTTCGAGGAACGCTACGGCGAACCCCGCCCGATGCGCTGACCGGGCCCCGGCCGCCCGGGGTCCGGCCGCCGCCGGGCCGGACCGCCGGGCGGTCCGGCGATCGGGCGGGCCCGCGTGACTCACGCGCGCTGCGGCGACCCCTCCCGGTCGACCTCGTCGAGCACCAGCCGCGCGGCCACCGCCGCGCCGTCGGTGCGGACCGTGCCCGCCACGGCCGCCGCCCGCTCGCGGGTCGCGGGGGCCAGCGCCGCCGCGAGCGCGGCCGACAGCGACGCCGCGGTCGGTGTCGGGCCGTCATGGGCCACACCGATGCCGAGCTCGGCGACCCGCCCGGCCCAGTACGGCTGGTCGGCCCCCTGGGGCACCACCACCTGCGGCACGCCGGCCAGGGCGGCGGTCGTGGTGGTGCCGGCACTGCCGTGGTGCACGACGGCGGCCGACCGCCGGAACAGGGCCTGCTGGTTGACCTCGTCGACGACGAAGCAGTCGTCCCGGTCGTCGACCGGGGCCAGGCCGGCCCAGCCGCGCGCGAGGACCACCCGGAGGCCCCGCGCGCGGGCCGCGTCCACGGCCGCCCGGGCGACGCCCGCCGGATCCGGCACGGGCGTGCTGCCGAAGCCCACGTACACCGGCGGAGTACCGGCGTCCAGGAAGGCCGTCAACCCGGCGGGGAGCGGGCGCTCGTCCGGCAGGACCCACGCACCGGTCTGCACCACGTCGAGCTCCGTCGGCTGCCACGGGGCCAGGAACGGGTCCGCGGCCATCCACGGCCGGTCGGTGAAGGCGTAGTCGCGGACGCCGGTCACCGGCGGCAGCCCGGCGGACGCCCGGCGGGCGTTGAGCTCCCCGCCGAACATCTCGTCGGCGATCCGGGCGTCGAGGTCCCACAGCGCCCGGCGGTCGCCCTCGTCCTCGGGCAGCGGCCGGCCCCGCCGCGCGGGCGGCGCCCGGTGGGGCGACGGCAGGCTGACCGGCTGGTGGCTCGCGTGCACGTAGCGGATGCCCAGTTTCTCGGCGACGGACCGCGCACCGGCCGCGGCCGGCAACGGGCCGGTCACCACCAGCACGTCGCACCCCTCGGCCGCCGCGGCGAGCGTGTCGAACTGCGCGTCCATCAGGTCGGCCACCCGCCGGGCCAGGCCCGCCGCCGACCCCGGGGTCACCGTGGTCACCAGCGGCCGTACCGGGTCGCCGGCCGGCACCACCTCGACGCCGACGCCGGCGAGCCGCTCCGCGAACTCCTCGTCCGGAGGCGCGCACACCCGCACCTCCGCGCCGAGCTCCCGCAGCCGCACCGCGAGCCCCACCATCGGCTCGACACTGCCGCGCGACCCGTACGCCGACAACACCACACGCATGCATGACTCCCGTGAATTCGCAGGTCGACCTGGCTACGGCCGGACATTCTGCGGCATCACGGGGGCCTTGCCGCAAGGCCCCTGATGCGCTGTAGGTTCAGAGTGGCGGGGGGAGCGGGTTTCTCCCCCTTCGCCCCTCGACGCCCGCCGCGGGCGGACGACCTGCCGGTGGCCCCCCTCCCGCTCCGGGACGCCCCGCAGGCGCGCGGGGAGCCGGCGCCCTGCGGTACGCGGTGCACGAGGAGCCGAGCGGCCGGCCAGCCGGGTCGAGGAGTTCCGGCGGGGCGCGCACGCCCGTGCCTCGGCGGCGTTGCACGGCGTCCGGGAGAGCCCTTCCACCCCGGGGGGCTACGCCTTCCCCGCGTACTGAGGCGGGGCCGCCGGGGCCGCCGGGGCCGCCGGGGCCGCCGAGGGTGCCGGCCGGCGGTCGTGCGGCGCTCGATAGGCTCGGGACGAATCATCAGGTCCGAACAGGAGGTCCGCGCACCATGGGCGGGACGGTCACGGCGGTCAGCAGCAGCGGCGAGTACACGTTCACCAAGCCCAACCGGGACGGCATCACGCTGCTCGCCGGCCTCGGGGTCGAGGGGGACGTGCACGCGGGCGTCACGGTGAAGCACCGGTCGAGGGTCGCGCAGGACCCGACGCTCCCGAACCTGCGACAGGTCCACCTGATCCACGAGGAACTCTTCGCCGAGGTGGGCGAGATGGGCTTCGAGGTGGCACCCGGCCAGCTCGGGGAGAACATCACCACCGGCGGGATCGACCTGCTCGGCCTGCCGGTCGGGACGCTGCTGCGGATCGGGGACGCGGCGGTCGTGGAGGTCACCGGGCTGCGCAACCCCTGCCTGCAGATCGACGCCTTCAGCAGCGGGCTGCTGAAGCAGGTCGTGGGGCGGGACGCGGAGGGGAATGTCGTGCGGAAGGCCGGGATCATGGGCGTCGTCCGGGAGGGCGGCGTGGTGCGCCCCGGTGACGTGATCGAGGTCGAGCTTCCCGAGGGCCCGCACCGGCCGCTCGACCGGGTCTGAACGGTCCCGGACGCGGGGCGGGCGCCGGGGCGGGCGCGCGGGCGGGGGCGGGTCCGTAGGCGGGCGCGGCCCGGAGGCGGGATGGGCAGGGCGCGAACAGATAGGTTAGCCTAACCTAAGCTTCGACGGGACCGGCTGCCGTCCGCCGACGTGCCGCCGACCCGCCCGCTGAGAGGAGAGAGGGCCCTGACCAGCACCACCGCCCCCGCGCGCTTCGTGCTCTTCCCGCTCCACGTCGTCCGGAGCACCCGCATCACAGCCCACCTGGCCCGCATCACGCTCGGCGGCGAGAGCCTCGCCGGCTTCGTCAACGGCGGCCTCGACCAGCGGATCAAGCTCCTCCTGCCGCAGCCCGGCCAGACCGAACCGCTGACCCCGCCCGGTGAGGGCGAGTTCGGCTGGTACCAGAGCTGGCGGGCCATGGACCCGGCCGTCCGGCCGGTGCTCCGCACCTACACCGTCCGGGCGCAGCGCCGGGACCCCGACGAGATCGACATCGACATCGCCGTCCAGGGCGACCACGGGCCCGGCTCCCGCTGGGCCGTCAAGACCGCCCCCGGGGACCGCGTGATCGTCTGCGGGCCGGCGGTGGAGGAGGCCGGCGGCGTCGAGTTCCGGCTGCCGCCGAGCGCGGACTGGGTCCTGCTGGCCGGGGACGAGTCGGCGCTGCCGGCCGTCGCGGCCATCCTCGACGAACTGCCGGCCGGGCTGCCCGTGCGGGTGTTCGCCGAGGTCGAGGGCCCGGGGGAGGAGGGCTACCTGCCCACCGGCCGGCCCGGCGTCGAGGTGACCTGGCTGCACCGGGGCGAGGACGTCGACCCGGTCCTGCCCACCGCCGTCCGGGCCGCCGAACTCCCGCCCGGCGAGCCGTACGCGTGGATCGCCGGCGAGGCGGCGAGCGTCCGCGAGCTGCGCCGCCACCTGGTCCGCGAGCGCGGGATCGACCGGCGCGCCGTCTGCTTCATGGGCTACTGGCGGGCCGGGCGGACGGAGGACCAGCGGGCCGAGGACGGCCCGGCGGTCGACGACGACTGACGGAACCCGGCCACCCCCGGGCGACCCCCGGCCCGGGACGGGCCCCTCGCCGGTCGCTACGATCGCACTCCGATCACGGACGGGGGGCCGTGGGCACGGTGTGGACACGGCTGACCGGGTGGCTGCTGGCGATCAGTGCCGTCGTCACCGAGGTGTGGGCCCTGCTGCCCGCCCTGAGCCCGGACGCGGTGGCCCTCTCCACCCGGGCCCGGCTGCTGCCGCCGCCGGTGACGCCGGTCTGCGCCGCGGCCTGGTCGGCCGCCTCGGTGGCGGCCCGGCGCCGCCCTCCTGCGCCTGACCTGCGGAAGAGGAAGCCGGGGCGGGCCTTCGCGTTCCTGACGGGTGATTTCCCGGTCATTCCGACCCCAAGGCCCTGCCGCACGGGCGCTGACACCCTACCGTGGAAGGGAGTCCGCCCCGGTCCGGGGCGGAACGGGGTGATCGAAGCGCACGAAGGAAGGAAAGCCATGGGGGTACGTGCACGGCTGCGCGGGGGCGCGGTCGCGGCGGGGGCCGCGGTGCTGGCGGTCGGGGCCCTGGGGGTCGGGGTGGCTCCAGGTCGGGCGGCGGCTGCCGACCAGTGGCGGCCGCAGCCGGGGACCCTGTACATCTCCGACTTGCCGAAGACCGAGTCGTGGCGCGCCAACCCGACCGCCCGGGGGTGGGGCGACGACTTCGACTGTCCGGTGGGCTGGCCCGCCGAGCCGGCCGAAGTCAACGTATGGCACCGGGACTTCACCACCGCGGAGACCGCGTTCGCCCAGCAGAAGGTGGCGGTCTTCGACACGGAGGCCGAGGCCATCGCCTTCGCGGACAAGGCCCGGCAGGACTACGTCGCCTGCGCGCACGCCCCGCAGCGGCCCGGCGTGAGCGCAACCTACCTCGACCACGGGGTGATCAACGTCGAGGAGGGCGCCACCCTTCAGGGGATGCACACCTTCGACTCCAACGCCACCGAGCGCCCCGACTACAACTACCTGTGGGGCGTGGGCCGCGACGGCGACACGGTGACGCTGGTCCTGTGGCAGAGCTACTGGGGCGACCCGCCTGTGATCCCGTGGAAGAACACCCTGAACACCGCGGTGAAGAAGCTGTACTGAGCACCCGCCGCCGACTCCTCGCCGCGGGTCCCGGCCGGGGCGGCGCGGCGGCCTCCGCCCCGGTGCTACCGCCGGGGCGGTTCGATCCTGGTGCGGGCCGGGGCGAGCAGCCGGTTGAGCAGCTCGGCGCCGGCGGCCGTGTCGAGGGGCACGGGTTCGGTCCCGGCCGGCTTCACCAGCCCGGCGGCGCCCTCGCGCTCGTAGAGGACGCAGGCGGCGCTCGACAGGTCGCGCTTGGACGGCCACTTCAGCCCGCGTGCCCACGGCGCCTGGCCGCGGATCCAGGCGCCCCAGCGGCGGGTCCGGGCGTACGCCTCGGGAGTGGAGTGGATCAGCCACTCGTCCTGGTGGACGGCGGCGAGCTGGTCGAGCGTCATCAGGCCGACGAGGGGGATGTCGCAGGTGGTCTCGATCTGCGACAGCACCCTGCCCCGGACGGCGACCCTACGGATCCTCCGCCAGCCCTTCTCGTCGAACGGGATGCCGCGCACCAGCGTCTCCATCACGGCCGTCCGCTCCGAGAACCCGGCGTACAGGTACGGCAACTGCTCGCCGTCGCCCTGGAAGGAGCAGAACCGGCCGCCCTCGTAGAGCGCGTCGGCGGGGTTCGGGTTGAACGCGGTCGCCGGGTAGGCGGCCAGGTGGACGCGGTGGAGCACGGTGCCCGCGGGCAGCAGCTCGCGGTGCGGGACGGCGCGCACGGTGGGGGCGGGGACCTTCACGTCGGGCATCCGGTCACCACTCCGCGATCTCGGCACGGGCCGCCGCGAGCAGGGAGTGCTCGCCGGGGGTGCCCAGCAGGCGGGCGGGGACGGCGTCCAGCCAGGCGTTGGCGCCCAGCCACCAGTCGGCGACGCCCCACGGGTCGTCGTCGGCGTCGAGCAGGCGGTTGACCTCGACGACCAGCGGGAGCGGGAGGCCGGAGGCGCCGTCGAACTGGAAGGACGGCAGCCGGACGGTGCCCTGGCGGTCGGTCAGCCGGATGAGGTCGGGGTCGGCGGGGTCGTGTCCGCCGGCCCGGTACTCCGCGGCGGTGACGTTCCCGGCGTCGAGCAGCCAGTCGTCGGCGTCGGGGGGCGGCTGCGCCGCCGCGGGTCGGCGGCCGAAGAACGCCAGCGCGCTCAGGACCGCCTCCCGGTTGATCTGCTCGGCCCGGGCGCCGCGCGCGTAGCGGACCGAGTCCTCGAACACCGCCCGGACCGGGTGACCGTCGGGAACCGAGGCGAGCAGCAGCCGGACGATCCTGCGTGCGATCCGCTCGGGGTCCCCGGAGGGCGCGGTGAGCAGCTCCCGCAGCCGGGCCCGGGCCGACTCGTCGAGGAACTCCTGCACCTCGTCCCAGCGTTCCCGCAGGGCCTCCAGCACCTCGGCCAGCTCCATCGCCCGTCACCTCCGTCCGCCCGACCCGCGTTCGCGATCCACGATCCGCCGAGGGGCAATCTAGCGTGCCGGTGTCGACCGCGGGCGGTGATCACCGATTCCCGCAAGGCGGGAACAACCCTCCACGATCTGCGGCATGATGGGCCCTCAGCAGCACCTCGGGGGCGGTGTGCCGGTCCACGCGTGGTCGTCCGACGACTCGGCCCGCACCGGCCCTGACGGCGCGCGTAGGGTGTTCCGACCGGTGCCGAGCCCCCGGTCCGCACCGTACGTCACGACTCGCGCTCGGAAGGCGGCCGGTGAGCAGTTCCGCGGGATACGGATGGTCCTACGTCGACCAGGAGGCCGAGCGCCGTCGGCGGTTGCGCGCGCAGTTGGCCGCCGAGGCCCAGCGGGCCGAGAACCTGCGGCGCGCCGAGGAACGCCGGGCGGAGCTGCGCGCCCGGCTCCTTGCCGAGGAGCGGCGGGCGGACTTGCGCGCCCGGCTCGGCGAGCTGAACGAGGAGGCGCAGGGGCTGCGCGGCGAGGCCGGGCAGCTGCGCCGCGCGTACCGGGCCGGGAAGGTGCGGGTCGAGACGGTCACCGTCGGCGCCGGGGCGGACGAGGCCGAGCTGACCCGGGCGATCGAGCGGGCCCGGGCGGCCAACGGCCGCGCGGCGCGCGAGCTGGCGGAGGCCGTCCAGGACGTGTGGGCGGCGGTGCTGCCGGAGGCGGTGGTCGAACCGGAACGGCCGCGCCCGCCGAGGAAGCCCGTCCGGAACGCGGCGGGGGACGCCGCCACGGCGGCGGCAGCGGCGGAGGAGGCGGCGCGCGAGCTGGCGGAACGGACCGACGGTGTCCGGGCCGGTGCGCTCGCCGAGGCCCAGGCCGTGCTGGACCGGGACGTGCCCCGCTGCGACCCCGCCGACCTGGAGCGGGTGGCCGGGCTGGTGCGGTCCCTGAAGGCGGCCGGCACCGTCTCCGAGGTGCGGACGACGCTCACCGACCTGGCGGCGCTCGTCCAGCACTCGGTGCTGCGCCGCGGTCGCGACGAGGAGCGCGCCGAACTGCGGGCCGCACTGGTGGAACTGGCGCAGGAGGCGGAGCCGGGGGAACGCGACCGGCTGGTCGCCGACCTCACGGCCGCGGAGGACCCGGCCTACCTGCGCCCCGCCGTGGAGGCGGCGGTGGCCCGGGCGGACGCGCACCGCAACCGCGGGCCGGTGGCGGTGGCGCTCGCCGAGGTGCTGCGCGAGCGGGACTACCTGGTGGGCGAGGACTTCACCGACCTGCTGGCCGAGGAGGGGGAGGTGGTGGTGCCGTTCGGCGACCCCGAACCCGGTGGCGCGGCCGGCGGCGAGGCGCCGGTGGCCGGGTACGGGCTGCGGCTGGTGCTGTCGCCGGACCGGGCGACGCTCTCGACCTCGGTGGTCAAGCGGTCCGGCGGCCCGACGGCCGGGGACGGTACGGCCGACGGTGCGGCCGGGGACGGTACGGCCGACGGTGCGGCCGGCGACGGGGTGGACGAGGAGCTCGCCGAGGAGCAGGACGAGCTGGTCCAGCAGTGGTTCTGCGACGAGCAGTTGCCCTCCATCGAGGAGGCCGTCCGGGAGAAGGGCGTGCGCCTGGAGCGGACGTCCGCGATGGCGCCGGGCACGATGGCCGCCGGCGTGGTGCCGAACGGCTCGTGGCCGCCGCCGGCCGCCGCCCTCCCGCGCCGCGGGACGAGGAAGCCGGGCCGCAAGGCCTCGGCGAACGCCGCCCAGGCCTGGCAACAGCAGCAGCGACAGCGTGAGCGGTGAGAACGTGAGCAGGGACGACACGAGCGGTGGGAACGCGGACGGTGGGAGGGCGGACCTCCGGAAGGACGCGGCGGCCGGTGCGGCCGGTTCGTCCGGTGCGGAGGGGCCCGACGGCGCCGGGGCGGGAGACGGTCCGCGTTCGGCGACGCCCAGTTGGATCCGTGAGCTGGACATGGCGCTCACCGTCTACCCGCAGGTGCTGCTGACGGGCAACGTCCGTGACCAGTACCTGTTGCCGGACGACCACGCCGCCGGCAGCAGCACCACGCTCGCCCCGTACACCCTGGGCGGGGTGATCGAATCGCTCTGCCTGGCCCGCGGTTACGGCGCGCTCGCCTTCGTCGACCAGGTCAACGACCGGATCGCCCTGCTCAGGCTGAGCGCCACGGTCGAGGAGGTCCCGGAGGTGATCCGGCAGTTCGCCGAACGCGACGAGCGGTGGCGCCGCAGCGGCGGCGCGGGCAACGGCGCGCCGGACGCGGACGACGAGGACGAGCCCGAGCTGCTGGACCGGCTGCGCGACGCGATGGTCGGCGTGGTCCGCCACCCCGGCCCGCCGATCGGACTCGTCGTCCCCTACGCGGCCCGGCTCGGCTCGGCCCGCGCACCCGTCGCGGGCGAGGCCGCCCGGCTGTTCGCCGCCGCCGAGGAGCTGGGCCACACCGCCCGACCCGTGCAGGGCAGCACGGTCGTGACGCCGTACAACACGGTGTTCTGGGTGGTGGAACGGCAGGAGGACCTGCCGATGGAGTTCGCGGTCGGCAGTCGCGCGGTGCGGGTGATCAACGTGCCGCAGCCGCCGCACGACCAGCGGCTGGCCGCCGCCCGGCACGTGGTCGGCGGGCTGGCCCGCTACCAGGCGGCGACCGGCGGCCGGCTGCTCGACGCGGCGGAGACCGTGTCCGCCGCCAAGGCACTCGCCGATTCCTCCCACGGCATGGGCAGTTCGGAGGTGATGGCGATCGGGCGAATGGCGTTGGACCGCGGCCTCCCGGTGCAGCGCCTGGACGAGGCGGCCCGCCTCTACCGGATCGGCGTGCTCGACAACCCGTGGGCCACCGCGGCGCTGCGCGAGCGGATCGCGGACGGTGAGCGGTTCCTCAACGGCAAGGTGATCGGCCAGCCATACGCCGTCCGCCGCACGCTGGAGATCTTCATGCGTTCGGCGGCGGGGCTGAACGGCGCGCAGTCGTCCAGCTCGCCGAGCCGGCCGCGCGGCACCCTCTTCCTCTCGGGCCCGACCGGTGTCGGCAAGACCGAACTCGCCAAGGGCGTCGCCGAGATGATCCTCGGCAAGGATGCCCGGCCGATCCGCTTCGACATGAGCGAGTTCGCCGAGGAGCACGCCCGGGACCGGCTGATCGGCGCTCCGCCGGGATTCGTCGGCCACGACGCGGGCGGCGAGCTGACCAACGCCGTTCGCGCCAACCCGATGAGCGTGCTGCTCTTCGACGAGATCGACAAGGCCAACCCCCGGTTGTTCGACCTCTTCCTGCAGATCCTGGAGGACGGCCGGCTCACCGACGGACGCGGCGCCACCGTCTACTTCACCGAATGCGTGCTGATCTTCACGTCCAACCTCGGGATCACGGCGACCGTGGTGGCGGAGCAGTCCCGGGACGGCGGGCGGGCGGCGGCGGAGAACAGCGGCCCGGGCGGCGAACCGGTACCGCAGGCCGGCGAGCCGGCGCAGGCGGCGCCCGCCCGCAGCGGCCGGCGTCAGCTCACCCGGCACGACGACCCGGTGATCGTCCGCCAGGCGCTGCGGGAGGCCTTCGACACCTTCTTCAACGACCAGATCCGGCGTCCCGAGCTGCGCAACCGCTTCGGCGACAACTTCATCCCGATGGACTTCATGCAGGAGAAGTGGGTGCCGCAGATCCTCGACAAGGCGATCGCCTCGGTGGCGGGCCGGATCCGGGACGTGCACGGCGCCGAACTGACCGTCGCGGACGACGCGTGGGAGGTGCTGCGGGTCGAGGCGACCCGGCGGCTGGACCACGGCGGTCGCGGGGTCCTGACCGCCGTCGAGTCGGCGCTGGTCAACCCGCTGGCCAAGGAGGTCTTCCGGACCCTGCCGAAGCGCGGCGAGCGGATCGAGGTGGCCTCGGTCGAGGGCGACGGGGACGGCGAGGGCTACCGCGTCGAGGTGAACCGTTGGCCCGGGTGAGCGAGGAGTCGACGGACGGCGGGCCGGGCGGCGGGCGCGTCGCCGACCCGGCCGTCGGGCACGGTGCAGGACCGGCCGTCGCCCCGGAGAGCCCGCCGGCGGCCCGGGTGAGCCAGGTCTACCGGCCGGTCACCTCGCTCGGCCCCGGCCGGCGGATGGGCGTCTGGTTCCAGGGGTGCACCCTGGCCTGCCCCGGCTGCATGTCCCGACACACCTGGGAGCCCTCCGGCGGGCGGGAGCTGACGACGGAGCGGTTCGCCGCACTGTGGCGCGCGGCCCTGGCCGACGGGATCGACGGCCTGACCGTCAGCGGCGGCGAACCGCTGGAACAGGCGCCGGCCCTCGCCGCCCTCCTCGGCGCCGCCGACGAGGAGCGCCGCCGCGCCGGCCGGGCCGCCGACCTGCTGGTGTACACCGGCTGGGAGCCGGAGGAACTGGCCGCCGACCCGGCGACCGCCTCCGCACTGGCCGGCGCCGACGCGGTCGTCACCGGCCGCTACCGGGCCGGGCAGCCGACCGGGCTGGTCTGGCGGGGATCGGCCAACCAGCGGCTGGTGATCCGCACCGCCCTCGGCCGCGAGCGCTACACGCCCCACCTGGACCACCGCCCCGAGCGGCCGGAACTCCAGGTGCACGTCACCGAGGGCGAGGTCCGGGTGATCGGGGTGCCGCGCCCCGGTGACCTGGGCCGGATCGAACGAGACCTGGTCCGGCGCGGCGTGACTCTCCGGGAGACCTCGTGGCGACCGTGATCTACTGCTGCCCGGTGGGAGCGCCGGGGGAGTGCCCGACCTCCGGTACCCGGGGGTACTGCCAGGTGCACTTCTTCGTGGAGCTCGAACGGTACGACCCGGAGCAGGACGCGCCCCCGCCCCCCGGGCCCGCGCCGTCCGCGCCCGGTACCGCGTCGGCCGCCGGGTCGCCCGCGACCGTACCGGCCGCCGCACCCGAGGCGGCGACGCGGCCGGCCCGCGCCGCACCCGCACAGCAGGGGCGGCGGCCGGAGCCGGCCGCCCGTCCGGTGGTCCGGCTGGCGCTGGTGATCGCCGGGGCGCTGCTGCCGATCCGGGGTGAACGCCGGCGCGGGGGCTGCGGGTTGGCCATCGGCCGCGACGACCGCGACTGCGCCGCGATCCCCGGCCTGGCGGACCTCAACCAGCTCTCCCGGCACCATGCGGAGCTGAGCTGGATCGACGGGGTGCTGCACGTCAGGGACGTGGGGTCGACCAACGGCACCTTCGTCGACGACCGCCCGGTCACCGGGCCGACCGTGGTCTGGCCGGGGCACCGGCTGCGGTTCGCGCAGGACATCGACGTCCAGGTGATCGAGATCGACGAGTTCGGCGCTCCCCGGTGACCCGGGGGCGCGAGGAGGAGAACGGCGCGATGGCCGACACACCACCGGAACCGAGTCCGCCCACCCGCAAGCAGGGCCGGGGGCAGGGGACGGGGCAGGGCACGGGACAGGGGGCGAACCAGGCCCGGGGCGGCGGCCGAAACCAGAGCCAGGGCCAGAATCAGGGCCGGAATCAGGGCCAGGGCCAGGGCCGGACGCCCGCGCAGGGCCGGTCGGGCGACGGCCCGACCGCTGCGAGCCCGCCCACCCGGGTCCAGCGCTCCGGTGGGCCCGCGAACGACGGCCGGACCGGCACCGAGGGCGGCGGGGCACCGGCCGGCCACCGGTCCGACACCCCGACGGGCACCCCGACCAACCCCCGGTCCGGCACCCCGCAGGGAGCCCCGGCCGCGAGCCCGCCCACCCGGGTCCAGGGCGGCAGCCGTCCCCGGCGGACCGGGAACGGCACCGGAGGCACCACCGGCGCGACCACCGGTTCGACCGACGGCGCGCCCACCGGCGGGGGCACCCCGGCCGCCGGGAGCGCCGTCCCCTCGCCGGCCACCCGGCTCCAGCGCGGCAAGCCCCCCGCTCCCGCCCCGGCGCGGACCCCCGCGCCCGGTGCGCCCACCCGCGTCCAGCGCCCCGGCGCGACCCAGCCCCCGCCGGCCCCCGGCGGGTCGGCGAGCCCGACGGCCGCCCCCTCCGCAGGTCCCTCCGCCGACCAGGCGGGAGCCTTCCCCACCGCCCTGACCGACCGCTACCACCCCGTCGGCCCGGCCGGTTCCGGTAGCGAGGGCACCGTGTGGCACGTCCGCCGCGCCGACGGCGGCGGCGACGCGGCCGTCAAGGTCGGCAACCCCGGCGTCCAGGCCGACACCGAACTCCTCACCCACCTCGGCGATGCCGCCTTCCGCCGCCACGTCCCCGAGATCCTCGGCCACGGGCGGATCGAGCACGCGGGCGCGCTCTGCGACTGGATGGCGATGGAGTACCTGCCGGTCACCCTGGCCGACCACGTCGCCGAGCTGCGCCGCCGGGGCAGGCTCGACCGGCCCGGCGAGACCGAGCGGATCATCCGCGAACTGGTCGCGCTGCTGGACTTCTGGCAGACCACGGTGGACCGCAACCCGGTGGACTTCAAGCCGGCCAACATCCTGGTCCGCGAGGGCGGCCGGTCCGGCCGCGGCGGTCCGGCCGCGCCCCAGTTCGTGGTGGCGGACTTCGGCGGCGTCGCCAAACTCACCGCCAGCCGCCGGTTCTCCGCCGACATGCAGGTCACCGTCGCCTTCATGGCGCCCGAGCAACTCGCCGGCCACAACCACCGGGCCGGCCCGTGGTGGGCCCTGGGCACCATCCTGTACGAGGTGTTCACCGGCGGGACCCGCTACCGGCGGGCGGACGGCGGGCTGGTCAGCGACGAGGCCCTCCAGTACCGGCTGGTGATGGAGGACGTGGTGGACCTCGCCGCCGTCACCGACGAGCGCCGGAGGCTGCTGCTCCAGGGGCTGTTCACCAAGGAGCCGGCCGACCGCTGGACCGCGCCGCAGGTCCGCGACTGGTTGGCCGGCGGCAGCCCGGAGGTGGTACGCACCCGGGTCGCCCCGGAGGCCCCCCAGGTCGAGACCGGGCCCGCGTACCGCCCGATCGCCTACCGGGGCGCCGACTTCCACGACCCGACGGCGCTGGCGGTGCGGATGCTCGCGGAATCGGGCGACGCGGCGGCCTGGCTGATGAGCGGAGGCGCGCGCCGGCTGCGCGACTGGCTGCGCGACGAGGTCAAGGACACGGCCCTCGACCTCCACTACCTGAAGGACGTCGACCGCGGCACCCCGGCGGACAGGTCGCGCGCGGCCTCGCGCGCGGTGCTGGCGCTGGGCGCGGTGTTCGCGCCGGAGGCGGTCCCGCACGTCCGGGACCGCCGGGTGGACGCGACGGGGCTGGCCCGGACGGCCGGCGAGGACGGCACGGCCGCCTTCGTCGACGAGCTGATCGCCGCCGGGCTGCCGGCGCTGGCCGCCCGCTTCCGCTGCGGGCACGAAGCCTGCCCGGACGGGGCCTGCCGCCGGCTGCTGGCGCTGACCGAACTGCCCGCCGTGCTGGAGGCCGTCGGGCGGGAGGCCCGGGACCTCGGCGGTCGCGGCGGTGGCCGCGGCGGCGGAGGCCGCGACGGACGCCTCACCGCCGACGAGCTGGCGACGGCCCACCGCTGGGCCCTGCTGCTCACCGTCCAGCCCGATGCGCAGCGTCTCGCGGTGGTGCGGCGGGTCTCCGCACTGCCGGGCCCGCTGCGCAGGCTGCCGGCGCCCGCGCACACGGCCGCCACCGTCGTTGCCGACACGGCCGGCACCGCCCGTGCGGCCGTGCTGAGGGGCGAGCGGGACCGGTTCCGGCGCGCCTGGTCGGAGCTGCGCCGCCGCGCGCTGGCCGCCTCCCCGACCACGGCCGAGGGCCGGGCGCTGCTGGCCGCCGCCGCCGTGCTGCACGTGCGGAGGGTCCGCGCCGAGGGGGCGCGGCGCGGAGCCGACCGGGGCGCCTGGAAGACGACGGCGCGCGCCTGGGGACGGGGCGCCCGGAGCGCAGTTCCCCGGCGCGCGGCCGCGGCCGTGCTGCTGCTCCTCGGCCTCGCCGTGACGCTCTGGGCGGGCGCGGTCTGGCGGATCGCCGTCGACGCCGGAGCGGGCGGAGCCTTCCTGCCCGACGGCGCGTTCGGCGGCCCGCTGCGGACCGCGGGGGACACGGCGGCCCGGGAGACCGTCGGACAGCTGGGCGCCGCCCTGGTCGCCGCCGTCGCGGTGGCCGCGTTCCCGGCCCGGATCGGCCGGCGGGTGCTCCTCCTGGTCGTCGCCGCGGCCTTCGCCGTCGGCTACCTGCGGCTCGGGCCGCCCATGACGGTGCTCAGGCCGCCGGCCGCGGTGGTCGAGCGGGTGGTGATGTTCGAAGGCGGCCTCGGCAGCTGGGCGGGTGTCGGGGCGGCGGCCGGGGTCGTCCTCGCCCTGGTCCTCAACGGCCGCTCCAACCGCTGGCTGCTCAACCCCGCCAACGAGGCCGAGGAACGGGCCGCGGGCGACCGCCGTCGGCTCGCCGCCCGCCGCCGGGCCCGCGGCGGCAGCCCGAACCGCTGGCGGACCGGCCGCGCCGGCCTCCGCGACCGGCTGCTCTTCGCCCTCGGCGGCACCCTCGTGCTGACACTGCTGCTCTGGGCGGCCGTCGAGGTCCGGCTCGTCGTCGGGCAGCCCCACCACCCCACCCCGGAGTCCTGGGGCACCGGCCAGGCCGGCGCCGCCTACCAGGCGGACTACCTGCTGCTGCTGGCCTTCCTCGCCCTCCTCGGCGCCGTGGCCGTCCCCCGGACCGCGCCCCGGATACTGGCCGGCTCGGCCCTGGGGGTGGTGGTCCTGGGAGCCTGGCCGCCCCCGCTCGGCCCGCTGGAGGCCCTGCGCATCCCGGTGCTCGGCAGCTGGTTCTCCTCGATCGCCGAGGTGTGGGGCCACGCCGCCTTCTGGGCCGCCCTGCTGGTCGCCCTGCCGCTCGCCTGCTACGTCGGGTTCTGGACGGTCCGCCGGGTGGCGGAGTGAACCACCGGATCACGCACGACGTGAGGTGAGGTCCCGAAGCGCCGGCGGCCCCCCGGCCTGACGTCCGCCGTCCCCTCGGTCGTCGAGCAGCCGCCAGGCGGTGAGGGCGAGGGTGGCCCGCAACAGGCCCGCCGGTTCGGTGAGTTGGAAGCCCAGGGTCTTGGGTCTGCTCCAGCCGCCGGGCGACGCGGCTGCGGTGCAGGCCGGGGCGGCGCTCCGCTCCGGCCCGCCGCCCGCGTACGCCGCCGGCGCGGAGTTCGACCCCCTCCGCGACGAGACTGTCTGATCACGGCTTGCCGGTCGGGCTCGGTGCTGGCCCACATGGTTGGTCCCGGAGGTGAGGTTGCCCCCGGCCCGCCTGCGGCAGAGGACCGGTCCTAAGGCTCGATGAGACGGACGTACACGCCCTCGCCGAGCGGCCCGAACCCGTGGCGTTCCCAGGCGCGCCGGAGCCTGGCCACGGCTTCCTCGTCGGGCCTGCGGACCTCGGGGTCCTCGGACTCGAAGCTGCACGGTTCGTCAGGCCCGTGGTCGTGGATCGGAGCCGGGTAGCAGAGCGCGAGCGTCCCCGGGACAGCCAGGCGGCGGAGGGCCTCGACCGCCAAGCGCATCCCGACACCCTTCCCCCGCCACTCGGCCGAGACCTCGACCGACTCCAGCAGGAGCAGCAGCGACGGCCGCAGCTCGGCCAGCGACGGAGAGAGCCCGCCGTCCTCGGTGAAGATCACCCGCGGGATGCGGTCGAGAAGTCCCGGGTCCACCCCCAGCGCCTCGCGGGGATTCGGCGTGACACCAGGGATGACACGGGTGATGTCGGCGGTACCGAAGATCTTGGCTCCGTTCTCGTAGAAGCTGGCCCGCCACCGGTCCGCGTTCCTCGACCAGTCCGCGTCGGCGAAGTGGCGCGACTCGTACGAGATGACCAGACGGTCGGCCATCGGTGCTCTCCCTTGCAGTGGGGGGGGGGCAGGCCCCTCGCTAGCGCGCAGGAGGGGCCTGCCAGTGTGCCGGCAGCCACTACTTCGACGGCTGCGCGGGCTTCTCCTCGGCGGGCTTGCCCGCGTGCTTCGGCGGGGGCTTCTCGTTGCCCTTGTGCTTGGACACGATGATCTCGACGGGCATGGGCGGGCTCCTCCTACTCGGCGGGGACGGTGTTGGCGCTGTCCGGCGTCGTGGGACCGGGCGGACGCTCGGGCGGGGGCGTGCTCATACTGGTACCTCCTCACACTGCGGGGTTCCCGGTCACCGGCAGGTGCCCGGGCCGTCCGGTGTTGCGGATCCCGCTTCGGCCGGCTGCCTGCCAGGGACGGCGGCCGGAGCGGGAATCTGAGAGGCCCACAAGGGCCGGTTCTGCGCCCACCAGGGACACGGGCGGCGGCAAGCCGTCCCGCGCGCGGCGTTGGCCCGCCCACAGGCCGCCGATGCCGAACACCGGGGCGGCGTAGGGGTCTATCAGCGCAGCCGGGGGTCTCCTTCGCCGTGGCGGTGGGGGGTGCGTGATAGACCGTAGGGAGTCGGCTACAGGCGGTGCCAGGAAATTGCGCCCAATTGCGCCGGGATCAGCGCAGGGCGTCTATCGCGCTGGTGAGCAGTGCGCGCGCTTCGCCGCCGTAGACCGCCATCTGCGACAGGGCCAGGAACGCGGCTGCGTAGTCTCTGACCTCCCTTGGCTCCGTATGCCTGAGATAGCCCACCGTCAGCTCGACGGAGACCAAGGCGTCATCAAACATGTAGAAGTCTTCGGCTGGAGACCGCGCACGGTCCGGCCGTGTCGGAATGATTCCCAGGCTGATGCTCGGAGAGGTGCTGACGGCTATCAGATGCCCAAGCTGGCCAGCCAACGTATCCCCGTCGCACACCGCCCCGCGTAGGACTGATTCCTCCAGCACCAAGGCAAACCGACGCGGGCCGGAGAACAGCATCCGCTGACGCTCCATTCGAGCCTCAACAGCGGCCTCCACATCGTCAATGGCGACTCGTGAACGCTGGATCGCCCGCAGGACGGCCGCCGTGTACTCCCGGGTCTGCACCATGCCGGGGACGACCTTGCTGGCGTACACCCGGAAGTGCCGCGTGCGCTCGTACAGGTCGAACACCGACTCCTGGGCGGCTCGCAACCCGGTGCGCTCCATGCGCCGCCACTCGGTGTACAGCGAGTCCACGGCCCGCGCGGCTGCGATCAGGTCCGGGATCCGGCCCTCCGCGCCGCAAGCGCGGCACCATGCCCGGAGATCGTCCTCGGACGGCGCAGCCTTGCCGCTCTGGAGCCGGGAGGTCTTGGCGGGGTGCCAACCGCACCGGGCAGACAACTCCTCGCCCTTGAGTCCCGCATCCTTTCGGAGCTCCGTGAGGCGGTTGGCCAGGGCC
Source organism: Streptomyces sp. BE303 (assembly GCF_036290945.1). Taxonomy (NCBI): domain Bacteria; kingdom Bacillati; phylum Actinomycetota; class Actinomycetes; order Kitasatosporales; family Streptomycetaceae; genus Streptomyces; species Streptomyces sp. BE303. Next base: position 35,674 of record NZ_JAQYWZ010000859.1, read on the forward strand.
TTTCGAGCAGCGACAACGCTGGACGATGGCGACGACGACATGTGCTGACTGCCCGGTGTCCGCTGGAATCAAGTGATCTTGTACTGGTCGTGCGGCGTGGCCCGTTCCCACACGGCCTCGAAGGCGAGGGAGCAGAGTTCGACGGCCGCCGGGTCCTCGGTGGCCTCGTTCTCCAGCCAGTCGCCGTTACCGGCGAAGTGACCCCATACGACAAGCTGGCCGTCGATCAACCAGAAGTCATTGCCAGGAAGGGCGAGCGTGGATGCCAGGCGGCGCGGAAGCCACCGGACCTGCTCGCCCGCAGCGACGTTGGGGAACGTCACGTCGTACTCGTACCGGATGTACTCGCTGACCGGCTCGGACACGATCCGGGCCCGACGGATCTCCACACCGCGCGAGACTGCCTCGACGACGACGTCGAGCCAGGGCCGCCACCATGCCGGCCGGTCTGCCGGATCATGCCGAACACCCTGTCGCCATGCGTGGAGCGCCGGATCACCAAGCATGTACCCGTCGCGCATCTCCAGGTGCACTGCCGAGTGATGAGCTGCCTTCAGCAACTCATCGGGCCTGGTCACCGCCGTCCGAGACATCGCACGCCTTCCTGATTGCATCCACCACGTGCGCAGGCACCCGGACGACGTTCTCGTAGTCCGGGACGTTGCCCGCAGCATGGACCTCCTCCTCGGTCCTGGTATCGAGGCGGTAGCCCTGGATCACCAGATCCCTGGTCTCTTCGTCAACGAAGATGGTCGGGGAGTTTCCATCCGGGGACTTGTCGTCCTTCCAGATCAACCGTAGTGCCACCGCGCCCTCCTGCGTCCAGGTAGTTGCGTCTTCTTGCAATACAGTCACTCCTGCTGAAGGCCAGGGCGTCAAGAGGGCGCGCGAGCAAGCCGGGAGCCGAGTAGCGACGAAGGCCCCGACCGCCCAATTCGTCGGCCGGCCGGGGCTGGTGTGCTGGGGTGGTCGGATGCGGTTGCCCCAGCGGTGGGCGGCGAAGCTGCGGGCGGCTCCGCCGGGGAGGGTATGGCCGTCGAGGAAGTCTTCCGGTGGGCAAGAGCTACGATCGGCTCCAGATCCGTGACTCGAAGGACCCCGACGGGCCCGCTCTCCGCTTCCCCGCCGATGCCTGGCGGTCCTTCGTCGCCGCCGTCCGGGCGGGCGAGTTCGGCGGTATCTGAGCAGTGCCCCGGCCCGGCCGTCCGGTGTGCCGGGCGGCCGGGCCTCTCCGTGCCGCTTGTTGTTGACCGGGGGCGGGTGGTGCGGTTGTCTGCCGTGGACGGGTGGGCGACGGGGGAGGTCATGTTCCGGTGACGGTGCTCGACGAGGCCGCGGCGTCGGTCGCACGCGGGCGGAGACTGCTGGACGAGTACGACGCCGAGGCGGATCCGAGGCGCGAGTCCGTCCTTCTCTCCGGTGCGCTGACCGCCTTCGCCTCCGCGCGCGGGCTGTTGGAGCGGGCCGGGGCGGCGGCGCCGACACAGGCGTCGGCCGAGGTGCGGTTCCTGCTCGGGCTCACCCTCTCCGTCCGGTACTGGCGGGCCGCGGCGCAGCCGGACTTCGCGGAGGACCAGGAGATCAGGTCCGCCGTGCTGGCCGAACGGACTTCTGCCGTCGAGCTGTTGACGCTCGCCGTGGCGCTCCTCGATCCCGGTGCGCCGGAGCGTGCGGAGGCCGCCGGTCGGCTGGGGCTGCTGCTGCACGTACGCCACGAGGACGTGCTGGCCGATGCCTCGGCCGACGGGGACGCCCGCGCGGACGACCTCGACCGGGCCGTCGAGGCGCTGCGGCTCGCCTGCCCCGTCCCGGTCCCGCCCGGTCCCTGGCGGGCACTCGCCGGACGGGATCCGTCCGACGAGGCCGACTACGACGACCAGGACCCGGGCTTCCTGGCCAACCTCGGCTGTGCGCTCGCCGACCGGCACGACCGCGACCTCGACCCCGCCGACCTCGCCGCCGCGAGCGCCGTCCTGGAGGGCGTCCTCGGCGGGTTGCGCCCGCCGCCGTGGACGGACGCCGACGGCCCGCCGTTCCGTCCGGCCCCGGACGCCGAGCCCGGCCCGGTCGACCTGGCCGAGCCCCTCGAACTCGCCGTCCGGGAACGCCTCGCCCTCCTGCTGGTCGGGGACGAGCGTCGCGCCGCCACGCCCGAGCAGGAACTGCGCGTCGAACGGGCGGTCATGCACCTGGAGTTGATCGCGGCGACCAGCGCGCCTGACGACCCCTACCGGTTGCGGGCCTCGCTCAGCCTGATCGACCGGTACTGGGAGCGCTGCGACGGCACGATCCGGCCGGAGGACGTGGACCACCGGCTGGCCCGACTGCGCGATCTGCGCCGACTGCTCCCGCCCGAACACGAACTGGGCGGCACGGTGCGCTGGTTGCTCGGTGGCGCGCTGGCCGGACTGGCCCGGCTCGACCGCTACGTGGCGACCGAGGAGGCGCGGGAGTCGGTGGAGGTGCTCCGCGAGGGCCTGGCCGGTATGGCCGGGGACGACCCGGTGCGGCCGGCCTCGCACGCGATGCTCGGCACCATGGTGAACGCGATGCGCGAGCACGACCCGGAGACGTACCGCACCGAGGAGGCCGCCCACCACCTCACCGTGGCCGTCGACTCGATGCAGGAGGAGGATCACGGGATCCGCCGCAGTGACATCCTCCAGCAGCTGGCCCACGCCTCCATCGTGCAGGGCGAGTTCTCGACCGACCTGGGCGCGGTGGACCGGGTGATCGGACTGCTGGACGAGTCGCGGGCGAAGCCCTCCGGCACCCAGTGGTCGGAGGACCACCTGCACGGTTCGCTGGCGGCGGCCATGAGCAAGCGCTTCGCGCTGACCAACGAGATGGCCGACCTGGACGCCGCGATCCGGCACGAGCGCGCCGCGTTCCGCCGGGCCGCACCGGACGACGTCAACCGGGCCGTCTACCTGGAGAACCTCTCGGTCAGCCTCTACCAGCGCTTCCTGCTCGGCGGCGACTACCAGGACCTGGAGGCCTCCCGCCGCTACCACGCCGAGGTGCTGGCCTTCCTGTCCCGTTCGCAGCACGCCGGGGTGGACCGGCTGGTGGCGCGTGAGCTGCCGACCCTCCAGCGCACCCGGCTGATGCTGGAGTTCCAGGACGCGATGACCGGCCGGGACACCGGGCGGATGGGCCGGGTGGTGGCCGAGCTGGAGCCGTTGGTCGCGGCTGTCCCGGTGGACGACCCGCTGTACCTGCTCGCACGCGGCGACCTCGGCGCGGTCACCTTCATGCACGCCCTCTTCACGGCCCCGGACCGGATCGTCGAGGCCGTCGGCCTGATGGTGGAGGCGGCGGAGGAGACGCCCGCCGGGCATCTGCACAAGGCGGTGCTGACCATGCGGGCGGCGTCGGCGCTCGGTCTGCTGGCCCTCTACCCGGTCTACTCGGAACACCGCGTCGGCGGCGCCCTGACCTACCTCGACGAGCTCGACAGGGCCGTCGACCCGGCGAGCCTGGAGGGCACGCGCGGACAACTGCTGCGGGCGATGCTGCTGATGATGCGGCACCGCCACGCGCGGCTCCCGGCCGACGCCGTCGCGGCGCTGGCCGCCGCGGGGGCCGTCCGTGACCGGCTCCGGCGCGGGAGTCCCACCCAGCTGCTCGCCGCGGCGACGATGCTGGTGGCCCGCGTCCACCGGCAGCGCCTCGGCCCGGACGACCGCCGGCTGGGCCGCGAGTTCGGCCTCGCCGCGCTGCGTGAGACGGCCGCCGCCACGCTGCTCCAGGCCGCCGCCGCCCCGGCCCTCGTGGTGGCCAGGGACGCCGCCGCCCAAGCCCTGTCGATCGCCCACTGGTGCCTGGCCGACCTCGATGCGGTGGGGACGGGAGAGGAGTCAGGGGAGCCGTCCGGCCCGGACGCCGCGACGCCCCACCTGCGGGCCGCCGTGGAGGTGCTGGAGCTCGGCCGGGGCCTGGTGCTGCACGCCTCCACCACCACGACCGACGTCCCCGACCTGTTGCGGGCCGCCGGCCGCGAGGATCTCGCCGCCGCCTGGGCGGTGGGCGGTGAAGCCGGTGACATCGCCTCCGTCGGTTCGCTCGATGCCCTGCTCGGCCTTCCCGGCACGCTGCTCGACTCGCTGCCCGGCGGCGCTGCCGTCCCGATGCCGGACGACCTGCGCCGCCGCGCGGTCGCCGCGCTGGCCGACTCCCCGGCCGGCACCCTGCTCATGGCACCACCGTCGGTCGAGGAGATCGCCCGGAGCCTGCGTGCGGCCGGAGCCGACGGCCTGGTCTACCTGCTGCCGCCCGGCGAGGGCCGGAGCGGTCAGGCGCTGCTGGTCACGGCGGCGGGCACGGGCGGTGTCGAGCTGGTGCCGCTCAGCCTGGTGAGCTCGGACGCGCTCGGCCCGCGCGGTCCGCTGACCGCCTACCGGCGGGCACACGTGGAGCGGCAGGCCACCCTGGGCGACCACCCGGCCGGCCACCCGGACCGGATCGCCGCCCGGCGCCGCTGGCAGGCCACCCTGGCGGAGCTGTGCGACTGGTCGGGCACCGCCGTCCTCCGGCCGCTGCTCCGGCACCCGGCGCTGCGATCGGCCGGCAGCGGTGGGGTGGCGGGCGGGCTGCCCCGGCTGGTCCTGGTGCCGTTCGGCGAGTTCGGCGGCGTTCCCTGGCACGCGGCGCTGCTGAGCAGCGGACTGCGCGACGGCAGCCGGCCGGTCCGCGCCCTGGAGCGGGCGGTGCTGTCGTACGCCGCCTCGGCGCGCCAGTTCTGCGAGGTGGTCGGGCGGCCCCGGCTGCCCCTGGGCGAGCGGCCGGTGATCGTCGGCGACCCGACCCGCGAGCTGATGTTCGCCGAGGTCGAGGCCGAGTACCTGCACGCCGACTACTACCCGCACGGGACCCTGCTCGGCTACGTCGAGGGCGCCGAGGGCGCGGGGACGGCGCGCGAGGTGCTGGCCGCGCTGCCCGCCCCGGGGCGGGCCGGGGCGTCGGTCCTGCACCTCGCCTGCCACGCACTGCCGTCGGGCGGCTCCCCGCTGGACGCCTACCTCGGCCTGGCGCCCGAACCGGGGCCCGTCCGGTCCGGCGCGGAGGACGCGGGGCGGGCGGCGGGCCAGGACGGGCAGGACCCCGCGCGGAGCGGCCGGCTGCCGGTCGGCGACATCCTGCGGCAGGCCCAGGGCCGCCCGCCGGGCTCGCCGGGCGGGCTGGTGGTGCTGGACGCCTGCGTCAGCGACCACACCGGCGGCGACCTCGACGAGGCGCTCACCCTCTCCACCGCGTTCGTCGCCGCCGGGGCCACCGGGGTGATCGGCTCCCGCTGGGAGGTGGTCGACGAGATGGTGTGCGTGCTGATGTACGTGTTCCACGGCCGGCTCGCGGAGGGCGATCCGCCGGCCGAGGCGCTGCGCCGCACCCAGCTGTGGGCGCTCCGACCGGACCGCCGGCTTCCGCCGGGAGCCCCGGCGGAGCTCGTCGCGCTCGCCCGCCGCGACACGGCTGCCCTCGACGTGTGGGCGGCCTTCGCGTACCAGGGCGCGTGACGGGCGGTCACGGCCCGTCGGTGACCGCCCGTCAGGCCCGGCGGGCCCGGCCCTGACCCGTTCCGAGGGCCGGGGGTGCGGCGGCGGGGCGCGGCTGTGGACGGCGTGAAGGGCCGGGCGGAGGGGCGCGCGGCACCGGGGCGGCGTCCGCGGCGGGGCCGTCCAGACCTGTGTTTCGGGCGGCTTTCCGCCGTTCACGCCCGGATCGAACCCCTTCGCCCTGGCTGTCCCACCCGTCCCACTGGTCCCACCGGTCAAGCTGGTCCAGACCATTGACGCCCCCTTGGGGGCTCCCTAGCATGATCCGCACTGCGGCGGCCATACGGGGGCCCGCCGCCTTCGCCGAGCGCGCAGCTCCCTCCCACCCACACAGGGCACGCGGCCGAGCCATGTCCCAGACCCGCCGTCCCCTCTGCGGGGCGGGTACCGAGGAGCACCATGTCCAGGACCGTCCAGGAGCCCGAGCACCGGCCTGCCCAGCCGTCCGCGCCCGGCAGCCCGACCACCACCGACGCCGTCAACGCCACCGCCACGTCCACCGCCACCGCCACCGCCACCGCCACCGCCACGTCCACCGTCCTCACCGTCGGGCAGGAACGCCTCTGGTTCCTCGACCAGATGGACCCGGGCGACCCCGCGTACAACATCCCGCTGGCGCTGCGCCTCACCGGCGAGCTGGCCCCGGAGTCGCTGCGCGCCGCCCTCGACGGGCTGGTCGCCCGCCACGAGGCGCTGCGCACCCGGTTCCCCGCCGAGGACGGGCGGCCGGTCGCCCTGGTCGACGCGGCGGCGCCCGTCCCGCTCGACGAGATCGACCTGCGCGGACGCCCCACCGAGGAGACGGCCGCCGCGCTCGCCGGACGCACCAACCGCGGCTTCGACCTGGCCGCCGGACCGCTGCTGCGCGCCGCCCTGCTGCGCACCGCCGACCGCGAGCACGTGCTCTGCCTCGTCCTGCACCACATCGCCGCCGACGGCTGGTCACTCGGCCTGCTCCGCACCGAACTCGCCGACCGTTACGCCGCGCACCGCGCCGGACGGCCGCTCGACCTGCCCGCCCCGCCCTCCTACGCCGCCCACGCCGCCGCCGAACGCGCCTGGCTCGCCGGCCCGGAGGCCGCCGGAGCGGTGGCGTACTGGCGCGAGCGGCTGGCCGGCGCGCCCGCCCTGGAGCTGCCGCTGGACCGGCCCCGGCCCACCGGGCCGGGCAGCACGGGTGCCTTCCACACCCGGATCCTGCGCGGCGCCGGCCCCGAACTGGAGGCCTTCGCCCGCGCTCGCCGGATGACCCCGTTCATGGTGCTGGCCGCCGCCTACCAGGCGCTGCTGCACCGCTGCACCGGCCAGGACGACTTCTGCGTCGGCGTGCCCACCGCCGCCCGCACCACCGTCGAGAGCGAGTCGACGGTCGGCTACTTCTCCTCGGCCCTGGTGCTGCGCGCGGACCTCGCCGACGCGCCGACCTTCGACGCGCTGCTGCGCCGGGTCCGCAGCGACTGGCTGGGCGCGCTCGGCCACGGCCGGGTGCCGTTCGAGCAGCTCGCCGAGGAGCTCCGGCCGGACCGCGACCCCGGCCGGACCCCGCTCTTCCAGACCCTGCTGACCGTGCACACCCAGCGCGGCGGAGCGCTGGACGAGCACGCCTTCGCGGACCTGGTCTGCGCCGAGACGGACGGCGGCCACACCGCCGCCAAGTTCGAACTGGCCCTGGACGTCCGGCCGGACGGCGCCGACCTGCAGGCCGTGTTCGGCTACCGGACCGACCTGCTGGACGAGGAGTGGGTCGTCAGGCTCGGCCGCCGCTTCGAGACCCTGCTGCGGGCCGCGCTCGCCGACCCGGACACCCCGGTCCACCGGCTGCCGCTCCTGGACGCGGACGAACGCGCCGCCCGGGCGGGGGAGTCCACCGGACCGGCGCTGCCCGACCACCCGGCCACCGTGCTCGACGCGATCGACCTCGCCGCGGCGGCGGAACCGGCGGCCGTCGCGCTGGTCGGACGCGACGAGACCCTCGACCGGGCGCAGCTCGCGGACGCCTCCCGCGCCCTGGCCGCCCGGCTGGCCGCCCACGGTGTGCGGCGCGGCGACCTGGTCGCGTTCTGCCTGCCGCGCGGGCCGCGCGCGGTGGTCGCGATGCTGGCGGCCTGGCGGGCCGGCGCCGGCTACCTGCCGCTCGACCCGGAGTACCCGGCCGCCCGGCTCGCCTTCATGCTCGCCGACAGCGGCGCCGCGGTGCTGGTCACCACGGACGGCGCGCCCGTCGACGGCCTGACCACCGCGGTCCCGGTGATCCCCGTCCTCCCCGCCCGCCCGGTCCTCCCCGCCGACGCGGACGGCCGCGGCGGACCGGCCCCGGACGTCGCGCCCGCGCCGCTCGCGGCCGGGGCCGCCGCCGGCCCGGACGACACCGCCTACCTCGTCTACACCTCCGGTTCGACCGGAACCCCCAAGGGCGTCCTCGTCCCGCACCGCGCGCTCGCCGCCCGGGTCGCCTGGATGCGCGAGGGCTACGGCATCACCGCCGCCGACCGGGTGCTCCAGTACGCCTCGCTCTCCTTCGACACCTGCGCCGAGGAGGTGTTCCCGGCCCTCGCCGCGGGCGCCGCCCTGGTGGTCGCCGATGCCGGAGCCGCACTGCCCGACCAGCTCGCCGAGCCGTCCGCCGCCGGCCTCACCGTCCTCGACCTGCCCACGCCGTACTGGCACCGGCTGGCCGCCGACCTCGACGCCACCCCCTGGCCGCCCGGCTTGCGGCTGCTGATCCTCGGGGCCGACCAGGTCGCCCCGGAGGCCGTCGCCGCCTGGCGGGCCCGCTTCGGCGACAGCGTCCGGCTGGTCAACTCCTACGGCCCCACCGAGACCACCGTCATCGCCACCACCGCCGACCTCACCGCCGCGGACGCCGGACACCGCCCGCCGATCGGCCGGCCGATCGGCGCCACCACCGTCGCCGTGCTCGATCGCCACGGCGCGCCCGTACCGCCCGGCACTCCCGGCGAGCTGGTCGTCGGCGGGGCCGGTGTCACCGACGGCTACCTCGGCCGGCCGGGGGCCACCGCCCGCGCCTTCGTCCCCGACCCGGACGGCCCGCCCGGCGCCCGCCGCTACCGCACCGGTGACCTGGTGCGCCACCGCGCCGACGGCGCCCTGGAGTTCCTCGGGCGGATCGACGCGCAGGTCAAGGTGCGCGGCTACCGGATCGAGCCCGGCGAGGTCGAGTCGGCGCTGCTCGCCCGGCCCGGCATCGGCGAGGCCGCGGTGGTCGCCCGCGGCGACAGCCTGGTCGGCTACGTCGTGCCCGCGCCCGGCGCGGGGGCTCCCGACCCGGCCGCGCTGCGGGTCGCCCTGGCCGCCACCCTGCCCGCCCACCTGGTGCCCAACGCCCTGGTCGCGCTCGACGCGTTGCCGCTGACCCCCAACGGCAAGCTCGACCGCCGGGCCCTGCCCGCCCCCGACACCCGCCCCGACCTGCGCGCCGCCTACCTCGCCCCGCGCACCGAGGCGGAGGAGCTGGTCGCCGAGGTCTGGCAGGAGGTGCTCGGCCTCGACCGGGTCGGCGTCCACGACGACTTCTTCGATCTCGGCGGCCACTCCCTGCTCGCCACCCGGGTCATCGCCCGGATCCGCGGGACGGCCGACCTCGCCGTCCCGCTGCGCACCCTCTTCACCCACCGCACGGTGGCCGCCTTCGCCGACGCCGTCGAAGCCGCCCTGGTCGCCGAGCTCGCCGCGCTGTCCGACGACGCCGTCGAGGAACTGCTCGCCGCGCAGGACGCCCTGGAAGGGACCGCAACGCCGCAATGAGCACCGACATCACCATCTCCGCCGCCGGGGCGGACGCGCCCGCTGCGGGCGCGCCTCCGGCGGACCCGTCGCCCACCGCCCCGTCGCCCACCGGCGAGGCCCCTGCGGTCACCGTCCCGGCCCGGGCGGCCGAGCCGCCGGCCGCCGGTCTCACCGCCGCGAAGCGGGAGCTGCTCAGCCGGCGGCTGCGCGCCCGCACCGCCCCGCGCGGGGCGATCCCGCGCCGCGCCGCCGACGCGCCCGTACCGCTCTCCTTCGCCCAGGAACGCCTCTGGTTCATGGAGCAGTTCGCACCGGGCACCGCGGCCTACAACATCCCGGTGGTCCGGCGGCTGCGGGGGCCGCTGGACGCCGGAGCCCTGCGCCGCGCCCTGGACGCCTCCGTCGCCCGGCACGAGACCCTCCGCTCCCGGTACCCGGCCACCGAGGACGGCCGCCCGCTGCTGGCCGTCGACCCGGCGGGCCCGGCCGCCTTCACGGTGACCGACGCCGACGGCGAGGCGCACGCCGAACGGCTGGTCGACGAGACCTCCGCCGTCCCGTTCGACCTGGAGAACGGCCCGCTGCTGCGTGCCCTGCTGATCCGGCTCGCCGACGACGACCACGTCCTCCTGCTGGTCGTCCACCACAGTGTGGGCGACGGCTGGTCCAGCGAGGTACTGCTCGGCGAGATCCTCCGCGGCTACGCCGCGTACGCGGCCGGCCGGCCCGACCCGCTGCCGGAACTCGCCGTCCAGTACGGTGATTTCGCCATCTGGCAGCGCGAGCGGCTGAGCGGCGGTCGGCTCGCCGCCGAGGTCGCGCACTGGGGCCGGGAGCTGGCCGGCGTCGAACCGCTGGAGCTCGCCTTCTCCCGCCCCCGGCCGCCGCGCCAGACCTTCGACGGCGCCGGCTACGGCTTCGCGGTCGACCGGGACCTGCTCGACCGGCTCACCGCGCTCGGCAAGCAGCACGACGCCACCGTCCACATGGTGCTGCTGGCCGCCTTCCAGGCCCTGCTCGCCCGGTACAGCGGGCAGCGGGAGTTCGCGGTCGGCTCGCCCGTCGCGGGCCGCACCGAGCCCGAACTCGAAGCCCTGGTCGGCATGTTCGTCAACGTGCTGGCCCTGCCCGCCCGCCTCGACGGCGACCCGGCCTTCACCGAGCTGCTCCGCCGCACCCGGGAGACCTGCCTGGAGGCCTACGCCCACCAGGAGTTGCCCTTCGCCCAGCTGGTCACCGAGCTCAAGGTGCCCCGCGACGTCACCCGGCCGCCGGTCTTCCAGGCCGTCCTCGCGGTGCAGAACTACGCCACCCAGCGCGACGGGATCGACGGACTGCCGGTGGAGGTGGAGCCGTTCGGGGTGCGGGCCAGCGGCACCCGGTTCGACCTGGAACTCTTCCTCCAGGAGTGGCCGCAGGGCCTGCTCGGTTCGTTCAACTACAACACCGACCTGTTCGCCGAGGGCGACATCGCCCGCCTCGCCGGACACCTCGGCCGGCTGCTCACCGCCGTCGCCGCCGATCCGGACACCCGGCTGTCCGCCCTCGGCGAGCTCCCGGAGGCCGAACGCGGCTTCGAGATCGACGAGTTCAACGACACCGCCGTGGACCGCCCGGCCACCACGTTGACCGCCCTGGTCGCCGAACAGGTCGCCCGCACCCCGGACGCGGTCGCCGTCGCCTTCGAGGGCAAGCCCGTCCTGACGTACCGTCAGCTAGACGCGGCCGCCGACCGGATCGCCGCCCGCCTCGCCGCCGAGGGGATCGGCCCCGGCAGCCTGGTCGCGGTCAGCGCCGAACGCTCGCCCGAGCTGGTCGCCGGCCTGCTCGGCGTGCTCCGCGCCGGCGCCGGCTACACCCCGCTCGAACCGGAGTACCCGGCCGAGCGGCTCGCCTTCCTGCTCGCGGACAGCGCCGCACCCGTCCTGCTCACCCAGCGCGGGCTCCCCGTCCCGGACGGCTGCACCGCGCGCGTCCTGCTGCTCGACGACCCGGCCGAGTGGCACCGGGCGAGAACCCGGACCGGCGGTCCCGCCGGTCCCGTCGGGCCGGCCCCCGACGACACCGCGTACCTGATCTACACCTCCGGCTCCACCGGCCGCCCCAAGGGCGTCCCCAACACCCACCGGGCCATCGCCAACCGCATCCGGTGGATGCAGGACGCCTACCGGATCGGCCCCGGGGACGCCGTCCTGCAGAAGACCCCGGCCGGATTCGACGTCTCCGTCTGGGAGTTCTTCTGGCCGCTCACCACCGGCGCCAGGATCGTCCTCGCCAAGCCCGGCGGCCAGAAGGACAGCGGCTACCTGCGGGACCTGATCGTGCGGGCCGGCGTCACCGTCGCCCACTTCGTCCCCGCCATGCTCACCGTCTTCCTCGCCGAGGACGGCATCGAGGAGTGCACCGCACTGCGCCGCGTCGTGTGCAGCGGTGAGGCCCTCCCGCCCGACACCGCACGGGAGTTCACCGGCCGCCTGCCCGGCTGCGCGCTCGCCAACCTGTACGGCCCCACCGAGGCCGCCGTCGACGTCTCCGCCTGGGAGTGCGAAGGCCCGCTGGAGACCGTCCCGATCGGCCTGCCGATCGACAACACCCGCCTCTACGTCCTGGACGAGGCACTCCGGCCGGTGCCGCCCGGCGCCCCGGGCGAACTGCACATCGGCGGCCCCGCCGTCGCCCTCGGCTACCACCGGCGACCCGGCCTCACCGCCGCCCGGTTCGTCCCCGACCCCTACGGCCCGCCGGGTGCCCGCCTGTACCGCACCGGCGACCTCGCCCGCCGCCGGCCCGACGGAGCCCTCGAACACCTCGGCCGGATCGACCAGCAGGTCAAGATCCGGGGCCTGCGGATCGAACCCGGTGAGACCGAGGCCGCCCTGCGCGCCCGGCCCGGCATCGCCGACGCCGCCGTGGTCGTGCGCGAGGACCGGCCCGGCGACAAGCGGCTCGTCGGCTACCTCGTCCCCGAGCCCGGCGCCGACGAGCCCGACCCCGCCGCCCTGCGCGCCGCGCTCAAGCGGACCCTCCCCGACCACCAGGTGCCCACCGCCTTCGCCGTCCTCCCGGCGCTGCCGCTGACCCCCAACGGCAAGCTCGACCGCCGGGCCCTGCCCGCGCCGCGCCTGCGCCGCGACGCCGGCGCCACCGCGCCCCGGACACCCGCCGAGCGGGTGCTCGCCGAGATCTGGGCCGAGGTGCTGGGCCTGCCCGAGGTCGGCACCGACGAGGACTTCTTCGACCTCGGCGGCCACTCGCTGCTCGCCACCCAGGTGGTCGCCAAGGCCCGCCGGCGGCTCCCCGAGGCCGGGGCCCGCCCGGTCAGCGTGATGGACCTCTTCACCTGCCGCACCGTCCGCGACCTCGCCGCGCTCGCCGCCCTCGACGAGCAGGACCGCGGCCCGCGCCGCCTGCTGCACCGGCTCACCCGGCCCGTCCCCGCCGACCGCCGCCGGCTCACCCTGGTCTGCGTCCCGTACGGCGGCGGCAGCGCCGTCGTCTACCAGCCCGTCGCCGACCTGCTGCCCGCCGACACCGAACTGTGGGCGGTGGCCATCCCCGGCCACGACATCGGCGTCACCGAGGAACACCTGCCCTTCGACGAACTGGCCGAGCAACTGGCCGCGGAGGTCCGCGAACGGGTCGACGGGCCCGTCGTGGTCTACGGGCACTGCGGCGTCGGCACCGCGCTGGCCGTCGCGACCGCCCGTCTGCTGGAGGCTTCCGGGCGGGAGCTGGAGGCGGTCTACGCCGGCGCCCAGTTCCCGTTCGCCAAGCCGCGCAGCCGCGTGCTCACCGCGCTCAGCGGACTCGCCTCGCTGGAGCCGCTGCTCGGCGACCGGGTCTACGTCAACTGGCTCACCGGCATGGGCGTCGACACCTCCGAGCTCGACCAGGACCAGATCCGGTTCATCGTCGGCAACATGCGCCGGGACTCCAAGGCCGCCGAGGCGTACTTCACCCGCGCCATCGCGGAGGTGGCCGCGGGCGCGCCCCGGCTGCGGGCGCCGCTGGTCTCGCTGGTCGGCGACCACGACCCGGCCGCGGACTTCTACCAGGAGCGCTACCGCGAGTGGCTGCTGCTCGCCGAGCGCTCCGCCGTGGCCGTGCTCGACCAGGGCGGTCACTTCTTCGTCAAGTACCGGGCCGCCGAGGTCGCGGAGGCGGTCACCACCGTGCACCGCGCGGTGCTGGCGGGGGAGACCGGTGACCTGCCCGCCCGGGCGCCGGAGAACTCCTGGTGGTTCCACGGCGAGACCGGCCCGCTCACGCCGGTCGCCCCCGACGCCGCGGTCGACCCGGACACGCCGCTCGCCCCCGAGGCCGCGCCGACCCCGGCGGAGCCCGACGGCCCGCAGCCCGGCCTCGGCCGCTTCCTCGCCGTCGCCACCGGCCAGCTGGCCTCCATCACCGGCTCCGCGCTCACCGAGTTCGCCCTGCCGATCTGGATCCTGCTGGAGACCGGCTCGATGGCGCGGTACGCGCTCTACGCCGTCGTCGCCATGCTCCCCGGCATCCTGGTCGGCCCGCTGGCCGGCGCCCTGGTCGACCGCCTCGACCGGCGGAAGGTGATGCTCGCGGGGGACGTCGCGGCCGGGGCCACCCAGGCCGCGATGCTCGCCCTGCTGCTCGCCGGGCAGTTGCACTCGTGGGAGGTGTACGTCCTGCTCGGCGTGCTCTCCGTCGCACTCACCTTCCAACGCCTCGCCTACGCCTCCGCGGTGCCGCAGATCGTCCCCAAGCAGTACCTCGGCCATGCCAACGGGATCGTCCAGCTCGCCTTCGGAACGGCGCAGTTCGTCGTGCCGCTGGTGGCCGTGGCGCTGATGGCGGCGATCGGCCTGCGCGGCATCCTGATCATCGACGTGGCCAGCTACGTCCTGGCGATCGGCATCCTGCTCGCGGTGCGGTTCCCCCGCACGCTGCCCTGGACCCGGCGCGAGTCCCTCACCGCGGAGATCAAGCAGGGCTTCGGCTGGTCCTGGCGCAACCGGGGCTTCCGGGCCATGCTGCTCTGGTTCGCCGGGCTGAACGTCTTCCTCTCCCCGCTGTTCCTGCTCATCACGCCCATGGTGCTCGCCTTCGACGACCTGGACGGCGCCGCCCGGGTGGCGGTGGCCGGCGGCGCGGGCGCGCTGCTCGGCGGCGTCACCATGGGCTTCTGGGGCGGACCGCGCCGGCACCGGCTGCGCGGGATGCTGGGCCTGGCCGCCCTGCTCGCCCTGGCCGGGGCCGTCACCGGCCTGAACGCCGGCCTCTGGGTGATCGCCGCGGGGGCGTTCGGGATGTCCTTCGCGCTCTCCCTGGTCAACGGCGTCTACTCGACGATCGTCCAGGTCAAGGTCCCGCAGCGGTTCCACGGCCGCGTCTTCGCGCTCAACACCCTGGTCGCGTGGTCGACCCTGCCGCTCGGTCACGGCGTCATCGCCCCGCTGGGTTCGGCCGTGTTCGGCCCGCTGATGGAGCCGGGCGGCGGGCTCGCCCCGGTCTTCGGCCCGCTGATCGGCACCGGCCCCGGGCGCGGCATCGCCCTGATGTACGTGCTGTTCGGCCTCGCCATGCTCGTCCTGGTCGCCGTCGGACTGCGGCTGCCCGCGCTCGCCCGCTTCGACCGGGACGTGCCCGACGCCGAACCGGACGACCTGGTCGGGCTGCGCGAGCGGGCCCGCCTCGCGGCCGACCGCCGGGCCGCGACGGAAGCCGCGGACCGGGCGAAGGCGGGCGCCGCGTGAACCGCGCCCCCGCCACCCTCCCCGAGCTGCTCGCCCACCGGGCCGCCGCCCACGCCGGGCGGACCGCGATCGTCAACGGCCCCGACCGGCTCGACTTCGGCGCCTGGCAAGCCCGTTCGGGAGCGCTCGCCGGCGCGCTGCGCGCCGCCGGACTCCGCTCCGGCGACCGGGTCGGCCTGCGCCACGGCACCGCCGACTGGGCGGCCTACGCCGTCGCCCACCTGGCCGTGCTCCGGGCCGGCGGCGTCGCCGTCCCGCTCTCCGACCGGCTCGCCCCGGCCGTCACCGCGCACGCCCTCGCCGACTCCGGGGCCCGGTTCCTCGTGCACGCGGCGGCGGACGCCCCCGCCGCCGCGGACGGGGTGACGGCCCTCACCGAGGCGGACGCCGCCGGCCACCCCGCCGATCCCGGCCTCCCGCCCGCCGATCCGGCGGCCCCCGCCCAGATCCTCTACACCTCCGGCACCACCGGCACGCCCAAGGGCGTCACCGCCACCCACGCCAACCTGGCGTACGGCTGCACCCTGGACGAGCGCCGCCGCCCGCTGCGGCACTCCACGGCGTTCCTGCACTCCTTCCCCGTCGGCACCAACGCGGGCCAGACCATGCTGGTCAACGCGCTCAACGCGCACGCCGCCTGCATCGCCGCCCCCCAGTTCACCCCGCTGCGGTTCCTCCGGCTGATCGCCGAACACGACGTCGGCAGCGTCTTCCTCGTCCCCGCGACGGCGATCGAACTGCTCGGCTCGGCCGCCCTCGCCAAGGCAGGGGCGGACGCCCCCGGTGCGCTGGACGGCGTCAAGCTGGTCGGCTCCACCGCCGCGGCCCTCCCACAAGCGGTCGCGCTGGCCCTCGGCCGGGCCTTCCCGCACGCCCAGATCGCCAACTACTACACCTCCACCGAGGCCGCGCCCGCCCAGGTCACCCTGCTCTTCGACCCGGAGCACCCGGAGTCGCCGGGGCAGCCGGCGTCGCTCGCCGACCTGCGGATCACCGACGCCGACGGCCGGCCGCTGCCGCCCGGCGAACCGGGCGAGCTCTGGCTCCGTTCGCCGACCGCCCCGCGCGGCTACCTCGGCGAGCGGGACACGACGGTGTTCCAGGGCCGCTGGGTCCGGATGGGCGACCTCGGCCGGATCGACGCCGACGGCTTCCTCCACCTGCTCGACCGGGAGAGGGACGTGATCAAGTCCGGCGCCCACAAGGTGTCCACCCTCCAGGTCGAGAACGCCCTGCACCGCCACCCGCTGGTCGCCGACGCGGCCGCGTTCGGCATCCCGCACCCGGTGCTGGGCAGCGTGGTCGCCGCCGTCGTCGTGCTCGCCCCCGGCGCCGGGCCCGAGCACGCGGCACCGACCCCCGCCGAGCTGCGCGCCTTCCTGCTCGACCGGCTCGCCGCGCACGAGCTTCCGGCCACCGTCCTGTTCCGCGACGCACTGCCCCGCAACGAGGGCGGGAAGGTCCTCAAACGCGAACTGCGCCGGCTCCTGACGACCCACGAGTCCCCCGAGGCACCCCGATGAGCACCCCCCTCAGCCCCGCCCAGCACGGCATCTGGCTCACCGAGCAGACCCTCGACGCCAGCGCCGCCTACCACCTCGCCGTCACCGTCGGGTTCGACGGCCCGCTCGACGTCCCGGCGCTGGCCGGCGCCTGCGCCGCGGTCGCCCGCCGGCACCCCGCGCTCGGCAGCCGGATCGCCCCCGACGGCACCGCCGTCCTGGCCGGTCCCGCGCCCGAGCTGCGGGTGGCCGACTGCGGCGAGGACGAGCTCGACAAACTGCTCGCCGACGAGACGGCCGCCCGCTTCGACCTGGTCGCCGGGCCGCTCGCCCGGTTCGGCCTGTACCGGACCGGGCCGGGCCGGCACGTCCTGCTGGTGACCGTCCACCACCTCGCCTTCGACGGCGAGTCCAAGGACCGGCTGGTCGCCGACCTCGCCGCCGCCTACCGCGGTGACCTCCGGGAATCGGCGCCGCCCGCCCCCGCCGCGGCCGAACCGGCGCCGCAGGACGTCGCGGACGCCACCGCGTACTGGGCCGACCGCTGGCGCGAGCCCGGTGTGCCGGTCCTGCCCGGGCTGCGGCAGCCGGCGGACGGCGGAACCGCCCCCGGGCCCGGCGCCGCCGTCCCCTTCCGACTGACCGGCGCCCGGTACACCGCGCTGGCCGGCACGGCCGACCGGCTGGGCGTCACCCGCTTCGAGCTGCTCACCGCCGCCTGGCACGCCCTGCTGCTGCGCTACGGCAACCGGGCGCCCGCCACCGCCCTCGAACTCTCCGTCCGACGCCCCGGCGAGGAGACCGCCGTCGGCCTGGCGGTCAACGAACTGCCGCTGTTCACCGAGCCGTCGGCCGGGCAGCCGTTCGCCGCCTTCGCCCGGGCCGTGCGCGGGGAACTGCGCACGCTGTACCGGCACCGCACCGTGCCGCTCGGCCGGGCCGTCCGCGGCCTCACCCCGCGCACCGCGCTCACCCCGCTCTCCCTCAGCTACCGCCGCCGGCCCGCCGGCACCGCGGGCCCCGGCTTCGCCGCCGCGGGCACCACGGCCGGGGACCTCGCCGCGACGGTCCGCTGGACCGGCTTCGCGGGCACCGCCCGCAACCTCCTCCACCTCCAGTTCGTCGACTCCGAGGGCGAGTTGACCGGAAGCCTGCAGTACCGGACGGAGGCCCTCACACCGGGTGTCGCCGAACGGATCGCGGGCCACCTCACCACCCTGCTGGACGGCGTGGTCGCCGACCCCGCCACCCCCGTCGGCGACCTGCCGCTGCTGGGCCCCGACGAACGGGCCGTCCGGCCGGCCGCACCGGCGCCCCGTCCCGAGCTCGCCGAGGACACCGTCCCCGCCCTGTTCGCCGCCCGCGCGGCGGCCACCCCGGACGCCGTCGCCCTAGTCGCCGACGGCGTCGCGCACTCCTACCGCGAACTCGCCGCCCTGGTCGCGCACGCCGCCGCCGCGCTCACCCGGCACGGCGCCGGCCCCGGCACGCTGGTCGGCATCGCGCTGCCGCGCGGCCGGGACCAGCTGGTCGCCGTCCTCGCCACGCTGGCCGCCGGCGCCGCCTACCTGCCGCTCGACCCCGAGTACCCGGCCGAGCGGCTCGCCTTCCTGCGCGCCGACGCCGGGCTCGCCCTCCGGGTCACCGGCGAACCCTCCGGGCCGGGCGACCTCGCGCCCGGCGACCTGGCCCCCGCACCGGCGGGCGCCCCCGGACCGGGCGAGGGGCCCGCGCTGCCCGCGGGCCCCTCGCCCGCCCACCCCGCCTACGTCCTCTACACCTCCGGCTCCACCGGCACTCCCAAGGGCGTCGAGGTGCCGCACGGCGCGCTCGCCAACCTGCTCGCCGCCCTGCGCGACCGGCTCGGCAGCCGCCCGGAGGACCGCTGGCTCGGGCTCACCTCGCTCTCCTTCGACATCTCCACCGTCGAGCTGCTGCTCCCGCTGACCACCGGCGGCCGGGTCGTCCTCGCCCCCGAGGGCGCCCACCGGGACGGGCCCGCGCTGCTCCGGCTCATCGGGCGCGAGCGGATCAGCCACGTCCAGGCCACCCCCAGCGGCTGGCGGGTCCTGCTCGACGCCGGCCTCCGGGGTGCGGCGCCCGGTCTGACCGCGCTCACCGGCGGCGAGGCGCTGCCCGCCCCGCTGGCGGCCGAACTGGCCGCCGCCACCGCCCGGTTGGTCAACGTCTACGGCCCCACCGAGACCACCGTCTGGTCCACCCTCGCCGAACCCGTCGAGACCGACGGCCGGGTCAGCATCGGCGAGCCGCTCGCCAACACCCGCGCCCACGTCCTGGACGAACGCCTGCACCCCGTCCCCTCCGGGCTGGCGGGCGAGCTGTACCTCGGCGGTGCGGGCGTCGCCCACGGCTACCGGGGCCGCCCCGGCCTCACCGCCACCCGCTTCCTCCCCGATCCGTACGGGCCGCCCGGCGCCCGGCTCTACCGCACCGGCGACCTCGTCCGGCTGCACCCCGGCGGCGCCCTGGAGTACGTCGGCCGCGCCGACACGCAGGTCAAGCTGCGCGGCCACCGGATCGAACTCGGCGAGATCGAGGCCAGGCTGGCCGAACACCCGGCCGTGGCCCGGGCCGCCGCCACCCTGTACGGCCCCGACGGTGACCGCAGGCTCGCCGCCTACGTCGTCCCCGCCGGTCCCGCCGGTCCTCCGCCCGGGCCGGACGAACTGCGCGCCCACCTCGCCGCCACCCTGCCCGCCGCCGTCCTGCCGAGCGCCTACGTCGTGCTCGCCGCGTTCCCGCTCACCCCGAACGGCAAGCTGGACCGCGCGGCCCTGCCCGAACCGGTCACCGTCCGGCCGGAGCCGGCCGCCCCGGCCACCGGGCCGGACGAGCCCGACGACACCACCGCCGCCGTGCTCGCCATCTGGCGCGAGGTGCTGCGGCTGGACGACCTCGGGCCGGACGAGGACTTCTTCGACCTCGGCGGCCACTCGCTGCTGATGACGTCCATCGCCGCCCGGATCCGCCGACAGCTCGGCGTCACCGTCCCGCTGGACGTCTTCTTCGACACCCCGACCGTGCGCGGCGTCGTCGCCGCCGTCGCCGACCTTCGCAAGGAGTAGCCCGTGAGCACCGCAACCGCGTACCAGGTGGTCGTCAACGACGAGGAGCAGCACGCCCTCTGGCCGTCCGGCGCCCCGCTGCCCGCCGGCTGGCGTGCCGAGGGGTTCGTCGGGACGGAGGAGGAGTGCGCCGCCCACGTCGACCGGGTCTGGCCGGACATCCGCCCGCTCAGCCTGCGCCGCCGCCTCGCCGAGCAGGCGGCCGCCACCGGCGGGGCCGCCCGGTGAACGCCGCCGCGCCCGCCCCCGCCGACGCCCTGCGTCGCCGCCTCGCCGCGTTGCTCTCCGACGCCACCGACGGGCAGCTCGGACAGGACGAACTCCTCGCCTCCGAAGCCTCGTTGACAGCCCTCGGGGTCTCCTCGCTGGCACTGCTGCGCCTCGCCGACGGCCTGGAGGAGGAGTACGAGGTGCTGATCGACCTCGGTGACCCGGCGCTCCACGCGGAGGGCCTGGACGGCCTGGCCGAACGCCTCCGCCGACTCGGGGTGGAGCCCACCGGATGAGCGGACCCGCCGAAGCCGGGCCGGCCGTGGACGTGGACGGGTCGGCCGTGACCGACCCGCCCCCGGCCGGTCCGGGCGACCTCACCGTCGCCTTCACCGGCACCCGCACCGGCCTCGCCCCGCTCACCTGGGGCCAGCGCGCCATCTGGCACGCCATCGGCCGCACCGTGCCCAACGACCACTACTTCAACCTGGGCCGGGTGCTCCCGCTCGCCGACCGGGGAGCCCCCGTCGACGTGCCGCGGTTCGCCGAGGCCGTCGCCGCGCTGCTCACCCGGCACGAGGCGCTCCGCACCCGACTCGTCCTGGACGAGGACGGCGAACCGCGCCAGCACCTCCTCGACGGCGGCGAGATCGGCGTGACCGTCCACGACGAGCCCGATCCGGCCCGAGCCGGGCAGGCCGCCGAGGACCTGCTCGCCGTGCTCGCCGGGCGGCGGTTCGACTACACGCAGGAGTGGCCGGTCCGGATCGGCGCGGTCCGCAGCGGCGGCCGGATCACCCACGCCGT
Source organism: Streptomyces sp. BE303 (assembly GCF_036290945.1). Lineage (NCBI taxonomy): Bacteria > Bacillati > Actinomycetota > Actinomycetes > Kitasatosporales > Streptomycetaceae > Streptomyces > Streptomyces sp. BE303. Next base: position 56,310 of record NZ_JAQYWZ010000859.1, read on the forward strand.
GCTGGCCCTCTGCCACCTGGCCTCCGACGGCCACGGCGCCGAGGTGCTGCTGCGGGACCTGCGGTTGCTGGTCCGGCGCGGCTCCGCGGGCCGGCCCTGCGCCGACACCCCGTTCGACCTCGCGCACGAGCAGCACGGACCGGCCGGCCGGCGCCGGGGCGCCGCCGCGCTGGCCCGCTGGGAGGCGGACCTGCGCCGGGTGCCGCCGACCATGTTCGCCGAGCCGGTCGCCGAGCCGCGCACGCCCCGGTTCTGGACCGGCCGGCTGGTCTCCGCGGCCCTTCCGCCGGCGGTCGACGCGCTGGCCGCCGCCCACCTGGTCAGCGGCTCCACGGTGCTGCTCGCCGCCTCGGCGGTCCTGGTCGCCGCCGACCAGGGGCACCCGGCCGCGGCCGTCCTGCCCATCGCCGGGAACCGGGCCGCCCGGGACCACCGCGACCTCGTCGGCACGCTCTCCCAGGACGCCCTGGTCGTCCTGGACCTGCCGGCGGACCCGGACGGCCGGATCGTCTTCACCGACCTGCTCCCGGCCGCCTGGCGGGCCGCGCTGGCCGGCTACCGGGCCGCCGCCTACGACCCGGTGGAGTGGGACGCCCTGCTCGCCGGGATCGCCCGCGAGCGCGGCACCGAGGTCCACCCCTACTGCTGCTTCAACGACATGCGACTGGTCGAACGGCCGCTCCGCGAGGGGGCGTTGCCGGCCGGGGAGGAGCTGGCCGCGCTCCGCCGGCGGACCGTCCTCGACTTCCCGGCCACCCAGGAGCGGGTCGCCTGCCGCTACTGCCTCCACCTGACCGGGGACGACACGGCCCTCACCGTCACCCTGACCGCCGACACCGCCTACCTGCCCCCGGACGCCGTCCACGCCCATCTGCGGGCGATCGAGGAGGTCGTCGTCGCCTCCGCCGCCGGCCGGCCGCCCCGGCTCGCCGACCTGCCCGGGCTGCTCGCCGGGTACCGGGACGCGGACTCGTGACGGCGGGCCCGGTCCCGAGGCCGCTCGCCCGCGCGGAGGGCACCTCGTGCGTGCAGGGCGGGCGGCTCCGCTTCCACCTCGCCCCCGGCGACGACGGCGACGACGGGGGCGAGGGCGGCCGGGGCGGCCGGCCGTTGCGCGGGCGGGTCGTCGTCACCGACGCGGTGACCGGCGAGGTCCGGCTCAAGACGGCCGTCACCGGGCGGCTCTTCGACCTCACCGTGCCCGTCGGCTGGCCGAGTTCGCTCTACCGGGCGAGCTTCCACGACGAGCGCCCGGAGCAGCCCGCTCCCGAGCGGGACGCCGAGCACGAGGTCTGGTTCGTGGTGCGCGCCGCCCGGCCCGGCGCCGTCTCCGGCACCCTGGTCTCGATCCCGTTCGCCACCTGGCGCGCCTACCACCGGGCCGGGCAGCCCGGCCGGGGCCTCTACTACGCCGAACAGCCGGACCGCGCCGCCCGGGTCCCGCTCGACGCGCCCGGCGGCGGCCCGCCGCCCGAGCGCTGGGAGGAGCCGCTGCTCCACTGGCTGCCCCGGGCCGGATACCCGGTCGAGTACTGCTCCGGACTCGACCTGCACGACCGGCCCGGTGGCGCCGAACTCCTCTCCTCCTACCGGCTGTTGGTCGTCAACGGGCACGACGAGTACTGGTCCGCCGAAATGCGGGACACCGTCGAGGAGTTCGCCCGCCGGGGCGGCAACCTGGCCTTCTTCGCGGCCAATACGGCGTGGTGGCAGATCCGCCTGGAGGACGGCGGCCGCACCCTGGTCTGCCACCGGGACGCCGCCGCCGACCCGGTCACCGCCACCGACCCGCGCCGTGCCACCGTCGAGTGGTCCAGCTCCCCGGTCGACCGTCCGGAGAACACCATGACCGGCGTCAGCTTCCGTCACGGCGCCGGCGCCTGGGGCGACGGGATGGCGGTCATCGGCCGCGAGTCGTACACCGTCCGCTTCGCCGACCACTGGGTCTTCGACGGCACCGGTCTGGCCGACGGCGACACCTTCGCGCGCGGCGCCCTCGGCTACGAGACCGACGCCGCCGAACTCGACTGGTCCGCCGGCGTCCCGCGGGCCACCGGCCGCGACGGCACCCCCCGCTCCTTCGCCGTCCTCGCCACCGCCGACCTGCGGCACTGGCGTGCCCACGGGCAGGGTGGCTGGGCCACCATGGGCGTCCACCGGCTCGGCGCGGGGACCGTCTTCAACGCCGCCACCATCAACTGGGGTCGGGCCCTGGGCGATCCGGTGGTCGACCGGATCACCCGCAACGTCCTCGACCGCCTCGGCGGCGCCGCCGCACCGCGCTGGCACACCGTCGGTCCGGCGGAGGGGCTGCGGGCCCTCGCCGTGTGCGAGGGACTGCTCTTCGCCGTCGCCGGGGACGGCACCACCCTGCTCCACCGTGAGCCCGGCGACCAGAACCTCCCCTGGACGCCCTGCCCGCCCGTGTCCGGGCCCGCCGCCGGGGCGCGGACCGGCAGCGCCCCCGGGCCCGCCGCCGCACCGGTCGCCCCGATCCGCTGCCTCACCGCCCCGCGCGAGGCCGCCGGCCCGGTCCCGCTCGCCCTGCTGGCCGTCACCGAGGACGACCGGCTGCTCACCCGCGACCCCGTCCCCGGTCCGGCCCCCTGGGCCGCCGCCGGTCACGTCCCGCGCGGGACGGCGGCGCTCGCGGTCTGCGACGGCACGCTGTTCGCCGTCACCCCGCACGACGACACCCTGCACCACCGGTCCGCCCTCGCCCCCGAGGAGCCGTGGCGTCCGCTCGGTCCCGCCGCCGGCGCCACGGCCCTCGCGGTGCTGAACGGCCGCCTGCACGCGCTCACCCCGACCGGCCTCGCCACCCGCCCCCCGACAGCCGGGCCGGGTGTCCCGTTCGTCCCGGCGGAGGGCTCGTTCCCGCCGGCCGTCGCCCTCGCCGCCCACGCCGGCCGCCTCCTCGCCGTCTCGGCGGACGGGCGTCTGCTCAGCCGTCCGGCGGGGTGAGCGCGGGGGTGCGGCCCGGCAGGGCCGGGCGTGCGGTGAATCCGGCTGTACGCGGCCCTGCCGGACCGCTATCTTCGCGTTCCGAGAGGTGCTGCTCGCCGACCCACCGGCTTCCGACCACTGATGGAGTGCTGTGACCGACTACGAGACGGCCCGGCTGGTCAGCTTGATCGTCGGATCCGCCAACGTCCTCGTCCCGCTGGCCGGAGCCGTCGTGGCCGGCACCTTCCTGCGCCGCAGGGGGCGGAACGCCCGCCTGGCGATGATCGGCTGCCTCGTCATGGCGGTGAGCCCGATCGTCGTCTCGGTCGTGCTGGCCTTCGCGACGGACAGCCTCTACGACGAACTCGGGCTCGCCATGGCGATCAACGCGCCGGTCCTGCTCGCCCTCCCGTTCCACCTGGCCGGACTCGGCCTGATCGTCGCCGGAGCCCTGGCCGCGCCCGCCCCCGCCCTCGCCCCGCAGGCGGTGTACCTCGCCGGGCCGCTCCCGGCCGTCGACCGGCCGCCCACCGACGCGGCCCCGAGCGTCTGACCCGTCGGACTCCTGTCCTGCCGGGACGGAGCGGGCCCCGGCGATCCCGCCGGGGCCCGCTACCGCCGGTCAGGACGGCGGCAGCCGGCGGGCGAAGGCGTCACCGAACGTGTTGGTGTCCCCGGGGACGAGCGTGCCGTCGGTGGACGCGAACAGCACGGTGGTGCCGAGCGCACCGACGACCGGTCCGGACGAGAGACCGGGGTTCTGGGCGCCGTCGGCGGAGACGCTGACGCGCTCGGTGCGCCCGGTCCACAGGTCGTGGCGGAAGACGTCCTCGCCGCCGTTGGTGTCGCCGGCGACCAGGTTGTCGGCGTAGGACGTGAAGTACACCCAGCGGTTGCCCGACGCGATCACCGCGCCGAAGGAGTCGTCCAGCGTGGTGGTGCCGGGGAGGCCGGGCGGGATCTGACGGACGGTGCCGGTCCGCAGGTCGCGGACGCGGATCTCGTAGTGCCGGTCGAAGCCGCTGTCGCCCGGCCGGTTGGGGACGAGCTGGGAGTAGGCGGCGAAACGCCCGTCGGGGCTGAGCGCGCCCGTGGAGGAGCCGCTGAGCTCGCCGTTCTCGTCGAGGCTGCCTCCGACGGTCTTCCCGGTGGCCAGGGTGTGGACGTAGAAGGGGTACAGACGGGGCTTGAGGATCTCGGTGCTCGCCCCGGAGGCCCGGCCGTCGGCCCGGGCCCGATGGGGGGCCCGTTCGGGGGCGTGGGCGGGCCGGCCGGGTACGTGGTCGTCGGCACGGTCCGCGGCCACGACCGGGGCGTTCGCGCGGGCGGCGTCGGGATCGACCGGCCCGCCCTCGCCGGGCGGCAGCAGGTTGGTGGCCTTGGAGATGAAGCCGACGGTGCTGCCGTCGGCGCTGAGCACGGGCGCGGCGGAGGGGCGGTCCGCCGGGGAGCCGTCCGCGCCGACGGTGATCAGGCGGACGGCGCCGGTCCGCCGGTCGGCGACGTAGACGTTGGCGAGCGCCGGGGTGCCGCCGGGGACGAGGTCGGTCCTGCTGGAGGCGAAGGCCACGTACCGGCCGTCCGAACTGATCGTCGGCAGGTAGGAGTTCAGTCCGGGCTGCTCGCGGGCCGGGTCACCGACGGACAGCCGCTCGGTGCGGCCGGCGAAACGGTCGCGGACGTAGACGTCCTCCGCGCCGTTGGTGTCGCCGGGCACGAGCGCGGCGGTGGAGGCGAAGACGACGTAGCGGCCGTCGCCGCTGATGGAGCCGTCCATGGCGGAGCCGTCGGCCTCGGTGGCGGCCGCGGTGAGGCTGACCCGCTCGGCGCGGCCGGTGACGAGGTCGCGGACGAACACGTCGGACTGTCCGTTGGTGTCGCCGGCGACGATGTTGGTGGCGGAGGAGCCGAAGACGGCGTAGCGCCCGTTGGCACTGAGGCTGTCGGGCCAGGAGTCGCCGTCGGGCTGGACGCCGGCCGGGCCGGTGCTGAGCCGGACGGTGTCGGCCGCCCACGGCGCCGCGGCCCGGGCGGGCGCGGCGGTGGCGGTGCCGGCGAGGACGGCGGCGAGCAGGGCTGCGGCCGCGCCGGCCCGCCGGCGCGGGCGTGCGCCGCGGGCCGTCCCGCCCGTGCGGTCCGCTCGGTCCGTGCCGGGTGTGGCGGGTGTGCCGGGTGTGCCGGGTGTGCCGGGTGTGCCGGTCATGGTGAGGTCCCTCCCTCGTCCGTGCCTCGCCGCGTCCGGCCCGCTGCGGCGGGCGAGCGCGGCCCGCCCCCCGGCGGTCGGCCGGTACCGAGCCAACCGTCCGGGGAGGGACGCGGTCAATGGGCCGGCCGTGCCGCCGACGACAACGCGCCACGGCCCCGATTCCGGTGTGCCGGTGGCCCGAGCGGCGGGGCGCACCGGCAGCCGTCGCGCCCCGGCGGCCGTCCGTTTCCGGCCACGGCCGGGAGCCCGGGCCGGGCGCGCCGGCGCGGGACGCCGGAGTGGTGGTGGGGCGCGGGGGGACGGCGCGGGCGGGTGTGCCGGTGGCGGCCGGGCACGGGGCGCCGCGCGGCGCGGGCCGGTGGGGCCGCGGGGACGGAGGGTGCGGGAGGGACTGCCGGGGCCGGCCCGTGATCGGCCGACAACGCACCCGGCGGCCCATGCCGGAGGTCTGTGCCGCCGGATGACGCCCCCCTACGATGTGAGCGCCGTCGGGCCTGACCCCCGACACTGCCGGCCGAGGCCGGGTACCGCCGCGCCCGTGGGCCGGCCGTCCCGTCGGCCGCAGCCCGACCCGGCGACCGGGAACGGGCCCGCAGTGCAGGCAGCACCGCGCAGGCCGCCCGTCACTCCTCACCACCCAGGGGGTACGCCCATGCACGTCGGCACCGTCGCACCGTCGTTCAGACCCGTCCGCGCCGTCCTGCTCGTCCTCGCCGTGCTGGCCGCGCTGGTGGGCGCCAGCCTTCCGGCGGCCGGCCGGGCCCACGCCGCCGTGCCGGACCGGTGGGGCTTCGCGTTCCTCGACAACCCGACCCCGCCGCCCGGGTACGTCCCGGACACCACCCGGCAGTGGGGCAACTGGCCCTCGCCGGCCACCAACCCGGTGAAGGTCGACCAGACCGGCGTCGGTTCCTACGTCGTGCACTTCCCGCTGATCGCGGGCCCCGGCGGCATCGCCCACGCCACCGCCGTCGGCCGGACCGGCAACTGGTGCCAGATCAAGGGCTGGGGCTCGGCCGGCACCGGCCAGGACGTCGCGGTGGCCTGCTACAGGCCCGGCGGGGCGCCCGCCAACACCCTCTTCACCGTGCTCTACACCACCAGCAGCGGCACGCCGTCCCCGCCCGGCGGCGGCTACGGCTACGTCTACTCCAACTCCACCGGGGCGGTGCTGACCCAGTACAACTCCACCGGCGCGACCAACGCGGTGAGCTGGGGCGGTAGCGGGTCCGGCATCTGGAAGGCCTGGCTCCCCGGCCTGGGCTCGGCCGGCTACGACGGGAACATCGAGGTCACCGCCGTCGACGCGGCCCAGGGCGCGCGCTGCAAGGTGGCTGACTGGGCACCCGCCTCGTCCGGCCAGACGGTCGTGGTCGCCTGCTTCAACGCGGCGAACGCCCCGTACGACACGCGGTGGACGCTGAGCTACTCCCTGAAGCGGGCGGTCCACGGGCCGGCGTTCCCGCCGAACCGCTTCGGCTACCTGTGGTTCAACGGCGGCCTGCCCCCCGGCGGCAACTTCAACTCGACGGGCCCGGCCAACACGCTCGCCGGATCGGTGCCCTACACCGTCACGCTCCCGAACGTGGGCGTCCCCTCGGACACCGCGCAGGCCACCGCCTTCGGGCCCGGTCCCGACTGGTGCGGCCTGGCCCTGCCGTGGAACCGCAGCTCGGGGACGGTGAGCCTCTACACCATCTGCTTCAACGGCGGGGGCTCTCCGGTCCCGGGCCGCTTCTTCACCGCGTACACCTCGGCGGTCTGATCCCGCCGGAACGGGCCCGGGGCGGTTCGCCGCCCCGGGCCCGACCGCGTCCGGCAGCCGGACGGCGGGTCAGGGGGTGGCGGGGACCGAGTCGGTGAAGGTCGTGCCGGCGGCCCGGTAGGCGGTGACGGCGGCGCCGACCTGGGCGGGGGTCAGGACCCGGTCCTTGACGTGGAGGACGTAGTCGACGCTCTCCTCGTAGGCGCGCGGGGTCGTCGAGGCCAGACCGGCGAAGTCGGTCAGCCACTGGTTGAAGTGGATCGCCACGGGCCGCTCCGGGAGGAAGCGCGCCTCGTGCCGGGCGAACTCGGCGCCGTCCACGTGGTAGACGACGGCCTCGTCGTCGATGGTCAGGACGAGGTCGTGCCAGCCCGCGTAGCCGGCCCGGACCGCGGTGTGCCGGTTGTCGGCGCCGTCGGGGCCGTAGGTCTCCCAGGAGGTGGCGTAGAAGACGTCGGCGGGCTCGCCCCAGCCGCCGTTGGGCAGGTACTCGAAGTCGTACTCGGCGTAGTCGTCGGCCATCGGGGCCTTGAGGTCGTTGATCGCGAAGAAGCTCTGGACCAGGTGGTCGCCGTCCGGGCCGCTCACCGGCGCGTCGGCGAAGCGGACCCGGGCCGCGTAGGTGCCGTTCCTGAACTTCTGCGCCCGGCTGTGGAACTCGGTCTGCCGGGTGGATTCGCCGGTCCCTGCGGTGGTGGTCCGCAGGGTCATCACCGAGTTGCCGCCCTCCTTGGCGAAGGAGACGTTCTCGGGCGCCCAGGTCGCGCCGGAGACCCCGGGCCCGCCGCCGCCGGAGCGCACGTTCCAGCCGTGCGCGCCGATCGCCGGGTCGGTGTGGCCGGTGTAGTCGAAGTCGTCGAACAGCGCGGCGCCGACGGGGGGCGTGGTCGGTCCGGGAGTGTTGCCGACGGGGGCGGTGCCCCACACCGCGACCCCGTTCACGCTCGCGGTGACCCTGGACCAGTTCGCGTACGCGGTCTGGGCCGGCCCGAAGGAGTAGTCGTCGCCCTGGTCGAGCGGGAGCCAGCCGGTGCGGTGGAAGCGCAGCTGGAGGTCCCCGCTGTCGGCGCCGGGGGCCAGCGAGCCGGCGCCCGCGGTGAAGCCGATCTCCAGGTAGCGGTCGGCGGGCGCGCCCGGCTCGACGATCGTGCCGAAGGTGTCGGTCACGTTGGCGCAGCCCTTCACGGCCCAGTCGCAGGCGAAGGAGTAGGCGGCCGGGGCGCTGTCCGCCCTGAAGTAGTAGCGCACCTTCACCTGGCTCAACGCGACCGCCGTGGAGCCGGTGTTGACCACCTTGAGCCAGGGCGCGGCCTGGGAGGCGCCACTGCCGCCGTTGCGGTACTGCACCGTGACGGCGTCGCCCGCCGCGGCCGCCGGCAGGGCGGTCAGTGCGCCGACGCCGAGCCCGGCCGCGACGGCGGCGGCGAGCGCCGCCCGGACGCGTGGGCGCGGGGTGGTCGTTCCGTTCTTCATGGGGGTTCCTCTCCTGCGGTGGGGGACGGTGCGCGGCACCGGCGGAGGGGAGCCCGGGTCACCTCGGGGGAGCATGGGGGAGGAGGTGGCGGGCCGCGCGATCAGAAAGTGGCATAGACCAATTTGGCCGTCAACCCCGTTCGGGCCCGATCGGCCGGAAGCCGGGCGCACGCCGCCGGGAGTGGCTGATAGTGCCCGCCGGACGCCCGCGCGGCCGACGCCGACCCGGCCCGCCACGGCAACGGTCTCGCCTGGCCCTCGTCGTCGCCACCGAAGCGCACCACGGCACCTTCCGGCCGGCGCCCAACCCCGCCGACGGCCTCACCGCCCGGCTGAGCCTCCCCCGTCGCTGAACCGCGGCCGGGCCCCGCCCGGAGGACGGAGGCCCGGCGCGGGTGGTCTACCAGATCGCCGCGACCCATTCCGGGTGGTCGACGAACGGGTTCCGGTTCTTCTGGTAGGTGTCGAAGACGATCTGGTTGCGGCGCTTCTCGAAGTCGCTGGGCGGGTCCTGCTCGTTCCACTGCTTCAGGACGGAGAGCCGGCCGTGGAAGCGGGTGCTGCCGTTGATCGAGTCGTTGGGCTCCAGGTCGGGCCAGGAGTCGTCGCCCTCGTAGCGGACGGCCATGTAGAGGATCATGCGGGCGACGTCGCCCTTGTCCGCGTCGCGCGGCTCGAAGGAGTCGGCGTCGGTGTAGCTGCCGGGTGCCCCGCCGACCGCGCTGCCGCCCTTGTCGAAGTCCTTGTTGCCGCGGGTGCTGTTGACCTGGACGTCGGCGGCACGCAGGTGGTGCAGGTCGGTGCCGGGGCCGGCCGAGGTGCCGAAGTTGCCGTGGGACTGGGCCCACACGTGCTCGCGGTTCCAGTTGCCGACGCTGCCGCCGTTGAGGGACTTGGCGCGCGAGGTGCCGCTGTAGAGCAGGATCACGTTGGCGGTGTTGTTCGGGTCCTGGTCGAGCACCTTGAGGGCGTTCCAGACCGCGTCGTAGGAGATCTTGGTCTGGCCGGTGCCGATGATGGTGTGCAGCGAGGCCTTGAGGCCGGCGCCGGTCTTGCCGATCGCGTTCTTGTAGTACGTGCTGTCGTACGGGCCGGCGGCGGCGCTCGCGGTGGGCGCGGCGACCGCGGGGAGCGCGAGGCCGACGAGGACGGTGGCGGCAGCCGCCAGCGCCTTCCATCTGCGTATCTGTGCAACGGACATGGGGGGCTGTCCCTTCCCGGACGACGCGAGCCGGGCCGCGGGCCCCGGGTGGGCCGGGCCGCGATCTACGCGTGTTGACGTGGCGTTAACGGGAGGATGACATGTCCTCGGGGTTCGCCGTGTAACCGGCAGGAGGCCGTTCCGTGACGTTCTCGCATACGGTGGCCGCGCTCGGCCCGGATCCTCCCGGTAGGCGTGCCCACGAGCGGTTCTGACGGTGCGTCCGGTCCGTCGGGGCCGGTGCGGGGGCTCCCGGGGGGTGGTGCGCGTGGTGCTGCGGGGCGGACCGGCGTCGTGACGGACGCCCGGTCGGCGGGGGTCACCGTGGGGGGTGGGGAGGTGGCGGGGGCGCGGGGATCCGGGAGCGGATCGAGCCGTGCCGCCCGCCCGCGGTGGTGCACGCCACCTTGCGGCGCCGTCCGGGTGCCGGGTGTCGGGTGCCGGAGCGGGCGCCGGAGCGGGGGCCGGCTCCGCCGGTGCGGGGCGGGTGGTGGCCGCCGGGGGGTCCCCGGACGTGGGATGGTGTGTCCGGGGCCGTCGATCGGCTCCACCCGATCCAGGAGGTCATGTATGAGCAGCGACGCAGCGTCGACCGAGAGCGCCGAGAACCCGGAGAACCCGGAGGCGGGCCGGCCGGCCGAGGCCCCCGCGCCCCCGGCCCAGGATGATGTCAAGGCCCGCTTTCTGGCCGCGCTGGAGCGCAAGCACGGCGCCAAGACCGACGGCACCTCCGGCGGTCCGGCGGGTGACTCGAAGATCCACGGTGCCCACGGCGCGGCCGGCGGCAAGCGCAACTTCCGCCGCAAGAGCGGCGGCTGACCACATCGGTTCCCGGCGGGCCCGCCGGGCCGGGAGGTCCGGCCCTACCGGTCTCCCGCCCCGGCGGACCGGCCGGGGCGGCGGCCGGTGTCAGGAGGCGGCCGGCCGGAGCGGGGCGGTGTGCGGTGCGAGGAGATGGCGGGTGACCGTGCGGGCCCGCGCCGCGTCGCGGACCACGAGGTGGATCTCCCAGGGGGCGCCGCGGGAGAGTTCGGCCTCCACGGCGGCCCAGACCGCGGCGATGCTCGTCTCGGGCGGCAGGCCGCCCCGGCCGGCGCCGAGGAGGGGGAAGCAGATCGAGCGCAGCGGCGGGTCGAAGGCACGGTGCTCCTCGCCCAGGAGCGCGAGCGCGCGGGTGACGGACCGGGTGACGTCGGCGGGCTGGACGTCGTAGTCGTTGGTGCCGGGACGGGGGACGGCCACGGCGGCGTGGTAGATCCGGCGGAGGCCCTGCCGTTCGAGCGCGCCGGCCCCGGTGGGGGCGACCGTCGAGGCGAGGACCGGACGGCCGAAGCTGCGGTACTGGTCGAGCCACTGGCGCAGTTCGGTGGAGATCCGGTCCTCGATGAGGTCGCCGGTGGGGCCGCGCACCGCGCAGGCCCGGCGCAGCACGGCCGACACCGAGTTCTTGTAGGCCTCGGCGAGCGCCAGGTAGACGTTGCTGGGGGAGACGACGACGTCCACGTCGCGGAGCAGGTCGACCGAGTGGGTGTGCAGGTGGACCGCGACGGTCCGGCCCCGGAGCGGCAGGTGCAGCACCTGGTGTTCGGCGGCCGGCGACTCGACCGGCCCGGGTGCGGCCACCCGGCGGTCCGGCCCGGCGGGCGCCTCCGCGAGCCGGCCGATCTCGTCCGCGACGGCGGCCAGGACGAGGAGTTCGTGGTGCCGGCGGAAGCGTTCGACACTCACGTTGTAGACGGCGGCGGCGCGCTTGCGGCGGTCGGCGGCCGGCGAGTCGGTGGTGCCGGGGGCCAGGCCGAGGGTGTGCCGGGCGGCCTCCTGGAGGGTGCCGGTGTCGAGCTCGGCGACCGCGCGGCGCAGCAGGTCCTCGACGGTGCGCGGGTGCCGTGCTTCGGGTGCGGCGGCGAGGGCGCCGAGCAGGGGGAGGTCGAGCGCGCGCAGCCGGACGGGGCCGGCCCGCCGGACGGCCCGCAGCTCGGCGAGCACCGTGTCGTGGTCGAACGCCGGTGGGCCGGGCGCCGGAGCGTCGGACGCGGGTGGGCCGGGTGCGGGCAGGCCCGACGGCGGTGGGTCGAACGCCGGTGGGTCGGGGGCCGGGGGAGCAAGAGCCGGAGGGTCGAGAACCGGAGGGCCGGATGCCGGAAGGTCGTCGCCGGTGCGGTGCGGCATGGCCCCAACGATGGCACGGAGCAGGGGGGTTCACAAGCCGGATCGTCAGGTCGCACGCGCCCCCGGGGAGGCGGTGCGGGCGTCGCTCCGGGGCCGGACGGCCGCCGCGGCGGCCCGCGCCCGGGCCCGCGCCCGGCGCCCGTCGGCGAGGCACCAGTCCAGCAGCGGGGCGACGCTCGGGTGGACCGACCCGTCCTCGGTGAGGACGGCGGCGGTGAAGAAGAACCGCGCCTCGCCGAACTCGTTGCGCATCGCCTGGACCAGGTTTCCCAGCCCGAGCGCCCGTTCGAGCCACTCCGCCGCGCGGTCGCTGTCCCGGACACCGGCGCCGGGCACCGGCCGTCCGTCGAACGGCCCGGTCCCGCCCGGCAGCCCGGTCCCGCTCGGCGGCCCGGTCTCCTCCAGCAGCCCGGTCCCGTCCAGCAGGTCGGTCTTGCTGATGGCGACGGCCAGCCGCGAGCGGTGCAGCGGGACCCCCATCGCCAGGATCGCCTGGACGGCCTGGTCGAAGACGGGCTGCGGCGGGACGCTGGAGGCGAGGGTGCGGTCCAGCCGGGCCTGCCGGTCGGGGTCGAGGAGCTCCCAGAAGTCCGGTACGGCGAGCGGGTCGAGGACGAACAGGAAGGTGCGGGCGGCACGCGCGTACCGGAGGGCGTCGGTGTCCTCGCGGCTGACGAAGTGTTCGCCCGCGGTGTCGAAGAGGTGCAGCAGGCGCGGGGGCCGGGCCCGGTCCAGGAGGACGGAGTGGGCCCGGTGCCGGGCCCGCGGGGTGCTGCGGGGGTGGCCGCGGATCTCCAGCACCTCGCGCTGCAGCCGGTAGCGTTCCGCCGTCTCCTCGTCGGCGAACCGGGCGTGGGCCCGTCCGTCGGGGTCGGTCCGCCGGAGGACGGTGAGCATGGCGGCCATCAGCTGGGTCTTACCGGCGGCCCGGCCTCCGATGAGCGGCAGCGCGTGTTCGGCGAGCCGGCCGGTCTCGGTGCTCAGCAGCCGGCCGCAGTGCGGGTGGGTGCAGTACCCGGGCAGCCGGTAGCGGCCGGCCGGCAGCGTGGTGGGCAGCCGTTCGTCGCACTGGCAGCGGCGGCGGAGGATGCCGTACCGGCCGGGCCTCAGGTCGCTGTGGCGCCGGCGGCAGGTGGGGCGGGAGCACTCGTACGCGGGGCGGCGCACCCGCTCGAAGCAGTGCGGGCAGAGCACGCCCTGCCGCAGCCGCCGGGCGCCGAGGGCCGCGTGGTCGAGGCCGGTGAGGACGAGGACGGCGAGCCCGCCGCCGGTCCCGAGGGCCAGCACCACCAGGGCGTGCACCAGCAGCGCGGCGGCGAGCAGCGGGAGCGTGACCAGGGCGGCGGACAGGGCGCCGGTGTAGCCGGCGAGGGCGAGGACGACGTCCCGGCCGATCCGCAGCTCGTCGGTGACGGCCCGCAGGGCGTCGGCCGTCCGGCGGCGGTGCGCCCGCCGGCCGTGGACGGCGACCAGCCGCAGGTCCCGCCGGGCGGGGCCGAAGGCGTAGGCGCGGTGGGCGGGCTGCGGCTCGTCCTGCGGGCGGTGGACGGGGAGGGTCTGGTACTGGGGATCGCTGCGGCGCAGCACGTCCACCAGCACCCGGCCGTACGCCCGGAGCAGCTGGTCCAGCAGCCGCAGGGCGCGGGCGGCTGCGACGAGCGGGGCCAGCACCAGGGAGACCGCGAGGCGGACGAGGAAGCGGACGAGGGGGACGAGCAGGTCGAAGAGGACCGTCACGAGTTCCGTCAGCGCGTTCACTCCGCCGCCCCGGGCCGCCGCGGTTCGGGGGGCGTGACGGGCGGGACCCGCGGTGCGGCGGCGGGCGGAGCCGGGTCGGCCGCCGCCGGGCCGCCGGGGCGGGAGCCGCCGTCGCTCGGCGTCCGGCGGGCGGTCCCGAGCGGGGACGCCATCCACCGCAGGACCCGCCCCACGGCGGTCGACCGGCGCTCGGCCGACCGCCGCTCCAGCAGGTCGGCCTCGGCGGGGGCGTACGGGCGCAGCGCCCGCGCCAGGCGGTCGGTCTCGTCCGGCGGCCAGTGCTCCCGGGCGTGGTGCAGGGTGGCGACGATCAGGTCCAGCTGGGCGCCGGGCGGGCGGTGGTGCGCCAGGTAGCCGGCGGCGGCGGCCAGGTGCCCGAGCAGGGTGTCGGAGGGCGGGCCCGACCGGCCGACCCGGGCGGCCTCGGTGCGGATCCGTTGCAGGTAGGCCCGCGCGGCCCCGTCCGACAACCGGGTCAGGAGGTGCAGGCGTTGGGCCAGCCGGTCGGGCCGGACGACCGGCCGCTCGGCCAGCCCCCGGGGGAGCCGCCGGAGCAGCAGCGCCCGGGCCGGCGGCCAGCGCACCGGCGGCAGGTCGTCCAGCACCTCGGCGAGCTGATCGGCCGTCCTCGCGCGGTCCAGGCGGTCGCGGACCTCCAGGGCGCGGGCGACGCACGCGGCGCTGTCGGGGTCCGGCCAGCCGGACCGGGGCGGGTCGGCGAGCAGCTCGTACAGGCGCAGGCAGTCGTCGAGGCCGGCGTCGTCGGTGATCTCCCGGATCAGGCTCCGGCCGAGCCACCGGCGGGCCCCCTCCTCCCAGGGCAGCCCGGGCGGCAGCGCCGGGACGGCGGCGAGCGCCTCGGCGTACGACCAGTACGTGCGGGGCGGCCAGAGGCGGTGCAGCAGCGACAGGTCGAGCGGGACGTCCGGGCCCCGCAGGGCGACGACCCGCCGCAGGGTGGCGACGGCGAGCTCCGGGCTCCGGTGGGCCCGGGCCACCAGGAAGTGCTCCAGGAGCCGGGCGTGGCCGGCCACGTCCTCCTCGCGCAGCAGGCCCGGCGGCAGGCCGAGGAGGAGGTCGGGGAGCTGGCCCCGCTGCGATTCCGCCAGCACGCCGAGGGTGTGCACCAGGCCCTGCCGGAACTCCGGCCACTGGCGGGCGGCGGTCGTCAGCAGCTCCTCCAGCCCCCGGAACGGCCGGCCGGTGACGGTCGCCCCCAGCAGCTCCGAGGTGAGCTCGGCGCTGCGCCGGACGAGTTCGCCGGACGGCGGTCGCAGGCCGGCGGCGGACGCCCACCCGAGCAGGCGCAGCGCCCCGGCGGCGTCGGCGCGCCGGAACCGGTCCAGCCACCGCCCGGTGACCCGTGCGCGCCGGACGGGGTCGGTGAACCGGACCGGCGGGAGGGCCTGCCCGTCGCCCTCCTCGCAGCGGAGCATGTCGGACTCGTGGACCTCGTCCAGCAGCTGCTCGGCGAGTTCCCGGTCGTCGCCGCGGGCGGCGGCCCGGCCGAGTGCCCTCAACTGCTCACGGTCCAGGCGGTACTGGCGGTGGACGTCGCGGACCGCGGCGGTGAGCGCGGGAGCCGGCGGCGGTTCGGGGCCGGTCAGCCAGGCGATCAGCGCGACGAGGTCGGCCGGGGTGAGGGGGGTGCCGCCGGCCGTCGCCGCGGCCGCCGCCGGGCCGTGCCAGTCCTCGGCGGTGCGTTCGCGGCCGCTCAGGTAGTCGTCGGCCCAGGACCAGAAGGCCCGGGCGGAGGACGGGCCGACCCGGGCCAGCAGCCCGGTCAGCGGGTGCACGGGCAGCGCGGGGACCAGACCCCGGACGAAGTCGAACAGGTAGTAGACGTCCTGGTCGTCGGGCCCCAGGTCGATCCGGTTCTCGGGGAGGCTCCCGATCAGGTGCAGCCGGCCGCGGCCGGGTCGGTGCAGGTAGGTGGCGAAGGAGAGCCGCCGGGCGAGCGGGGGCGGGAGCAGGAAGCAGACCGCGGCGAACCAGTGCGCGATCCGGTCGGTTCCGGTGTCCACCACGAGCACCGACCGGTCCTCGGCCAGCGCGGCCCGGGCGGCCTCCAGCAGGGCGGGCAGCAGCGCGGCGTGCGGGTGGGAGGCCAGGAAACGGCCGACCGAGCGCGGTGTGAGCGGGCCGGCGCCGGGCCGGGCGTCCAGGGCCGGGAGCCTGGTCCGGTCGGCCGGTCGGGACGACCAGACCGGCGAGCCCCAGAGCTCGATGCCGAGCAGGCCGCCGGCGTCCCGGGCGAAGTCGGGGCTGGTCAGGGCATGGGCGAAGTAGTTGCCGAAGCGCTGGGAGGAGTCGCGTCCGACGTACTGGACCCGGGCCGCCAGGGCCGTCGCCCCGGGGACGAACACCAGGTTCACCGGGCACCGGGCCAGCTCCTCCGGAGCCTGCGCGTACAGCAGCGAGGCCGGCGGCTCGTACGCGGTGAGGGCCTCCACCTCGCGCATCGTCCCGGCGGAGACGTCCGCGCTGACGGCGTTGAACTGGTAGCCGGCGAAGCCGCTCAGGCCCTGCTCGCACGAGGTGTAGTAGAGCTGCTGGAACGGCATGTCACCCCCGCCCCCGGCGGGGCACGGCCCCGAACTCGCTGAGCAGCCACAGCAGCGGGTCGGCGACCCGGTAGGGCTGGATGCCGGTGGGCGCCACCAGCGCGTCCGGGGTCGGTCCGGCGCCCAGCGCGGAGACCCCGAAGTAGCGGTAGCGCCGGTAGTGGTTCTCCAGGTCCTGGTCGATCCGCACGCCCTCCCACTCCCTCAGCAGCCGGCGGACCTCCTCGTGGACGTCCAGGCTGTCGGCCGTGTCGAAGCGGTCCCCGGCCGGCGGGTGGCTGCGCAGCGGGCTGCCGGGATCGAAGGTGTCCCAGAAGGCGTCGAGCTTGGCGAAGACCACCGCGAGCGGGGTGGTGATCCGCCCGGAGGCGCCCTGCTGGCGGGCCATCAGCATGTTCGTCACCCGGCTGAGCACGTTGACCGGCTCGTCGACCCCCTCGGACCCCGGCAACACGGTGCCGGGCCGGGCCAGCGGGCGCGCTCCGGACATCTGCAGGGGGTCGAGGACCAGGATGACGCCGTCGGCACTGGCCAGGTAGCGGGTGTTCAGTTCGACGTTCTCCCGCGAGTTGAAGTCCTCGCCCGCGGTGTCGAAGAAGGACAGCACGCTGTGCTGCGGCCGGGACCGGTACAGCCGTCCGCGGCTGCGGCTGAACCGGAACACCAGCGGCTCCACCCGCCCGTCGTTGGCCGCGGCGGTCCTCGTGCCGTGGAACAGCCGGCCGTGCCGGTACAGCTGCTCCTCGTAGTCGCTGCCGAACCGGCGGATCGTCGCGTCGTCCGAGGCCATCAGTGCCGTCCCGAGCCCGGCGCCGACCCGGTTCATCAGTTCGTGCAGCAGCACCGTCATGTAGACCGTCTTGCCGGAGGCCTTGGCGCCGACCATGGCGATCAGCCGGTGGCCGACCGCGCCGAACTGGACCGGCAGGGTGCTGCGGCAGACCGGGCAGATCCGGTAGGTCGTGTCGCCCTCGCAGCCCGGGCAGACGGCGGAGGACTTCCGCCCGTCGGCCCGGAACGCCGGGCCGACGTCGCCGCGCCGGCCGGTTCGTTCGGCGAGCACCGGGTCGCGCTCGAAGGCGCAGCGCCGGCCGGTCCGGCTGGGCCGGCCGCTGCACCGGAACCAGATCTCGCGGGCGGTGAAGGACTCGTAGCAGTAGGGGCAGGCCAGTCCGGCGGCCATTCAGCTCACCTTCAGTCGGTGCAGGGAGGCCGGACGCAGCTCGGCGGCCGGGTCGTCCCGGGTGAGCGGCAGACAGACCAGCCAGGAGGTGCCCCGGGTGGCGGGGAAGGGCAGTTCGACGGTGAACGGGATCCGCGCGTCCAGCCGGCGGGCGGGCAGTTCGCGCAGCACCGTCCCGTCGGTGGCCTCGGCGGGGCAGATCCGGCCGCGACCGTGCACCACCTGGAGGGCGGGCAGTTCGCAGGCGGTGTCCGTGACGAAGGTCAGCCGGGCGGTCCGGCCGCGCAGACCGCGCCTGACCACCGCCTCGTAGCGGACCAGCGGCGGCCGGGCGGGCAGGATCAGCGCCGACGGCTCGGCGAGCGGGTCGGCGGGGTGGGGGGTGAACGCCTCCACGGTGACGGTGACGGCGCCGCGCCCCACCCGCAGGTCGAGGCCGCCGTCGTGCTGGTAGGACCGGCGTCCGCAGCGGACGTCCCCGGCCCGGGGGAGGCCGCCGGGGTCGGGGAGGTCCAGTGTCCAGCGCACGCGGGCCTCACGGCCGTCGGGGGGCCAGGCCCAGACGATCAGGAGGTGGTCGTCCCGGCGGGTGGCGCGCAGCCGGCCGACCGGGACGGGATGGAGGGCCCGGCCGGTGGCCCCGGTGACCCCGGCGGTCGGAGCGGTCTCGGCGGCGGTCGGAGTGGTCGGAGCGGTCGGGGCGGTGGGGACGGGGCCGGGCGGCGGAGGCGGTTCCTCGGGTCCGTCCGCGTCGTACGGTCCGTCCGCCTCGTACGGGCCGTCCGCCTCGTACGGGCCGTCCGCCTCGTACGGGCTGTCCGTCCAGTCCGTCATGTCTGTCATGTCCGTCCCGTCCGGCTCGGGTGTCCGGGACGTCCGGGGCTGCGGCACCGGCTCGTCCGGACCGGACGCGGGGTCGGCGCCGGGACGGCCGTAGTCCGGGGGAGGAGCGGTCCGCACCCCGGACGGTGCCCCGGGCGCGCCGGCCCGGTCGTCCCCGACCGGGGCCTCCTCGGGGCCCGGCTTCCCCGGGTACGGGTCCTCCACCCCGGGCCGGGCCGCCGGTTCCCCCGGCCCCCCGCCGTACCCGCCGTACCCGCCGTTCCGGTCGTTCGCGCCGCTCCGGTCGTAGGGGTCGGGGTCGTGGCCGCCGGGTCGCGGCCGGGCGGCCGGGTCACCGGTGAACACCCGGAGCAGGCCGAACTCCCCGGTCAGCGCGAGCCCGCTCGCCACCGCGGCCCCCGGCGTCCGGGCACGGACGGTGAGCCCGAACCGCTCCTCGAACCACCCGGCCGCCCCCGGCGTCGCGCTCAGACCACCGGCCAGCAGCAGGGTGCCCGGGACGTCCCCGCCGCGCTCCTGGACGGTGTCCAGCAGCCTCCCGACCACCGCGCCGCTCGCCTCGCGCAGCGGTTCGACCAGCCGGGCCAGGGTCTCCCGGTCGAGGGCGACCTCGCGGTCCGCGCCCTCCCAGTGCACCCGCTGCCACGCTTCCGGCGCCTCGCCGAGCGCGAGCCGGAGCCGCTCGGCGACCGGGAGCAGCGGCCCGACCGGCCCGCCGGGAGAGCCGAGCCGGCGCAGCAGCTCCCCGGCGACGGCCTCGTCCCAGTGGTCGCCACCGAGCGGGTGCGAGACCGTCTCCAGGACGCGGACGGTGCGGTCGCCGTCGACGGCCAGCAGCGTCAGGTCGGAGCCGGTGGCGCCCTGGTCGTACACCAGGACGGAGAGGCCGACGCCCTCGCGGACCGCGCCGTAGTGCAGGGCCGTGGCCACCGGCTCCGGCAGCACCCGGCCGACCCGCAGCCCGGCGTGTTCGGCGGCCCGCCGCAGGGCCGGTTCGCTGCCTCCGGCGGGGGGCAGCGCGAGCGCCACCTCCGCCGGCTCGCCGCCGCCGCACTCCCGGCTGCGCCGGGCGAGGGCGGACAGGACGAGGGCGGTGAGTGCCTCCGGGCGGAGGGCGCCCGAGGCCCCGGAGCGGTGCGGGCCGTCCGGACCTCCCCGCGGGCCCGCGGCGAACGGGTCGGTGCCGAACGGGCCCGCGGCGAACGGGTCGGTGCCGAACGGGCCCGCGGCGAACGGGACGGTGCCGAACGGGCCCGCGGCGAAGGGGTCGTGGGTGGCCGCGAAGAGCGGGGCGCGGGCCGATCCGGCACCGGCCGCCCTCACGAGCCGGGGGCCGTCCGGCCCGGTGACGTCGACGGTGGCCGGGACGTCGGTGGCGCCGGTGACCACCGGGACCCCGTCGGGGCCCGGCCAGGCGATGCGGGCGTAGCTGTCGCCCAGGTCGATGCCGTGCATCAGCCCGTCCCCCCGTCCGCGCCCTTGACGGCGTCGGGTGTCACGCACACCGTGCCGTCCTCGGCGATGCCCAGCCGGATCCGGCTCCCCCTCGGCGGCGCGTGCCCGATGACGTGCCGGACCACGGCGCCCAGCACGGGCTCGAACTCGTTGCGGATCTGCCGCCCGCCGTAGGCCTGCCGCTCGGGGTCGGCCATCCGCCCGGTGATCCAGGGCCGGATGCTCGCCGGGTCGTGGACCAGCTCCACGCCGTGGCGTTCGTGCAGTGATTCGGCGAGCTGGCCGAGCAGCCGGTCCGCGATGCCGACCACGTGCTCGGTGCGCAGCATGTCGAAGACCACCACGCCGGGCTTGAGCCGGCCGTAGATCTCGGGGCGGCCGATCGCCCGGAACTTCTCCTCGACCGCGGCGGTGAAGTGGCGGTGGAGCACCTCGTACGGCAGGTCGCCGCCGTGCTCGGCCAGCAGGGCCGGGAGCCCGCCCGCGCCGGTGTTGGAGGTGAAGATGATCAGACTCTGGGAGAAGTACGCCGTCCGGCCCTGCCCGTCCGTGAGCCGGCCGTCCTCCAGGATCTGCAGGAACTTGTCCAGCACCGCCGGGTGGGCCTTCTCGATCTCGTCGAAGAGCAGCACGCTGAACGGCCGTTCCCGTACCCGCCGGGTGAGTTCGCCGCCCTGGTCGTAGCCGATGAAGCCGGGCGGCGCCCCGGCCAGCCGCTCGGCCGCGTGCTCCTGCTGGTACTCGCTCATGTCGAAGCGCGCGTAGGCGCTCGGGTCACCGAAGATCAGCTGGGCCACCGACTTGGCGAGTTCGGTCTTGCCGACGCCGGTCGGGCCGACGAAGAAGAACGAACCACGGGGCCGGGCCGCCCCCGAGCCGCCGAAGCCGACGCCGACGTAGGCCGCCTGGAGGGCGCCCACCACCGCGTCGACGGCGGTCCGCTGCCCGATCACCCGGGCGCCGAGTTCCCCGGCCGCCTCGGCGACGGTGCGGCGGTCGATCTGGCTCCAGGGGTCGACGTTGAGGTTGATGCGGTGGCGTTCCAGCAGCCGGCCGGGTTGGTGGACCGGGACGCGGCGGATGTGCGAGGTCCTGGCGAGCGCGTCCAGCTCCCAGCCCGCCATGCCGTCGGTGGCCCCGACCAGCGCCTCGAACTCCGCCGGGCCGGCGTCCGCACCGCCGTTGAACTCCCCGCCGATCATGGCGAACCAGCGGCGGCGCTCCGCCTGGTCGGGCGGACCGATGTGCAGGACCACCGTGCGCGGGTCCTCCCGGTACAGCCAGGCGGGCACGCGGGAGAGGTCACCGACGACGGCGACCACGGCGTTGCGGGCGCGCGGCGGCACCTCGGCGCCGGCGCGGTCCGTGTGCGGGCCGGCGCCGTCGCCGCCGACGGCGGGGGGCAGCGGGGTGGCGGCGTCCGCCATGGCGGCGCGCAGGTGCAGGTAGCCCTGGACGGACGAGGCCTCGTTCAGCGGCAGGGCGAGGTCGATGTCCTCGAACACGAAGGCGGTGGCAGCCCGGGGGGAGGCCGCCCGGCGGTGGGCCTCGGCCAGCGCGTCGTCCACCGAGGCCAGCCGGCGGGCCGGCCGGGCGGTGAACAGTTCGTCCGAGGCCACCTGGCGGAGCCCGCCGCGCCGGGTCGGGTTCTCCTCGGCGAGGGCCCCGCCCGGGGCCGGGACCCGCGCCGGGTCGTCGGCCCCCCCGGGGGCCCGTCCCGGAGGCCGGGTGGCCTCCGGGACGGGGTGCGCGGCCCGCTCCCCTGTGACGGGCCGTGCGGCGGACGTCCTCTCGGACGACCGCTGGTCCAGTGCGGCGTAACGCTCCTGATCGCCGTCGAGCGGGAAGGCGAGGCCACCCACCGGGTCCCACCAGGCCACCGTGTCGACGCCGCAGCCGTGCAGGGCGTGGGCCAGTACGGTGCGGAACGGGACCGGCCTGCCCCGCCACCACCAGCGGTCCCTGACCTGCCCGGTGAGGATCACCTGACGGCCGCGCCAGAGCTCCCAGCGCAGCGCGGCCGCCCAGAGCGGCGCCTCCTCCCGGGCCACGCTCCGGCTGCCGGTCCGGTCGGCCCCGGCCTCCTCGCGGGCGTTCACGCGGTGCCGCCCGCGGTGCCGTTCGCCCCGTTGCGCGAGGTGCCGCGGTGCGAGCTGTGGTCGGTGCCGAAGGGGCGGGCCGACGCACTGCCGCCCGGCCGCGCGACGCCGCCGCGCGGCGGCTTGCCGTCCCAGTCCAGCTCGCCCGGGTGGTAGCCCTCCTCGCCCATCGCCTCGTGCACCCGGTCCAGCAGCGCCTCGGTCCGGTCGCAGGTCACCTCGCCGCGCTCGGGCACCACGACGACGTCCGACTCGCCCTCCACCGTGTAGCTGAGCACGGCGGTGCCGTCGGTGGCGCTGCTGACGCTCGTCTCGTAGCGGGCGCCGTTCGGCCGCTCGAAGATCAGCACGAACTCCTGCCCCAGGTCGCCACCGCCGGAGAACGCCAGCCCCTCGCCGGCCATCGCCTCCTTCAGCACCCCTGCCAGCGCGGCACGCCGCTCGAACGCCAGCAGCAGTTCGTCCAGCTGGGCCTCCGCCTCGGGCAGCAGCCGCTCCAGCTCCGCGACGGCGGCCAGCGCGGCCCCGCCCCACGAGGAGTCGATCGCGCCGGCCACCCGGTGCACGGCGGCGAGGAGCCTGCCCTGCAGCTCGGTCTCCCCGAAGTCGGCGGCGTCCCGCGCGGCGTCGCGTGCGGTCTGCTCGACGACGGCGAGCCGGTCGACCGCCTCCGCCAGCTCGGCGGCGAGTCTCGCCGCCTGCCGTTCGGCCTCCAGCCGGATCCGCCGGGCGGTCTGCTCCTTCGCCTCGCGCTGCAGTTCGGCGGCCCGCCGCTGTGCCTCCCGCCGCCGTTCGGCGGCGAGTTCCTGTGCCCTGCGGTGCCGCTCGTCCGCCTGTCGGCTCGCGGCCTCGGCGAGGGCGGCGGTCCGCGCGGTCTGCACGGCGAGCGCGTGGCGGGCCAGTTCGTGCTCGGCCGTGCCCATCAGCGCCTCCACCCGCAGGGTCTGACCGTCCATCAGGGCGCGGCGCAGGTCGTGCAGCAGCTCGGCGCACCGGCGCCGGCCGGCCGCGTCGACGTCCGCGCCGTTCGCCGCGAGCATGGTGAACTGCCGTTCCAGCGCGCCGAGCTGGTACTCGTGGCCGGCCTCGGCGGGCCGGCCGTGGTCCTGGCCGCCCGGTCGCAGTGCGACGGCCCGGCCGCGCAACTCCTCGACCTCCGCACCGAGCGCGGCGTCCGGGTGGTGCAGTGCGCGCGACCGCAGGTCGGCCAGCCGGCCGGTCAGCTCGCTCACGGTGCGGGGGTCGGCCGCCGACCGCGCCGCGTCCAGCAGGGCCGCCACCTCGTCCAGGCCGCGGGCCGCCGCCGTCCCCTGCTCGCGCAGTGCGGCCGTCACCTGCCCGGCCCGCTCGGCCTCCTGGAGCCGTCGCCGCTCGTCGGTCCGGCGCTCGGCCTCCGCCAGAGCCTGCGCCACGCGCTCCCGCTCGCGGCGCTCCGCCTCGGCACGGGCCCTGGCCCTGGCGGCGGCGCGGCGCTCCGCCTCGGCGTGGCTCCTGGCCCTGGCCGCCGCGCGGCGCGCCCGCTCGCGGGCCCGCTCCTGCTCCAGCCGGCGGCGCCGTTCGGCCTGCCGCCGCCGCTGCGCGGCCTCGGCGGCGAGCCGCGAGGCGCCGACCGAGACGCTGCTGTACATCGGTGATCCGCTCACTGTCCCCCTCCTTCGGTGTGCCGGCCCCCGTGCCGGGGGACCTCGGTGCTCGGGGCCCCGACCGGCCGCCCCGGCCGGTGCGGGCCCGGGTCGTGCGGGTCCGGGCGGCCGTGCCGGTCCGGTGGGTCCGGTCGGTCCGGTCGGTCCGGTCGGTCCGGTGGTTCCGCCGTGGTGCGCAGGGCGAAGCCCCGGGCCTCCACGCGCCGCTCCAGCTCCTCGCGGAAGCCCGGCACCGCCGGCACCCCGGCCCAGGAGAGCGACCCGTCGAGCCCGACGGAGAACTCGATCCCGGCACCGGTGTCGGGATACGCCGGCAGGTCCGCGTAGCGCGGCGACAGCCGGTGCAGACGCTGGTTGGACGACCCCCGCCAGCGCAGGTCCGCGTGGAGCGACGCCACGTACGGGCCGTCGACGAGCAGGTCGAGCCGGTCCAGCAGGTCCCGCTGCGCCGGGGTGCCGCGTCGCAGGGTCTCGATGCGGAAGCCGGAGTACGCCATCGCGGACAGCTCAGGCCGCTCCGCCCGCAGCCCGTCGAGGAGCGCGACCAGCGCCGCGGCCTGGGTGAACGGCTCGCCGCCGGAGATCGTGATCCCCTCGATCCCGGCCAACCCGGCCATCCGGTCGACCAGTTCGGTCACCGGTAGACCCGGCCCGTCGGTGAACGGCAGCGTCTCCGCCGCGACGCAGCCCCGGCAGCGCAGCGGGCAGCCCTGCACCCACAGCACCGCCCGGCGGCCCGGCCCCAGAACGGAGCACCGGTCGAGGGTGCGCGCCACCGACAGCCGCAGGTCCGCCCCGGTCATGTGGTCCTCCCCGTGGTGTCCGCCGCCCTGGCCGCCCGGGACGCCCGCCGGTCCGGCGCCGCCCCGGCGGGTGCGCCCGGGTACGCCTCGCCGCCGCGCCGTGCCAGGTCGCACCACGGACACCACGGCCGCTCCACCGTGAACACGTGGCGGCTGTTCCCGGCGCAGCCGCGCAGCCTGCCGTCCGCCAGCTCCGCGCCCAGGGCCGCGGCCCAGACCGCCGCCGCCGGACGGCTGCCGGGGCTGCCCCGCCCGGCGGGGCCGAAGGCGGCGCGCAGGAGCGCGGCGATCCGGCCGGGCAGCAGGTCGGCCGGGGGCAGCGGCCCCCGCAACGCGACGGACCGGTGGTCCGTCAGCCGGCAGCGTCCGTGCGCCAGGTTGTCGTCCAGCGAGACGTACCGTTCGCCCCGTCCGGGGTGCCCGGCGAACGGGTGCAGTCCGGCCATCAGCAACTGGTGCACGACGACGGCCAGGACGAAGTCGTCGCCCGCCCGGGTCGGGGCGGTCACCGGGGCCGCCACCGCCTCCGGCGCCGTGTACCCGGCCGTGCGCATCCGGCAGGCGAACACCCGCCCGCCGTCCGTGAACTGCCAGGAGTCGACGTCCGCCATCCCGACCGCGCCGTGCCCGTCCACCCAGAGGTTGTCCGGCTTGAGGTCGCCGACGAGGTACTCCTCCGCGTGCACGGCGGCCAGCAGCGCCGCCAGTCCGGCCGCCGCCCGCAGGGCGGTCTCCCAGGTGGAGTCCGGCAGCCGGGTCCGACGGCCGGACTCCGACAGCAGGTCCTCCATCGGCCGGTACCGGCCGCGCAGATCGCCCATCAGATAGCCGTGCACCCCGCCGCGCGCCGTGGTGACCGGGACCCGGGGCCAGGCCACCCCGCCGCCGGCGCCGGCGAGCAGCCGGACGGTGCGGGGCTCGCGCCGCCGCCGTACCAGCCGCTCGATCCGGTCCCGGTACGCGGAGGGGTCGGGCGGGCGCGGCACCAGTTTGGCGACCAGCGCGGGGGAGTCGTCCACGGCGTAGACCACGCCCTCGCCGCCCTGGCCGATCCGTTCGGTCAGCCACCACTGCCGGCCGTCGTCGGCCATCACCTTCAGAGCCATCGGGCACCGTCCGGACGCAGGGCGCAGAGCACCGTCAGGTCGTCGCCGCTGCGGGCCGCCGCCGGGCCGGAGAGCAGGGCTCGCAGCGGCTCGGCGTCGCCGCCGTTGGCGCGCAGCAGGGCGGCCAGCGGGCCGAAGAAGTCCGGTGCGGCGAGCGGGCCGTGGTCGTCCGGGAGGCCGAGCACCGAGGGGTGGTCCAGGGCGAGCGGCGCGCAGCCGTCCGTGGCCAGGACGACGCCGCTGAGGTCGGGCTCCCGCAGGACGAGGGTGGTGACGCTCGCGCGGGCCCCGGGCGTGGAGAGGAAGACCGCCGGGGTACGCGGCGGCAGCACCAGACGGCAGCGTTCGCCGTCGCCGTCGTGGCCCCGGTCGCCGTCGTCGCCGTCGTCGCCGGGTCGGGTGCGGGTGAGTACGGTGGCGAAGCAGTCGCCGAGGGCGAGGAAGGCCACCCACGGGGGCCGGAGCACGGCCGCCACCAGGGTCGCGGCCAGCGCACCCTCGTCCGCCTGCGCTGAGTCCACCGTGCCCGCGGCACCCACCGTGTCCGCGTCGTCCGCGGCGCCCGCGGGGTCCGGGTGGTCCGCGGCGAGGACGGCCCGCACCGCCCGCAGGTACGCGTCCACCACGGCCACCGAGCGCTCGCCGATCCAGCCCCTCCAGACCGCCGCGTCGCCGTCGGCGGGCGGTACGTCGGTCGCGAGCAGCCGGCAGGCCGCGTCCACCGCGAGGTGCGCCCCGAGCGCGCTGCGGTCGCGGCTGCCCGCGCCGTCCGCGACGGCCAGCACGAGCGGCCGGCCCCCCGCCGTCGTGGGCCCGTCGTCGCCGTGCCCGGCCGCCGCCTTGAACGCGTCCTGGCAGCCGCGTCCGCTCGCCAGGTGCCCGGTGCCCTGCACCACGGCGCCCGCCACGATCGGCGCGCCGCCGCCGGCTGCCGCCCGCCGGGCCGCGGCGGTCACCGGTGGTCCCCTTCCAGGCTGTCGAGGGTGCGGGCGCTCTCGGCGTGGGTCTTGAGCCGGTCGGAGATCTCCGTGGCCCTGAGGTGGCCGGTGCGGTCCGAGCTCTGGAACACGATGTCCAGGATCCGGCCGAAGTCCAGGTCCTCCAGCAGGTGGGTCGCCTGCGGTGCGAGGACCTCCAGCACCTCCCGGTCGGCCCCCCTCACCCCGATCACGAAGAGCACGCACTCGTCGTCGTGCTCCGCCTGCCGCAGCTGTTCGGCGGTGGCCGCGATCTCCGCCGCGCCCAGCCGCGCCCCGGCCTCATCGCTCGGCGCGCCGTCGGTGAGCAGCCAGATCAGCGGCCGGACCACCGGCACCTGCCGGGCCGAGAGGTCGCGGTGGCGCCGGCGGGCCAGGTCGAGGGCGAACCGCAGGGCGGGAACCATGCAGGTGTAGCCCCCGGCGGTCAGCTCGGGCGGTCGCAGCCCGTCCAGCGGGCTGAACAGCGCCTCGCGGTCGGCCTCCTCCGGCGGGCGGAAGGCACCCGCCGCGATGTCGAAGACCCGCACCCGCGAGTCGAACGCGACCAGGCAGACCTCCACCCGGGACCGCAGGCGGTCCCGGTCCCGGACGGCGTCGAAACCACGGGTGAGGGCCCGGTTGAGGCTCGCGATCGGCGGGTCGTGCGCGGGGCGGTTCATGGAGGCGGAGGTGTCCAGCAGGACGATGACCGGCTGACGTTCGTCCCAGCCGCTCCCGAACCCGATCCGGGTGCCCGTCGCCCCGGTGGCCGTCGTCATGGCGCGCCCACCGCCTCCGCCGCCCCGGGGCCGCGCGAGGCACCGCGGGCGCCGGGCGCGCCGCCGTTCGGGCCGCCGCCGTTCGCGGTGGTGACGGCGTCGACGGCGTTGACGGCGCGGTGGAGGCCGGCGGCGTCGACGAGGCCCTCGGTGCGCGGCCGGGGCGGTACGACCGCGGCCCGCAGCGGGGCGAACAGCCGGTTCACCTCCGTCACCCCGTCCGTGGTGTCCAGTTCACGGGCAACCCCGGAGCCGCCCTTCAGCGACTCCTCGCCGCAGCGGTCGCCGAACAGCACCAGGGCCTGCCGGGGCCGGTGCCGCCGGGACTGCCAGACCAGCCCCTGGGCCTCCGGCACCCGCGACCGCAGCTCCGTGGCCCAGCGCCGCGTCTGGGCGTACCCGGGGCCCTCGGTCTCCAGGAGCCAGGAGTCCTGGCAGACGGCGGCGAGGTCCTCCTCGGTGATCAGTTCGACGAGGCACAGGTCGGCGGTGGTGTGCAGCGCGGTGAGCGAGCGCTGTGCGACGGCCCGGTAGGGGACCAGCCGCATCCCGGTGTCCGCGTCGAAGGGCATCGCGCGCAGCAGCACCTCGGCCAGCGCGGTGGCCGGCTCGGGCGCGGCGTACAGGAAGGAGTAGGGGTCGGCCACGGTGCCGTCGAAGCGGCTGCCGCCGAAGTGGGAGTCGGCCGGCACCGGGTTGAACCCGGCACCGGGACGCCCCGTCCGGTGGCAGCGCCAGAGCTCGGTGCCGGCCGGCAGGGTCCGCAGGTTCGGGCGCATCCGGAAGCCGTCGGACTCCCGGGGCGGGGGGTACGCGGGCATCAGTCCCCCTCCACCATGGACAGGGCGGCCGCGGTGAGCAGCTCGTCCGAGACCAGTCCGAGCAGGGCGGCCGGTGTGCCGCCCAGCCAGCTGTTGCCGGCGAGCCACCAGTCGGCAGCTCCCCAGGGGTCCGCCTCGGCGAGCAGCAGCCGGTTGATCCGCGTGACGACCGGCAGCGGGCCGTGGCCGGTGCCGGGCTCCGCGCCGGGGGCCGGTCCGGCGAACTGGAAGGCGGGGTAGCGGTGTTCGCCCGCCTGGTCGACCAGGCGGATGATCAGACCGGCACCGGCCAGTGCGGGCGCGTCCAGGCCGCGCGCGTCCAGGTCGGCGCGGCCGAGCGAGGGCTCGGCGAGCAGGCGGCGCTGCGCCGTGGCGATGATCTCGGCGGTGTCCGGAGCGGCGTGCGGAGCGGTGTGCGCAGGGGGTCCGTGGACGGGACCGTGATCACGGCCGGGGCCGGGGCCGGGGCCGGAGTCGGAGCCGGGGCCGGGTGAGGGGAGACCGAGGGCGGACTCCGTGAACGCGGACGCGGCGTCGGTCTCCGCCAGCCAGGCCAGCAGCTCCCGGGCCAGCGAGGCGGTGGGCCGGGGATCGGCGGCGACCAGCCGGGAGGAGTCCAGCGCCGCGCGCACCGGGTGGTCCAGCGGGAGCGGCAGCAGCGCGAGCTTGACCCCGTGGAAGGCCCTCCTGATGGCCCGCTCGTCACCCCGTGTTCCGGCGAGCTTGTTCAACCGGGCCACCAGCACGCCGTGTTGGGTGTCGTCCAGGTCGGCCCGTATCGCGGCCCAGTGCCGGCGGATCAGCGCCAGCAGCTCCTCCGGGTTCATTCCGTCCCCTCCGGTTCCGTCGTCGTGCCGGTCGTGCCGGTCGTGCCGGTCGTGCGGGCCGTGCCGGTCGTGCCGGTCGGGTCGGGTGCGTCCGTCGCGTTCGGCGGCGGGTCCGCGGCCCCCGGGTGGCCCTGGTGGATGAAGGCCGCCCAGAGCGGCAGCCGGTCGAGGTGGGGATGCGCGGCCTCGCGGCGCAGCTCCCCGCCGAGGCTCTCGGGCGGCTCGCGGCGCGGGTCCAGCATCCAGAGCTGGGCCGCGCGCAGCGCGTCGGCCGGGCTGAGTCCGGTGACCGCCACGTGGTGGTGGAAGACCGCCATCATCAGTGCGGACGCGCCGTCCCGGGTGGTCCACCGCGAACCGACGACGTCCTTCGCGCCGGCCGCCAGGAAGGCCGTGGCGAGGGTCAGCGCCTCGTCGTGGTCGCGGGTGGAGAGGTCCGTCTCACAGGCGCTCAGCACCACCAGCGGGCCGGCCCGGACGGCGCCGGTCGCGGCCGGCCGGTCCAGCAGCCTGGTCACGGTGAGCATCCCGGCGTCGGGGGCGTCGGTCGGCCCGTTCGTGGACGGGGCGGACGGGTCGGACGGGTCGGACGGCGGCGTGGAGAGGGAGCGCGGCTGCGCCGGGTCGGGTGGGGCGAGGTTGAGCGCGGACACCGTCGGGCGGACGCCCGCCGAACCGTGCGAGGCGATGTGCAGCAGCGAGAGCGGTCGGGGGGCGCCCGCGCCGGGGAGCAGCGCGAGCACGTCCTCCGGGGTCCCGAGGCCCGCCGGATCGCCGTCCAACTGGTAGTACTCACCGTAGAGTTCGGCATCCGGGTAGTAGCCGTCGCGGAGTGCGAGGACCTCAAGCTCGGCCCGGGTCAGGTCCATCCGGGGGTCGGCCACCAGCACCGGACGGGCGCCGGGGGCGATCCGTTCGCGGGCCGCCGCCCGCAGGAACTCCCGGCCCGAGGCCGCGTACGACAGCACCATGATCTCGCACGCGTAGCGGTGCCGGGCGTCCTCGGGCAGCCTGGCGGCGTGCCAGGGAACGGCGCCGAGGTTGCCGCAGGGGATCAGCACGAACCGGGGCGGCCCGGGCCGGCCCCGGTGGCGGCCGGGGTTGGCCTCCAGGCGCTCGGCGATGCCGAGGAGGACCGGGCCGACGACGGCCGGCCAGGCCCAGTCGCACAGGTCCGTCAGGGCCTTCTCCCAGGGCGCGTCGAGCGCCCGGGCGGCGGCGTCCGCCTCGCCGGTCGCGCCGGTCGCGCCGGTCGCGCCGGTCTCGGCGGCCCGGGCGGCCGTACGGCGCAGCCGCGAGCGCTCCGCGGACACGTCGAGGAAGGACTCCAGCGGCGCGCGGCCGGCCAGGGCGAGCTGGGGCAGGGCGAGCACCCCGGGTTCGAGGTCCGGCCCCAGGATGACCGCCATGCCGGGCGTCCCCTCCGCGCCCGGCAGCAGGTACACCAGGGCGTCGGTCTCGCCCGGCCGCAGCCCGGCGGACAGCTCCGCCGGGGTCGGCGGCTCGAACAACCCCGGCCCGCCCCGGAGCGCGTCCAGGGCCCGCCGCCGCAACAGGCTCGGGACCGGCTGCGCGGCGCCGCCGCCCTGCGCCGACTCGGCCTGCCGCCAGGCGTCCGCCAGCTCGCGGTGGCCGCGCGCCGCCAGCAGTTCGGGCACCTCGGCCGAGGCGGCGGCCGCCTGCAGCACCATCGACCGGCCGAGTTCCAGCATGGTCACCGCCCGTTCGACCTGCCCCTGGGAGCCGGCCCACCAGGCCGCGTCCAGGGCGCGCGAGGCCCCGTCCCGGGCCTTCATCAGCCGGTGCTCGGCGCCGACCTCCAGCAGGACGTCGGCGGTCAGGACCTCGAAGGACTCCACCATGGCCTGCGCCGCGGACGCCTGATCGCCCGCCCCGGCGTCGCCGCGCCGGCGATGGGCCTCGGCCAGGGCCCAGAGGAGGTCGGCGTGCTGCCAGGTGCCGCCGTCCGCCGCGTCGCGGCAGGCCGCCGCCAGCTCCTCGACGGCACGGTCCTGGTCGGCGCGGGAGCGGGTGAGTTCGGCCTGGAGGTGGCTGACGAACGCGTCGAGCGGCAGGCGCCGTCCGCGACCGTTGAGCAGACTGGGCGGATGCTCGGACGACTCCGGCCCCGGGTGGGCGCGGATGAGCCCTGGGTCGCCGTCGACCACGGCGCGGATCGCCGAGAGGTTGACCCGCAGCGGCTCCAGCAGGCCGCCGTTGCCCGGCCCGGTGTCCAGGAGGCGCGCGCCCTCCTCCATGAGCTGCGCTCCGGTCCGCAGGGTCTCCGTGTCGCGGGTCAGCGTCCAGAGGTCCTGGTAGGACGATCCGAGCATCAGCAACGTGATTCCCAGCGCGCTGTCCTCCCCGGACAGGCCCTCCCGCACGGCGCGGAGCTCCTCGATGCAGGACGCGACGCCCGCCCGGTCCTCGGCGCGCTGGAACCGGTGGCTCCGCTGGCCCGCCGCGAGGGCCCGTACCTGGGCCGTGAACGAGAGCGGCAGATCGCCGAGTCGCCCCAGCACCTCGGTGAGCTGCCGCTCCGCCGCCTCGGCGTCGACCAGGTTCCCGCCGAGGTACTGCGAGGCGGACAGGACGGCGGGGCCGATGGCGCCGAGCAGCTGCTGCCAGTCGCTGCCGGGCGGCAGGCCGTCGGCGGCCCGTTGCAGCGAGCCGAGGGCGTCGGAGAGCAGGCCCTGGTCCCGCTGCTGCAGGGCGGGGACCAGGACGGTCATGGCGTAGGCCAGCGCGTCCTGCGCCGCGTCCGCGGGGTCGCCGGTGCCGTGGGCTCGGCCGGGCCGGAGCTGCTGCGCCAGCTCGGTGAGCTGCTCCGGTGCGAGGGAGCCCGGCATCGACATCTCCACCATGGCGAGCGTCATCGCCATGGTCCGGTCGAACTCCTCGCGTTCGGCCTCCGTGTCGATCGGCACCCGGGGCCGTGACGGCTCGGCGGGCGGCGGGGCAACGGGCGCCGGGGCCGAGGGCGTCGGTTCGGCGAGCGGTCCGGCCGGGGTCGGTGCGGTCGGGGCCGGGACGGTCGGGATGAGACTCATCAGCATGCGCAGCTGCTGGAGGCCGGGGAAGTCCGCCGGCAGCGACTCCACCAGCGGCCCGACACCGGCGGCGAAGTCGGCGGTGTCGCCCTGGGCCAGCCCGAGGACCGTGGTCATGGTGTCCAACTGCGCGCGCAGCTCAGGCATCAGCCGGACGTCGCGCAGGTCGTCCAGGAGTCCCCGCAGCTCGGTGACCTCCGGCCCGCGCGGGTCGAAGGCTCCGGGGTTGTCCCGTTGCCAGCCGATCAGGGCGGAGAAGTGTCCCGTGCCGCCGTCGGGCCGGCCGGCCGGGTGGGGGATCACCAGCATGACGAGGTACAGCGCTGCCCGGTGGGCCTCCCAGCCGGTGAGCGGCACCTGGTGGGCCCGTGCCTCGCGCAGCAGCCGCAGCGCGTGGGGGCGGTCGGCGGGTGCCCCGCCCCCGCGTAGGTGACGTTGTGCGAGCAGCCCGCCGAGCCGTGCCGCCAGGACCGGCCCGGCCGGCTCGTCCGGTGCCAGCAGCCCCTCCAGCCGGTCGAGTTCGTCGATCAGCCGGTCGTGGGCCACCGGGTCGTCCAGCCGCAGCCGGGGCGGCCCGGACGGGTCGGGCAGCAGCAGGGCCTCGGCCCGCCCCGTCGCGTCCAGAGCCCAGGACCGGACCCCGGCGAGACCGCCGGTGCCCGTCAACTCGTCTCCTGGAGGGTCATTCTGACCAAGCGTCATGATCCGACTCCGTCATCCGTGCGCCTCGTGGCGTCCACATCATGGCCTGCCGGGGAACCGGATGAACCCTGCCCGGGACCGGCGACCGGATCTCGACCGGCAATCAACCGCCTTCCGCCCGCAGCCGGGTCCGGACCGGCGGTTTCGCACCGTCGGGCGCCCTGTCGCAGGGGCCGGCGCAGGGGCCGGCGGCCTTCCGTCGGCGGGGCGGCGGCCGTGCGCGGGACCGCCGTCCGGCGGCGGCTCCCCGCCCGCGCAGGGCTTCTCGGCGGATCGCCGGTGGCGGTACGGGTGGGCACAGTCGGGTGACCGGGCGGTTCCGAAAGGCTGACGATTCACCCTGGACCGGGCCGTTCGGACCGTCCGGGCGGCCGGGCCGGCGAGGACGGCCGGGCCCGACGCGGACGTCCCGGCGCTGCTGCGGACGGAGGTCCTGCTCCGGCACGCAGCCGTACGGCTCCTCCCGGACGTCCTGCCGGCGGGGCCCGGGGAACCGGGCGCATCCGGTGACCGGCCCGGGGAGTTGGGCCGGGCCGAACGGCCGGCCGGGTCGGGCGGGGATCCTCGTCGGCCACCGGCAGGGTGCCGTGCCGGTCGAGGAGGCCCGGCGGCAGGCCAAGGTGGCGCGGCGCTCGGCGTTCCGACGTCGAGCGCCGGTGGCGTGGTGGTCCGCGAGGGCGGGCCGGCCCGGGTCCTGCTGTCGGCCGCCGACCGGGACCGGGTCCGCCACGCGGCCGGGCCTGACCGTCCGACACCGGATGATCTGCTTTACGGACCTGATGCTCTACCGACAGACTGCCCGGAGCGTGATCCCGCCCCGTCCCCCGGGTACGACCCGAACCACGAGAAACGGACCCACCGCATGCCCGACCTCCTGGAGCTGAGCCGACTCTGGCTCAGGCAGTACCACCCGGCCCCCGGGGCCGGCCTCACCCTGGTCGCGTTCCCGCACGCCGGCGGTTCCGCAAGCTACTTCCAGCCGCTGTCCGCCGCACTCTCCCCGGACGTCGAGGTGCTGTCCCTGCAGTACCCCGGCCGGCAGGACCGCAGGTCCGAACCGTGCCTCGACAGCATCGGCGGACTCGTCGAGGGCATCTGCGAGGTACTGAGCCCCCGGACCGAGCGCCCGGTGGTGTTCTTCGGGCACAGCATGGGCGCCGTCCTCGCGTACGAGACGGCCCGGCGCCTGGAGAAGGAGTCCTCCGTCCGGCTGCTGGGCCTGGTCGCCTCGGGCCGCCGCTCCCCGACGACCGCGCGCGAGGAGACCGTGCACCTGCGCGACGACGCGGGCATCCTCGCCGAGATCCAGCGGCTGAACGGCACCGACTCCGCGCTGCTCCAGGACGAGGACATCCAGCGGATGATCCTGCCGAGCCTGCGGGCCGACTACACGGCCGTCGAGACCTACGCCCACCAGGCCGGACCGGCGCTGCGCTGCCCGGTCACCGTGTTCACCGGGGACGCCGACCCCCAGGTGACCCGGGCGGAGGCGGAGCGCTGGTCCGAGCTCACCGACGGGGGGTTCCGGCTCCGGAGCTTCCCCGGGGGCCACTTCTACCTGGCCACCCGGCCGGGCGCGGTGACCGGGGCCCTGACCGAGGAGATCGCCGCCTTCCGCACCCCCGGCTCCCGGGCCGCCGCGGCCGGGCCGGGCGACGTGGGCCCGGGCGCCGGCTGAGGCCGGCCGGGCCGCGCACGTCTCGCCGAGGTCCTCCCGCTCCCCGTCCGTCGGACGACGGGGAGCGGGAGGACCTCGGTCACCGACTGCTGCGGGGTGCCGAACCGGGTGTTCTGCGCGCGGACCGCCGCCGTCTCCGGGCCGCCCTCGGCGGTCCGGTCCCGCGACCGGTGGCCCTCGAAGACGCGCTGCACCGGGACCCGGCCCAGGGAGGAGGGCGGCTCCCGGCCGGGCGGGACGGCCACCTCGTCGACGGCCAGGTGGTCCTCGACCCTGACCGCGTCCCAGGCGTGCACGACCCGGCCGTCGCCGGCGCGGAACCCGACGTGGCCCCGGTTGCGGTG
Organism: Streptomyces sp. BE303; assembly: GCF_036290945.1. NCBI lineage: Bacteria > Bacillati > Actinomycetota > Actinomycetes > Kitasatosporales > Streptomycetaceae > Streptomyces > Streptomyces sp. BE303. The sequence continues at coordinate 90,684 of NZ_JAQYWZ010000859.1, forward strand.
CTCCCCGGGCGCCCCGCGGACCCGGCCCCCGCCGCCGGTCGTCCTCAGCCGGCCGTGTCGAGCAGGAGCCCCGCGGCCACCGCCGCCCCGTCGGTGCGGAAGGCGCCGGCGACGGCGGTCGCCCGCTCGCGGGTCTCCGGGGCCAGCGCGATCGCCAGCGCGGCGGACAGCGAGGCGGCGGTCGGGGTCGGGCCGTCGTGGGTGGCGCCGATGCCCAGGCCGGTCACCCGGCTCGCGAAGTACGGCTGGTCCGCCCCCTGGGGCACCACGACCTGGGGCGCGCCGGACCAGGTGGCCGTCGTCGTGGTGCCCGCGCCGCCGTGGTGCACGACGGCGGCCGACCGGCGGAACAGCGCCTGGTGGTTGACCTCGCCCACGACGAAGCAGTCGTCCCGGTCGTCGACCAGGGCCAGGTCGGCCCAGCCACGGGAGAGGACGGCCCGGCGGCCCTGCGCACGGACCGCCTCGACGCACGCCCGGGCGACGCCCGCCGGGTCGGGCAGGGGGATGCTGCCGAAGCCCACGTAGACCGGCGGAGCCCCGGCGTCCAGGAACGCCGCCAGGTCGGCGGGCAGCGGGCGCAGGTCCGGCAGGACCCACGCGCCGGTCTGCACCACGTCGAGGTCCGCCGGCTGCTCCCAGGGCGCCAGCACCGGGTCCGTGGCCAGCCAGGGCCGGTCGGTGAAGACGTGGTCACGGACGTCGTCCACCGGCGGCAGGCCGACCGAGACCCGGTGGGAGTTGATCGCTGCGCCGAACACCTCCTGCGCGTCCCGGGCGTCCCGGTCCCACAGCACCCGGTTGTCGGTCACGTCCGGCGGGAGCGGCCGGCCCGGCCGGGGGATCGGCGGGTGGTGCGGCGAGGGCAGGCTCACCGGCTGGTAACTCGCGTACACATAGCGGATGCCCAGCTTCTCGGCCACCGACTTCACCCCGGCGCGGCCGGGACGAGGCCGGTCGCCACCAGGACGTCGCACCCCCCGGCCGCCGCCGCGGTGACGTTCGCGTGGAACGCGGCGACCATCTCGGCGGCGCGCCGGGGCACGCCGCCCGGCGAGGGCGGCGTCCGGCCCGTCACCAGCTCCCGCACCGACCGGCCGGTCGGCACCAGCTCGACGCCGACCCCGGCCAGCCGCTTCGCGAACTCCTCGTCCGGCGGTGCGCACACCGTGACCTCCGCACCGAACTCCCGCAGGCGCACCGCGAGGGCCACCAGCGGCTCGACGCCCCCGCGTGAATCGTAGGCAGACAACAGCGCGCGCATTTCCGTCTCCGGTTCTCGCAGGTCCGGAGTCGCAGTTCCGGCTTCGATCGGAGATTGTGGGCCACTGCGGGGGCCTTGCCGCAAGCCCCCTGATGGGCTGTACGTTGAGAGTGGCAAGGAGCGGATTTCTCCCCTTGCCTCTTTCTTCGCCCGAATTCGGCGTTCCCCCGATTCCGCCTGGTTCCGCCGTTCCGCCGAGTTCCGCCGCGGACGGTGGAACTCCCCTGGCGTGGAGGAGAACCACGGTCGCGGCGCGGTGGTGCGCCCCCGGGGCGGGGCCCGGCGTGAACGCGCAGCCGAGCGCTGATTTGTCTGCCCCGGCGCTGCCTAGTACGCCCTACTGCGCCCCCTGTACGGGGCCGGACTCTCCGTGCTGACATGTACAGACAACTCGCCGGCCGGGTCCGCACGTGGGGGTGCGTCACCGGGAGCCGGCGGTTGGACGGAAGGAAACACCCGTGTCCGTACGCCTCATGGCCATCGGCGGCGTCGCCGCGATCCTGCTCGCCACCCCGTTGGCCGGCACCGCCGGCGCCTCCGGTTGGACGACGCCTCCGCCGGACAAGATCGTCATCGACGTGGCCACCGTCAACGGCTCCGGCTGCCCGGCCGGCACGGCCGCGGTCGCCATCTCCCCGGACAACACCGCCTTCACCGTGACGTACAGCCAGTACGTGGCGCAGGTCGGCGTGGGCTCCAAGCCCACCGACTTCCGGAAGAACTGTCAGCTCAACCTCAACGTCCACGTTCCCCAGGGCTTCACCTACGCGATCGCCGCCGCCGACTACCGGGGCTTCGCCCATCTGGAGAAGGGGGCGACCGCCATCCAGAAGGCCAGTTACTACTTCCAGGGCTCGCCCGACACCGCCGCGCTCAGCCACCGCTTCAGCGGAGAGCTCGACGACAGCTGGCAGGCGACCGACAACGTCGCCATCGCCGCCCTGGTCTGGGCGCCCTGCGGAGAGCTCCGCAACTTCAACATCAACACCGAGATCCGGGTCCAAGGAGGCACCTCGGACACGAGCAGGACCACCAGCTTCATGACCATGGACTCCACGGACGGCAACGTCAACACGGTCTACCACCTCGCCTGGAAGCGCTGCCCCTGACCGGTCCGCCCACCACCCGGTGGGCGGGGGCGAGGTCGGCCCGTGGTGCCGGGGCCGACCTCGCCGGGGCGTCAACCGGCTGGCAGGATCGGGGACATGGGGGCAGGGAGGGAACCGGTGCGGGGCTTCGCGGTCGGCCACGGGTACGCGTGGTTCCAGGGACCGGCGGCATCCGACAGCACCCCGCACCGGCACGCCGCCTTCCAGATCGCCGTCGCCGTCCACGGCGAGGTCGCCATGGTCGACGCGGACGGCGTCCGCCACCGTGCCGAGGCGCTGCTCGTCCCGCCGATGGTGCGGCACCGCCTGCTCGCGGTGCCGCACCTGCGGACGTTCTTCGTCGACCCGCACTGCGCCTTCGCCGACCGGCTGCGCGACCGCTGCGGTGCCGGCGTCACCGAGGCGTCCGAGCTGCGCGACCTCCGCGAGGCGGACCTGCGACCGGCCGGCGGGCGGCCGTCGAGCCGGCTCGACCCCCGGCTGTCGGCGGCGCTGGACCTGCTGGCGGACCGGAGCCTGCCGATGCCGGACCTCGCCGCCCGGGTCGGACTCTCACCCCAGCGCCTGCGGGCCCTGGCCCGGCTGCAGTTGGGCCTGCCGCTCGCCCGCTGGCGCATCTGGCGGAGGCTGGCCCGCGCGGCCGAGGCCATGCGGGAGGGGCAGTCGCTCGCCGACGCCGCGATCACGGGCGGCTTCGCCGACCAGGCGCACCTCAGCCGGCAGATGCGCGAGATGATCGGCTTCACCCCCTCCGCCGTCCTGCTCGCGCTGCGGCCGTCAGCCCCGCCGGGCGACGAGGACGGAGATCGAACCGTTGACCGTCGAGACCACCTCGGCCTCGCGGACGTCCCGGAAGCCGGCCTCCGAGATCAGCCCGGGCAGGACGCCGTCGGCGTTGGGCTGGGTGTCCTCCTTCCCGTCCGCCAGCTGCACGATCCGGAAGGCGAGGCGCATCAGCGGCGTCCGCTGGAGCCCGAAGTCGGCGATCACCAGCCTCCCGCCGGGCCGCAGCGCCTCGGACATCGACGCGAGGACGGACCGCTTCACCGCGAGGGGGCACTGGTGGAGCACCAGGCCGGAGACGACGGTGTCCGCCGAGCCGGGATCGAGGACGTCCGCCAGCGCGTCACCCATGCCCACCCGCCACTCGACGTCCGCACCGGCGGCCTTCGCCTTGCGCCGGGCCAGCGCCAGCACCTCGCGATCGGGGTCGACGGCGACCACCCTCGCCCGCGGCTCGACCCGCTTGAGCAGCAGGGCCAGTGAGCCGGTGCCGGTGCCCACGTCGACGATCACGTCACCGGGCCGCGGTGCGGCGTGCATGGCCAGCAGCCCGCGCCACAGCCGCTCCCGGGTCAGGGCGATCAGGGGGTCGTAGAAGCGGACCGGGGCGAACCGGCCCGTGGCGGGGGTGAAGGCCCGGCCGGTCACCTCCCCGGTCGCCCGTCCGGTCGTCGGGTCGGCGGCGTGGCCGGCCGAGGGTTCGTCGGTCGTTCGGCGGGTCGTGTGCTCGGTCATGCGAGCAGTCTCGGAGCGGCGACGCCCGCGGTCTTGAACGAACCGCTCACGGTCCGACCGGGCCTGCCGGAGCCCGGCGGGGCCGTCGAGGAGGGTGGTGCCGGCGGTGTCGGTGGTACGTGCGAGGCTTTGCCCCGTGGCCGGACGGTGGCCCGGCAGCGGCCGGGCCGACACCGCACGGCGGCCCGGAACGGGCAGGACGAGGGGGCAGGACGAGGGGGCGGGATGACGACGGATCTGCTGGTGGACGAGGCCTGGCGCCGCGCGACGCCGCCGGCGCGGCTGCGCGAGCTGGCCGCCGACCCCGCGCTCGCGCGGATCGTGGCGTCCCGGATCGGCCTGCCCGCCGACCTGGCGGAGGAACTCGCCGTGCGGGCCGAGGCGGGCGGTGACGTGCCGCGGTGGACACCCGTCGCCCGCGCGCTGGCCGCGCAGCCGGCCACCGCTCCCGCACGGCTGGCCCGGCTTTCCGCCCACCCCGACGAAGGCGTGCGGCGGGCCGCCGCCGTGCACCGTGCCACGCCCCGGCGGGCGGTGAAGGCGCTCGCCGCCGACCCCGCGGTCGCCGTGCGCCGCGCACTCGCCGCGCGCGAGAAGCTGCCCCGCTCGGTGGCCGCCGTCCTGGTCGCCGATCCCTGCGCCGACGTCCGGCTGACCGTCGCCCGCCGGGTCGGTGCGCGGCCCGAGGAACTCGACGCGCTGGTCGGCGACCCGGACCCGCGCGTGCGCCGCGTCCTGACGGCCCTCGGACGCAGCAGCGCCGCCGACCTCGCCGACCCGGACCCGAGGGTGCGCCGCACGGCCGTCGAACGCCGCGGGCACCGCGACCTGGCACCGGTGCTGGACACCCTCGCGGGCGACCCGGACCCGGCCGTCCGCGCGCTGGTCGCCACCCGGTGGCGCAACCACGACCCCGTCTCGCTCGCCCGGCTCGCCGAGGACCCCGACCCGCGGGTGCGGGCCGCGACGGCGGACAACTGGTACACCCCGGTCGCGCAGCTGACCGCGCTCGCGGCCGATCCCGACCGCAGGGTGCTGGCGGAGCTCTCCGACAACCGCCTCGCCCCGCCCGCCGCCCTCACCCGCCTCGCCGACACGCTGGCGGGGCTCGCCGACGACGACACCGCCGCGGGCCGGGAGCCCGACCCCGAGGAGCGGGAGGAGCGCCGCCGCCTCGTCCACGCCGTCCTCGGCCACCCGGCGACCCCGCCCGAGACGCTGCGCCGCCTGCACGCGCTGGAGCTGAACCCGTACTTCCACGAGGGGAACGCGATGTCCCAGCCGAACTGGCCGGCCGATCTCCTCATCGGCTTCGGGCTCGACTACAGCGGGCGGAACGTCGAGGGCGAGGCCGAACGAGCGAGCTTCGACCGGATCGAGCGGGCGGTCGGGACGCAACCGCCGGAGCAGGTCCTCGCCGCGATGGTCGGGAGCCCGGTCTACTACCTGAGCCGGGCGGTCGCCAACCGGCACGTCCCGCCCGAGGCGCTGGCGGAGTACGCCCGCGCGGCCGCCCTGTCGCCCGAGGGCCACGACCTGGACGACCTCGCGAGGAACCCGGCCGCCCCGCGCGACGTCCTGCTCGGCTGGGCCGCCGAGAACCGGTACTGCTCGACCATGATGGAGAACCCCGAGCTTCCGGTGCCCGTGCTCGCCGCGATCGCCGGGTGTTCGGACGACGACCACGCCGCCGAGGCCCGCGACCTGCTGGAGGTCCGGACCCTGCGCGCGGCCGCACGAGGGGAGACGGGGAACCCGTGCTGACCACCTCCGACTGGCGGGCCCGGTTCGACCGCCTGTCCGACGCCGGCGCGTACGCCGAGCGCATCGGCCGGCACACCCAGATCGCCGACCACCTCGACGACCCCGACTACGGCTGGTACGTCCACCACGGCGACCTGGTCGTGCCGGAGGACCTCGACCACGACGTCGCGCTGATCGTCGACGGCGACCTCGTGGTGCACGGGTTCGTGGACGACTACGTCTCCCGCATCGGCCTGCTGGTCGTCCTCGGCGACCTCGTCGTGCGCGACCTCGTCTCCTGGGGCTCGGTGTACGTCGGGGGAGACCTGCGGGCCGAGGGCATGGTCTGCGGCCACTACAACGACTTCGTCTTCGAGGTGGCGGGCGCCGTCCACGGGCGGGCGCTGGTGCTGAGCGACAAGTCCTCCTCCTACGGCACGGGTGAGCTGGAGGCCGAGATCGACTCCTACGACCCGACCCGGGAACAGCTCAGGGCCGCGCGGGAGATCCTCGTCCCGCAGCTGTACGACGGGGGCGCGAAACGGGCCCGGGAGGGCCGGCCGCCCAAGCTGGGGCGGCCGAGCTACCGGCGGATCTGCCGTCGGCTGCACGCCGGCAAGCCGCTGTTCCGCACCGCGGACTGACGGACGCCGCGCGGCGCCGGCGCGCGGCCGACTGCTGCGGCGACGTCACGGGCGTGTTGCCCCCGATGGCGTTACCCGTGCGGCACTTGATCGCCTCCGGCCCACGTGTGAGTGTGGGTCGGACGCCCGGCGATCGGTCCCCGGGTCGTGACAGTCGAACCGCGCCGCTCCGTGCCGAGCCCGTCGCGGAAACGGAGGAACCGGTGCCGCTGCCCTCGCAGCCCCTTCGCAAGCTGGGGTTCCTGACCATCGGGCTGTTCGACCCCGCCGACCCCGGCCGGGGTCACGAGTCGACGCTCCAGCTCATGGAGCTCGGCGAGCAGCTGGGATTCGACAGCGCCTGGGTGCGCCACCGGCACCTCCAGTACGGGATATCCTCGCCCGTCGCCGTGCTGGCGGCGGCCTCGCAGCGCACCCGGCGCATCCAGCTGGGCACCGCGGTCATCCCGCTGGGGTGGGAGAACCCGCTGCGGCTGGCCGAGGACCTCGCGACCACCGACATCCTGTCCGGCGGCCGGCTCAACCCCGGCATCAGTGTCGGACGGCCCGGCCACTTCGACCAGGTCGCCCCCGCGTTGTACCCGGACACCGCCGAGGCCGAGGAGTTCGGCTACGAGCGGGTACGGCGGCTGCTGGACTTCGTCAAGGGCGAGCCGGCCACCGACTTCAGCGGCGTCGAGGGCATCGAGGTGTTCTCGGACCGGGTCCAGCCGGTCGCGCCCGGCCTGGCGAGCCGCATCTGGTACGGAGGCGGGAGCCTGCGCTCGGCCCGGTGGGCGGGGGAGCAGGGGCTGAGCCTGCTGACCAGCAACGTGGTGCGGGCGGAGGAGGCGGAGGACTTCGCCGAGATCCAGCGTTCGCAGATCGAGGCCTTCCGCGCCCACCACCCCGAGGGCGCGCGCGCCCGGGTCTCCCAGGGACTCGTGGTCATCCCCACCGACGGCGCCTCGGCCGAACAGCGCGCCAAGTACCGGGAGTACGCCCTGAACCGGCTCCCGCGCACCACCTCCCCGCAGGGTCCGGCACGCGTGATGTTCGCGCCGGACCTGGTCGGGACGTCCGAGGAGATCGCCGAACAGCTCTACGCGCACGCCGCGTTCCGGGAGGTCGACGAGGCCGTCTTCGCGCTGCCGTTCACCTTCGGCCACGAGGACTACGTGCAGATCCTCACCGACATCGCGACCCGGCTCGCCCCCCTGCTGGGGTGGAAGCCGACCGTCTGACCCGACGCGGCGAGCGGCGTGGCCGACCGCGCCGACCTCTGGGCTTGTTCGCCACCGCGCGGCGTCGGGACCTCCCGGTGCGACCCGGCGCGGGGTGCCGGCCGCGGCGGCAATGACGGTGTCCCCGCGCGCCCCGTACCCGGTCTCGACGCCGGTCTCCACACCGTCCGACGGCCCCTGGGCGTGGCCGAGTCGGGCGCGCCCGTCCTCGACCGTCCCGGCATCGCGCCGCCCGCCGCCCGCCGTCTGCCGATCGACTGCGGCGTGACCGCAGGCGCGCCCCGGGTCGGAACGGCCCGTACCGGACCGGGATTTCCGCCGCGAGGGTGCGCGGCGGCGTCGTGCCGCCCGCGCCGGTGCCGGGGCGCCGCCCCACCTCCCGCCGGTACGCCGCGGGGGACCTGCCGGACCGGATCGGCCTGCGGCCGTCGAACGGTCGGCCGGCGGTGCCGTTCCGGCGTCCGTTCCGGCGTCCTTTACGTGACGCAGGAGGTCCCTGAAGGATCATCAACTACCGATCTTCGGATGATAGTTAGTCGCCAGATCGGGATATTCACTCGTGAGCATGAATGCCGAATCGGGCCCTTGTGCCGGTCGGCCGTATGCGTAACGGTTGTGGTCGAAGGAAGCCTCGCCGCGTCGACCGCACGGTGGGGTGCGTGATCCCTCCCGGGGCTGCTCCGTGCACGCGTGCGGCGGATGTCCCGGTGCCAACCCTGCCGGCCTTTTCAGGAATGCGGGAGACAACCGATGCCGTCCGATGTCGCTGCGCCCGCCGAGAACCCCGCCCCGGGGTCCGGCCCCGCCACCGTCGCGCTCGTGGGGGCCGAATTCGGATGGGGCAGCTCGGGGAAGCTCAGCGCCGTGCTCTCCGCGCTGCGGCGCCGTCCGACGACGCCGCTGCGCTTCGTGGGCCTGGCCTCCGGGCTGGGCCGGCCGCTGCTCGCCGAGCACACGGTGGACGGCTGGTACGACCTGCCGGCCGATCCGGAGCGGCTGGCCGCGGCGGTCCGGGAGATCGTCCGCTCGCAGGGTGTGCGGGCCGCCGTGGTCGTCCTGGACGGCGCGGCCGCGAAGGCGCTGCTGGCGGCCGGCGTGCCGACGGTGTTCGTCGACAGCCTGCCCTTCCTCTGGTCCGAGGGCGACCGGGACGCCCTGCCGCTGGACACGACGGTGTACTGCGCGCAGCGGAGCGTCGAGCTGCCGTCCGAGTGCCTGGACGTCCTCGCCGGCGCCCGAGCCCTGCGCTGGGTCGAGGCGGTCATCGCCGCGCCGAGTGCCTTGGGGTCCGCGCATGCCGCCGGGGGGCCCGCGGGCGGGCGGAGTACCGGCGGCCCGTACCGCAGGGCGCTGATCAGCCTGGGCGGGCTGCGGGCCCCGCGACTCGGCGATCCGGGCAACTACCCGCGCCTGGTCGTGCCGGCCGTCCTGGAAGCCCTCGCCGCCCACGGCGTCGAGGAGGTGCACATCGCCGGGAACCTGCCCGCCGACCTGGCGGGCCGGCTGGTCGACGCGTCGATCGCCCCGCCGCGGACGACCACCGGCCCGCTCGGCCACGGGGCGTTCCTGGAGCGCCTGGCCGCGAGCGACGTCCTGCTCACCTCGCCGGGCCTGACCACCCTGCTGGAGGCCGGCGGCCTGAACGTCCCCACGATCTGCCTGCCGCCGCAGAACCTCAGCCAGATCTTCAACGGCCGCTACCACAGCCAGGCGCTCGACGCCCGGCTCCGGGTGCCCTGGCCCAAGGACGTGCTCGCCGAGGACGAGGCGCTGGCGCTGCGTTCCGAGGGGGAGGACCACGCCCTGGAGCTGATCTACGGCGCGATCGAGGCGGCGGCCCGGGGCGACGACCACCGAGCCGTCGGGCGCGTCCTGCGGGACGGTGTCCTGGAGGCGCTGCGCCGGTCCGCGGAGGTCGAGGACTGGGGCGCGCTCACGACCGCGGTCGGCACCGGAGGCGCGGCCCAGGTGGCCGACGCCCTGCTCGAAGTCCTGGACGCGGCGCACCCGTCCACCTGACCCGGCGGCCGGGTCCGGCCGTCCCCGCCCCTGCTCCGTCCGCCCTCGACCCCGCCCCGCCTCCGTCCCGTGAACCGCCTGGAAGGTCCCGCCCCGTGCGTGCACGTGATCGCTACCTCTTCATCAGGATCCTCGAAGCCTGCAACGCCGACTGCTTCATGTGCGAGTTCGCCCTCTCCCGCGACACGTTCCGGTTCTCCCGCGAGGACTTCGACGACCTGCTGCCCAAGGCCCGGGACGCCGGCGTCGGGTACGTCCGGTTCACCGGCGGGGAGCCGCTGATGCACCCGGACGTGGTGGAGCTGGTGCGCTCGGGGACGGCCGCCGGGATGAGGATGTCCCTGATCACCAACGGCTCGCTGCTGCCCCGGCAGGCCGCCCGGCTGGCCGAGGCCGGCCTGGCCCAGGTGATCGTCAGCCTGGACGGCTCCTCCGGTGCCACCCACGACGTCTACCGGCGGTCCCCCGGCATGTTCGACAGCGGGCTGCAGGGCCTGCGCGACGCCGCCGCGCTCGGCGTCCTGCCCAGGGTCAACACCGTGGTCGGGCCGCACAACTACACCGAGATGCCGCAGCTGCAACAGGTCCTGACCGAGGCGGGGGTGCAGCAGTGGGAGCTGTCCGCCCTCAAGCTCGACCGCACCGTCACCTACCCCGACGCCGACCACGTCCGCACCGTCTGTGATCCGCTCTACGAGGCGGACCCGGACGCCGTCCTGGTCCCGATGGGCAAGCGCTTCTACGGCGACACCCCGGAGGAGCAGGAGCGGTACTTCACCCGGTCCGTCACCCCGCGCGCCGCCGAGCCGCTGTGCCACGTCGCCGACGACGTCATCTACGTCGACGGCAAGTACGGGCGGATGTACGCGTGCAGCTGCATCCCGCACCGGGACGGTGACGACGGGCCCGGCGGCGCACCGCTGCGGGAGCAGGGGGTGATCCGGCTGGACACCCCGGTCTTCCGGTCCCACGCCGACTACTTCCGCGAGCGCGGCCCCGAGGTGTGCAGCGGGTGTTCCACCACGGCCGCCGGCTACAGCGACGACGTGGCCCGGCTCGGGACGGTGGGACCGTGGCACTACTGACCTCCGGTCCGGAGACCGCCCCGCCGGCTGCGGAGACCTCGTCGGTGGAGACTTCGCAGGCTGCGGAGGTCCGGTCGGCCCCGCACGCTCCGGACGGCCGTGCCCCGTGCGGCCCCGGGGTGCTGCTGAGGGCCCGGGAGGGCCAGTTGGACTCGACGCTCGCCCTGCGCCGGGTGGCGGCCCACCTCGGGGACCTCCACCGGGTGGACGGGCCGGACCCCGACCCGCCACCCGTCGTGGCACTGGTCTGCGACGACCTGGCGGCCACCGAGCGGCTGCTGGCCCTGGGCGTTCCGGTGGTGCACCTGGCGTCGGGCCATCCGGGGCCGTCCGCCGCCGACGCGCCGCCGGAACGCGCGCTCGGCCGGACCCACCGGCCCGGGTGGCTGCCGCGGTCCGGGCCCGCCGCCGGGGCCGCCCGCCCGACCGGGGTCCTCGCGCCGCACCGCACCGGCCGCAGCCGGACGCGCTCGGGCACCCTCCTGCTGCTGTCCCTCTGGGGCGTGCCGGACGCCGACGCGGAGGCCTTCGCCACCGGACCGCTGCCGCAGCTCGCCGACGCCGCGCTGCGGCGCACCGGAAGCTGCACCGTGGTCGCCGACACCGGGCTCGACCTCCTGCGGTCCGCCCTGGAGGGCCGCGCGGAACGCCCGGGTCTCCGGGTGGACCGGGCCTCCGAGGTCGACCCGGACGCGCTGCACGCCGGGGCCGCCGTGTTCCTCGCCTCGCCGGTGCTCGGGGTGCTGGCCCTCGCCCAGGCGCGCCGGGCTCCCCTGACCCTGCTGCCACCGCTCGGGCCCGCCCAGCGGGACCTGGCCGCCCGGGTCGCCGCGGTCCTGCCCCTGCCGACGGCGGAGGACCCCGACGACCCCGGCCTGTGGGAGCCGTCCGAGGCGACCGCGGCGGGGCCCTGGCACCTGCTCGATCCGGCCCTGGACGACCTGCGCGGCGCACAGCGCGTCGCCCGCACCGTCCGCCAGCTCGCGCTCGCCCCACCGTGAGCGCCCCCGCGCGGTGAACCCGCCGCCCCCGAGCGCGCCCCGCGGTGAGCTCGCCGCAGCGGTCCGTCCCGTCACCTCGTCAGCCCGCCGGTCCGGCCACGCCGGTACCGCCCCCCTCGCCCACGTCGCCCGCCTCGTGCTGGAGCCGCCATGTCCGACACCCTCCGCGAACCCACGGCTGCCACCCGCCCCGAACTGATCCGCCCCAGGGTCCCCGAGACCGACTGGGACGACTGGCGCTGGCACATGCGCCGGCGCATCACCACCGCCGACAAGGCCCGGCAGTGGATCAACCTCAGCGTCGACGAGGAGAAGGCCATCACCGGGGTGGCGGGCAAGTACCGCTGGAGCGTCACCCCCTACTACGCGTCGCTGATGGACCCGGACGACCCGGCCTGCCCGGTCCGGCTGCAGGCGGTGCCGGCGCTCGGCGAGCTGATGGAGTTCCCCGGGGCCGAGGTCGACCCGGTCGGCGACACCTTCTACCGCAAGACCAACCGGGTGGTGCACAAGTACCCGGACCGGGTGATCATGCTGGTCACCGAGGCGTGCCCGGTCTACTGCCGCCACTGCACGCGCAAGTTCCACACGACCGACGTCGAGGGCACCTACTTCCGCGACGACGAGGGCGGCTCGTACGACGAGGACCTGCGGTACATCGCGGACCACCCGGAGATCCGGGACGTGCTGTTGACCGGCGGCGACCCGTTGTCCTACCAGGACGGCAAGCTGGAGGAGATCATCGCCGGGCTCCGCGCGATCCCCAGCGTGGAGATCATCCGGATCGGCAGCAGGTTCCCGGTGCTGTTGCCGCAGCGGATCACCGAGGGGCTCTGCTCGATGCTCGCCCGGTACCACCCGGTCTGGCTGAACACCCACTTCAACCACCCGAAGGAGATCACCCCGGAGGCCGCGGCGGCCGTGGACCGCCTGCTCCGGCACGGGATCCCGGTCGGGAACCAGACGGTGCTGCTGCGCGGGATCAACGACGACGTCGACACCATGCGCACCCTGATGACCGAGCTGCTGCGGATCAGGGTCCGGCCCTACTACCTCTACCACTGCGACAACGTCACCGGGGTCTCGCACTTCATGACGTCCGTGGAGAAGGGCTGGGAGATCATGGCCGGCCTCCAGGGCCACATCACCGGGTTCGGCGTCCCCCAGTACGTGCTGACGACGAAGATCGGCAAGATCCCCATCGCGCAGCCCTCCTACACCCCCACCCCCGACGGCCTGCTGCTCCGCAACTACCGAGGCCAGGAGATGGTCGTCGACGGTACGGCGCAGCCGATCACGGAGTCAGACACCCCATGAGCTCTCTCGACAAGCGGCTCGGGCAGCGCTTCCTGCCCTACGGAGCGAACTACCTCGACTGGTCCGACATGGCGGAGCTGCAGGAGGTGATCGAGCACCAGGTCCTGTTCCGCTACCAGACCGAGACCGAGAGCATGGCCTCCCGGCTGGAGCGCAGCGTCGTCGAGCGGCTGGGCGCGGGCCACGCCCTGGCGGTCCACAACTGCACGGAGGCGCTGCGGCTGGCGCTGATCTCCACCCGGCCCGCCATCGGCGACCTGGTCCACATCCCGGCGGTCACCTTCGTCGCGGTGGCCGGCGCGGTGCTGTCCTGCGGTCTGGTCCCGGTGCTGGTCGACGCCGACGACTCGCTCTCGATGGACCCGACCCTGCTGCCGCCCGACGCGCAGCGGGTGATCACGGCCCACATGGAGGGCACCGTGGCACCCCTGCCGGTGGGTGTGCCGTACCTCGTCGAGGACTGCGCCCAGTCCCTCGGTGCCCGGTTCCCCGACGGCCGGTACGTCGGGACGGCCGGGTACGCGGGGACGTTCAGCTTCCACCACAACAAGGTCCTCACCTCGGGCGAGGGCGGGCTGCTCGTCACGAACGACGAGGACGCCTGGGCGACCATGCGCCGCTACCACGACCACGGCTCGGCCCGGGTGCCGGGGCACTACCCGACGTGGAACCGGGACGCCCACTTCGGCGAGAACTTCGTGACCAGCGAGCAGGTCGCGGCCGTCCAGTGCCAGCAGTTCCGGCATCTCGACGAGCTGCTCGCCGGCCTGGAGCGGATGTACGCCATCGCCATGGCCGAGCTGCCGAACCGGTCCGACCTGGTGGTGCGGCCCCGGGCCGCCGGGGACGTGAAGGTCAGCCTGCGGTTCCGGTGCGAGAGCAGGGAGTTGCGGGACGCCTCGGTGGCGGCGCTCACCGCGGCGGGGATCGCCAACTGGACGCTCGGGAAGTACCTGCTGCCCGACCATCCGGTGCTCACCGGCCGGCGTTCGCTCTACCGCGACGGCTTTCCGTGGAACCACGCGCCCGAGGGCCCGCTCGCGCTCAGCCGCGACGGCTTCGCACGGACCAGGGACCTCCTGGACCGCACCCTGTGCGTGCCGCTCTCCCCGGAACTGTCCGAGGAGGAGCAGGCCCTCGCGGCCAAGGCCGTCCGCCAGACGCTGGAGGCGGTGTGACCGACGCCGAGGTGCTGCTGATGGTGGACGACCGGCCGTCCTCGTTCACCCGCTACGCGGCCCGGGAGCTGGCCGGCCGGCTGGTCCTGCTGAGGTTCGCCGGGACGGCGCCGGACCTGCCCGAGGACTACCTGCTGGAGACCGCGCACCTGCCCGCCTTCTGGGTGCGCGAGGACGTGCCGGCGCAGGAGGAGGCGAAGCGCTACCGGGAGTGGGCGGCCGGGCTGCCGACGGCCCCGAGCCGGTTCTGCAATCCGTCGGAGCCCCGGCAGGCGGTGGCCCAGCGGTTCGCGGAGCTGGCGGGCCTCCCGCACCTGACCGAACAGCAGGTGGTCCTGGTCCGGGACAAGGCCGCCATGAAGGAGCGCTTCCGTGAACTCGGCCTGCGGACTGCGGAGTTCGCGCGGGTCCGGTCGGCCGAGGAGGTCGGGCGGTTCGCCGCCCGGCACGGCTGGCCGGTGGTGCTCAAGCCGGTGGACTCGTTCGCCTGCGTGGACACCCACCGGCTCACCGGGCCGGGCGACCTCGCGGGGATCGACCTCGGCGCGCGGAACTGGATGGTGGAGGAGCACCTCGGCGGCACCGAGTGGGAGGTGTGCGCGCTCATCCTCGACGGCGAGGTCCTGGACGCGTGGCCGAGCGCGATGCCCTGCCGCCCGTTGGACATCGTCGACGGGGCGATGAACGCCAACATCAGCGTCGGCACCGGGGACGGCCCGCCGGTCGACCTGCGGGCGCTGGTCCAGCGCATCGTCACCGGGACGGGCGTCGACCACGGGTACGCGCACATGGAGTTCTTCCTGATCGACGGCGAGGTGTACGCGGGGGAGATCGGCGTGCGGCTCGCGGGTTGCGAGATCCCCGCCAACCACGGCCACGCGTACGGCTTCGACGTGTTCGGGGCCACCCTGGCGGTCTACCTCGGCCGCCGCCCGGACCTCGCCTACCGGGAGCGCCGCTGTGCGGGCGACCTGCTGCTGCCGCTGCCCGGGTCCGGCAGGGTCGGGCGGATCACGTCCCGCGAGGAGATCCTGGGGATGCCGGGGGTCGTCGACGCCGTGCTCAAGGTCGCCGCCGGTGACGCGGTGACGGCCCGTCGGGCGTCGCACAACGCCTCGGGTTACGCCCATGTCGTGGGAGGGTCGGTGGAGGAGGTGGAGGCCCGGATGCGCGAGGTGCTCGACCGGTTCACGATCGAGGTGCTGCCGGAGCGGGAGACCGACCCCGTCCCGCTCTGATCCCACGCGCGCGCGAGCAGTGCCACCCGCACCACCCGCACCACCCGCACCACCCGCCTCGCTCGCGTCGTCCGCGGGCAGGGGCCGCACCACCGACCCCCGCCGCCCCCGGGCGGCCACGGAACGGAGACCGACCACGTGACCAGCGGCCTGCCCCGTCGCTTCCTCGACCTGCTCACCCGACCCCGGGTGGCCGGCGCGGCCTGGTGGAGCGTCGTCTCCAGGCTGCCGGTCTACCTGATGTCGCTGGCCGTCGTGCTGACGGTCCGTGAGCAGGGCGGCAGCTACGCCCAGGCCGGTCTGGTCGCCGCGCTGTACACCCTCGGGATGGCCCTCGGCAGTCCGCTGATCGCCCGCCGCCTCGACCGGCGCGGGCGTGCGACGGTGCTGACCGCCACGGCTCTCGCGTACCCGGCGGCGCTCGCCGTCCTGGTCTGGGTCACCCGCCCCGGCGGGTGGGCGCAGCCGGTGGTGGCGGTCGTCGCCGGGGTGGTGCTGCCGCCGGCGAACGCCTGCATGCGCTCGCTCTGGGCGCGGCTGCCCCTCCGGGAGGAGGAGCGCGAGACGGCCTACCTCTGGGAGGCCCTGCTCACCGAAGTCCTGGTGATCGGCGCGCCGCTGATGCTGGCGGCGCTGATGCTGGTCGGTTCGGCGGGCCTGGCGCTGACGACGGTCGCGGTGCTCGGCGGCCTGGGCACGCTGGGGCTCGCGCACACCCGGCTGCCCCCCGGCACCGACGGCGCCGAGGCGTCCGCCCCGGACGGCCCGGACGGCCCGGGTGGCCCGGGTGGCGGGAACGATCCGAAGGACCCGGGCGGCCCGAAGGACCGGGGCGGCCTGCTGGGTCCGCTGCGCGAACCGGCCCTGCTCGCGCTGGCGGCCGTCATGGCCGTCTCCGCGGTGCCCGTCGGGCTGCTGACCCTGGCGATCCCGGCCTTCGTCGCCCGGCACGGGGCCCCCGGCGGTGCGGGCGTGGTGTACGCGTGCTGGGGGATCGGCAGCGCCCTGGGCGCCCTCTGGCTCGGCCGCTCGCAGTCCCGGGTGCCTCCCCAGGTGCGCTTCCCGCGCCTGCTGCTGGCGTACGCCCTCGGGACGGGGCTGACGCTGCTCGCCGGCTCCCAGGTGGGCCTGGCGTTGGCCCTCGCGGTGGGCAGCGCGCCCATCGCCCTGGTGTCCGCCAGTGAGATGACCCTGGTGAGCGCCATCGCCGACGGCCGGTCGTTGGCGGAGGCGTTCACCTGGGCGTCGCTCGCCACCGTCCTGGGCGACGCACTGGGCCAGCAGGTCGGCGGCCTGCTGATGGACCCGTTCGGGCCGCGGGCGGTCTTCGCGGTGGCGACCTGCACCGCCCTGGCCGCCGCCGGACTGGCCTTCGCCTGCCGGGGGTTGCTGGCCCGTCGGCCGGCCCCGCTGGTGGAGTGTGCGGCGTGACGGCCGGGCCCGCGACCCCCGTGGTAGGCCGCCGGTCCGGCCCCTCCGGCCCCGCCGGCCTGTGCGGCCCGCGCCACCCGTGCGGGGCCCGCGGTCCGCGGAGCCCCCGCCGGCCCCGCAGTCCCGGCCGTCCCCCCGGCCCGCACCGTCCCCCCGGCTCCCTCCGGCCACGCAGGCGCTCCCGCCTCCGCCGGCCCGTCGACCCGTTCACCCGTCGTCGGCTCGTGCCCCGAGCCGCTCCCTTCCCTCCCGCCCTCCCGGCGCGGACGACCCGAGGTGGTCCCTCATGAGTACAGCCCTCACCGACCGGCGGCCCGACGGGCCGTCCGCGCCGAAGCCCCTGTTCCGCCAGGTCACCCGGCAGCAATTACCCCAGGCCGTCCGGGAGTTCCTGGACGCTCCGGAACTCTCGCCGGTGCCCGTCGCGACCGAGGACCGCGCCGACCTGGCAGCCGGTGTCGAGCTCGCGGGCCGGCTGTACGGCGGCCTGCGGCGACCCCACCCGCTGGACGTCGGAGTCGTCCTCGGCGCGGCCGACCTGCCCGCGGGGCTCGCCGAGCTGGCCCGCCCGCTCGCCCGGACCTGGGTGTCCGAGGAGGAACTGGCGGACCTCCCGGCGTTCCGGGCCCGGCACGCCGGCTCGCTGCTGGTCGTCGGCTGCTACGACCGGCTCACCCTCGACCCCGTCCGGGCCCTGCTGATGGCCACCTACCGCGGCCCGCGGCACGGGCTGACGCTGCTGAGCGGCCGGGACGGCGACTCGGTGGTCTGGAACGTGGCCAAGCAGTACGCGGAACCGGCCCTGGACGTCGACGCGCTGGGCCTGTTCACCGACACCGACCGGCCCCCGCGGCTGCCCGGCGTCCAGGTCTTCGACGACCGCGACTTCGAGCGTTCGGACATCCAGGCGGAGATCCTCGGCACCCGGTGGCGGCGGGTGGCCTTCCAGGGGCACGGCAAGGACGACAGCGTCAACCTCGGCGAGTTCACCATCTGCGGCCTCAACGGCACGGCCCGCGCCGTGCCCGGACTGCTCGGCCCGCGCTGCGCGTACGGACTCCCCTGCTACAAGCCCGAGGACAAGCTGGTGCCCCTCAACCGGGTGGAGGCCGTCGAGGTGGTGCTCAGCGCCTGCAACAGCGGCCCGCTCGCGGACCTCGCCCTGTACGACCCGAAGTACCAGCTGCTGCTCAACGCGCTCGACGGCCCGGCCCGCACGGTGGTGTCGGCCGTGTCGGTGCACGACTCCGACCGGCCGGAGAACGTCGCCTGGATGCACGGCGCCCTCCTCGGCGCCGACTCCGTCGACACCCTCAACGCCAGTCTGGCGGGCTCGCACCCCTACCCGGCGTTCATGCGGTTCGGACTGCCGGGCGCACCGGAGGACACCCCGCCGCCCCCGGCCCCGGCGGACCACCGGCCCGACGCGCTGCTGCTCACCGTGGGCCGGCGGCTGACCGCCTACCTCGCGTCCGACCTGCTGCCGCACAACCACCCGCTCCGGCCCCGGCTGACCAAACTGGCCCGCAAGGTGGACCTCTGGGTGGCCCGGCCCACGCATCTCGCCGACCAGTCGCCCGAGCAGATCCACGCCTCGCTCACGGCGGACCTGCAGTCCCTCGACCACGTGATCACCGAGCAGGTCGCGGCCGACCCCGAGACCGAGCTCATGAACTACCCGGCGCACTTCGGGGACCGGAGCAGCCTGGATCCGCAGGTCCGGGAGGTCACCTGCCACTGCGGCCGCCCCGCGCAGGAGTTCACCCGGCGCGGGCTGCTCCCGCAGATCCTGGACACCACCTGCGCCGTCTGCATGCGGTGCGGCGACGTCACCTTCCGGGTCCCGGACGCTCCCGCGCTGCTCGCCCACGCCGCGGACGAGGTCGAACAGGGCGGGGTGCTGGAGGTCCGGGCCACGGTCACCGCGGCCCGCTCCGGCCCGGTCCGGCTGGGGCTCTTCGTCCCGACCTACCTGCGCGAGGACACCACCGTGGAGCCGGCCACCACCAGGCTCAAGCTCCCCGGCGGACAGGCCGAGGACGTCGCGTTCCGTGTGCGGTTCGCCCCCGGCACGGCCCCGCAGGCCTACTACTTCACGGTGTTCGCCGTGCAGGACCTCGCCGTCTCGACGGCCCGGCGCCACTTCGGGGTCGTCCCCCGGAGCGCCTGACCCACCCGCAACCCCAGGGAGAACCATGGAGAGCCAGACCAAGCCGGCCATCGAACTGATCGAGCAGAACGGCGAGGTGACCCTCAGCATCGGCGGCGAGCAGGCCATGCAGGCCTGGGAGCGGGACCTCATGTGGGCCAGCGCCGACATGCTCTGCGAGTACGGCCGGGACTTCTACGAGGTGGGACTCGGCCTCGGCCTGTCCGCGCTGCGCATCGCCGGCAACCCGGCGACCCGCAGCCACACCGTGCTCGAACTCTTCGACGAGGTCGAGGACCTCTTCCGGGCCCGGCACCCCCGGGTGCCCGACAACCTGACCGTCGAGCGCGGCAACTTCTTCGAGCGGGTCTTCGACCTGCCGTCCGAGAGCATCGACGGGATGTTCTTCGACCCGGCCCTCGACATGGACGTCTGGACGGACGCCGAGCTGTGGGCCAGGACCATGCCGGAGGTCGTCCGGGTGCTGCGGCCCGGCGGCGTGTTCATCCCGTTCTTCAGCACCAAGCCGGAGCTGCGCTGGCAGTACCTGCCGCACTTCCGGTCGATCCGGGTCGAGCGGCACCCGTTCGTCGCCTACGACACCACGGAGTACACCCACGGCGGCACCACCGGTGACGCCTTCATCCAGTGTTTCCGCAAGGACTGACCCGGCACACCGCCCGCCGTCCACGACCGCTCCGCCGGTCGGCCCTCACCCGACACCGCGCACCGGCGCCGCCCCGGAGGTACTCCCATGACCGTCACGCTGCCCGATGGCTCCCGCCCCGACCTCGGCATCCGATCGATCTTCCTCGCCGGCCCGTTCATCCAGCTCCTGGACCCGGAGACCGGCGAGATGCCGGCCGACGCCCGGGCCCCGTTCGACGTCCTGATCAAGCACTTCGAGGCACAGGGACTCTCCGTGCACAACGCCCACCGCCGCGAGGCGTGGGGCGCGGAGCTGATGCGGCCCGAGCAGTGCACCCGGCTCGACCAGGACGAGATCCGCAAGGCCGACGTCTTCGTCGCGCTGCCGGGCCATCCGGCCTCCCCGGGCACCCACATCGAGATCGGCTGGGCGAGTGCCTTCGGCAAGCCGATCGTCCTGCTGCTGGAACGCGGCAGGGAGTACACCTTCCTGGTGCAGGGCCTGCACACGGTGGCGTCGGTGGAGTACGTGGTCCACACGGACATCGCCGCCTGCCTGCCCGCCGTCGACCGGGCGGTCGAGCGGGCGGTGCTGCGCCTGCGGGAGGGCGAAGGCGGCCGGTGACCGTCGACCGCCCGGGGTCGGGCTCCGGCTCAGGCCGGAGCCCGGCCCACCCGTCCACGACCCCTTTCACGGCCTCGTCCACCGCCCCGCCCCGGCCGGTCCCCGGGGAGCGCGGCAGGTCCGTGCGGATCCTGCCGGCCGTCCTGGCCTGCCTCGCCCTGACCGCCACCGCCACTGGCTTCGTGCCGCCCGGCGGCCGGCGGCACGAGCCGGCCCCGGCCCCGACACCGGCGGCGGCGGTCTACACGGTCGCGCTGACCGGTGACTCCGCGGGAGGCCGGTGGTCCGGGCACGAGGAGGTGAGCTTCACCAACGACTCCCCGGAACCGCTCCGGGAGGTCCAGCTCCGCCTGTGGGGCAACGCGCACGGGGGCTGCGCGGAGCCGGCGGTCACGGTGACGGGCCTGGTCGGAGCCGCCGGGGACGCGTTCTCGGTGGGCTGCACCGCGCTGCGGGTCACCCTGCCGGTCCCGCTCGGTCCCGGGGACCGGCACACGATCGGCTTCGACCTGACCGTCCGGGCCCCCGAACGCGCGGACAGCGCCGACCGGTTCGGACGGCACGGGGCGTACAGCTACTTCGGCAACGCGCTTCCGGTGCTCGCGGTGCGGGACGCCGCGGGCTGGCACCTCGACCCGTTCACCGACACCGGGGAGTCCTTCTACACCCTGGCCGCGGACTTCACCGTCGCCCTGGACCACCCGTCCGGCCTGGGGGTGCCGGCCACCGGCACGTCGACCGGGGCCCCGGGTTCCGCGGGACGCACCGTCACCACGGCGACCGCCCGGCAGGTGCGCGACTTCGCGTGGGCCGCGGGCCCGTTCGGCACCGTCTCGGGCGTCTCCGCGGGCGGGGTGGTGGTCAACGTCCACACGGTGGCCGGCGTCGGGGCGGAGGACGCGCGGGCGATACTGGCCGTCGCGGTGTCCGCGACGGACGCGCACTCCCGGGCGTTCGGCGCCTACCCGTACGCGGAGCTGGACGCCGTCCTGGACGACGACCTCTGGTTCAGCGGCATGGAGTACCCGGGATTCGTCCTGGACCGGGTGAACACGACCGCGCTCGTCCACGAGGTCGCGCACCAGTGGTGGTACGGCGTCGTCGGAGACGACCAGTACGGCCGGCCCTGGCTGGACGAGTCGTTCGCCGAGTACGCCACGGACCTGGCCCTCGGCCGGGACGGGGCGGACTGCTGGAACTCCGTCGCGTGGTCGTCGCCGCAGGAGCGGATCACCAACGGCATGGCGTACTGGGACGACCACCCGGCCCGGTACGGGGAGGTCGTCTACGGGTACGGCGGGTGCGCGCTGCACGACCTGCGCCGGCTGATCGGCGCCGGGGCGATGGCCGACCTGCTCCGCGGCTACGTCCGCGAGCACTGGTACGGCGTGAGCAGCACCCCGGCGTTCAAGGCCGCGGCCCAGGCCGCCACCGCCGAGGACCTGGCCCCGTTCTGGGCCGCCCACCGGATCGACGGCTGACCGCCGCCCGAGGACCCGGGTCGGGTCGGTCGGGCGGCGGCGGGCCGTGGACGGCGCGCTTCACGCCGTGCGGTGGGCGTCCTCGGCGTGGACCGGGTGGGCGAACGGCTGTCCGGCGGTGTAGCGGGCGAGCTCGTCGGCCGCGGCGGCGGCCATCCGGTGCAGCTCGCGGCCGAGCGAGCCCGCGATGTGCGGTGTGAGCACGACGTTGGGCAGGTCGTACAGCGGGGAGTCGGGCGGCAGCACCTCGGGGACGGTGACGTCGATGACGGCGTCGAGCCGCCCCGTGGTCAGCTCGCGGACCAGGGCGTCCTGGTCGACGAGGGAGCCGCGGGAGGTGTTGACGAGGGTGGCGCCGTCGGGCATCAGGGCGAGCCGCCGGGCGTCGATCAGGTGGTGGGTGTCGGGGAGCTCGGGGGCGTGGACGCTGACCACGGCGCTCTCCGCGCACAGCTCGTCGAGCCCGACGGAGCGGGCGCCGAGGCGGGCGGCCTCGGCCGGTTCCACGTACGGGTCGTGGAGGAGCAGGTCGAGGTCGTGGGGGCGCAGGAGTTCGAGGACCCGGCGGCCGATCCGGGAGGCGCCGACGATGCCGACGGTGCGCCGGTAGTTGCCCGCGTCGGCGTAGGCGGCCTGCCAGTCGTACGGGGCGCGGCGGGTCCGGTAGTCCTCGCGGATGCGCAGCAGCTGCTTGTTGGCGTGCAGGACGGCGGCGACGGTGTACTCGGCGACGGGGAGGGCGTTGGCCCAGGCGGCGGAGGTGACCTGGATGCCGCGGTGCCAGCAGGCGTCGGTGATGTGGTGCTTGACGGAGCCCGCGGCGTGGATGACGGCGCGCAGCCGGGGGGCGGCGGCGAGGACGGCCTCGTCGATCGGGGGGCAGCCCCAGCCGGAGACGATCACCTCGGCCCCGGCGAGGGCGGTGGCGGCCTCGGGGGTGGTGAAGTCGTCGAGGACGAGCGCCGGGTCGAGGTCGGCCAGGGCGCTGAGACGGGCCATGGTGTGCTCGTCGATCAGGCGGCCGGTGAGGTCCCGCTGCATGGCGAGCACGGCGCGGGGGCGGCGCACCGCGCCGGCCCCCTCGGCCGCCGGGGGGTGGGGCATGGTGTTCGTTCCCTCGGGGTCGGCGTGGGCGGCGGGGTTCACTTGACGCTCCCCGCCGTGAGTCCGGCCTTCCAGTGCCGCTGGAGCAGCACGAAGGCGAGGATGAGCGGGACGACGGCGAGGAGCGCGCCGGTGACGACCAGCGGGTAGTACTCGGGGAAGGCCTTGGTCTGGGCGTTCCAGGTGAAGAGGCCGAGGCTGACCGGGAAGAGCTCGTTGTCGGAGAGCATCACCAGCGGCAGGAAGAAGTTGTTCCAGATCGCGGTGAACTGGAACAGCACCACGGTGACGAAGCCGGGCATGACCATGCGCAGCCCGATCGACCAGAAGGTGCGCAGCTCGCCGGCCCCGTCCACCCGGGCGGCCTCCAGGACCTCGCCGGGGACGTAGCCGGCGCAGAACACCCGGGCGAGGTAGACCCCGAAGGGGTTGACCAGGGAGGGCAGGAAGACCGCCCAGAAGGTGTTGACGATGCCGAGCTCGGAGGCGAGCAGGTACATCGGCAGGGCGAGCGCGGTGGTGGGCACCAGGACGCCGAGCAGCACCAGTCCGAACACCTTCTCCTTGCCGGGGAAGTCGTAGACGTGGAAGGCGTAGCCGGCGGCGACGCAGACCAGGGCGCAGAGCACGGAGCCGAACCCGGCGTAGAGCAGGGAGTTGAGGTACCAGCGGAAGTAGATGCCGTCGCCGGTGGTGGCGAGGTCGTGCAGGTTCCGGCCGAGGTTGATGTTGTCGGGGGTCAGGGCGTTGCCGCCGAGGAGGTCCGCGGTGTTCTTGGCGGCTGCGGTCAGCAGCCAGCCGAGCGGCAGCAGGGTGTAGACGGTGGCCAGGACGAGGGTGCCGTTGACGGCGGTCCCGGAGAGGGTCCAGGGGCGGCGGGGGGTGCTCATGCCGCGGCCTCCTTCCGGCGGTCGGAACGGCTGCGGGTGGCCCGGGTGACCGCGAAGGACAGCAGGGCGGCGGCGAGGGCGAGCAGCACCGAGGAGGCGGCGGCCAGGCCGTAGTCGCCCCGCTCGAAGGCGGCGGTGTAGGCGTACATGTTGGGGGTCCATGTGGAGACCACGCCCGGTGCGGTGCCGTGCAGGATCATCGGTTCGGTGAAGAGCTGGAGCGAGCCGATGACGGTGAACAGGCCGACCATGGCGAGCGAGGGCTTGATGAGCGGGATCTTGATGCTCAGGGCGGTGCGCAGCGGGCCGGCGCCGTCGACCACGGCGGCCTCCAGCACCTCGCGGGGGATGGCCTGGAGCGCGGCGTAGAAGATGACCATGTTGTAGCCGGTCCACTGCCACAGGGCCATGTTGACCACGGCGGGCAGGGGGTTCCCGAGCGGGTCGGGCCGGGTGCCGAGGGTCTCCAGGGCGTCGAGCACCGGGCTGATGCCGGGGGTGTAGAGGTACATCCAGATCAGCGCCGCGATGATGCCGGGGACGGCGTGCGGGATGAACAGCGCGAGTTGGAAGAACCGCTTCGCGCGGGTCAGCGCGGAGTCCAGCAGCAGGGCGAGGACGAGTGCGAAGCCGGCCATCAGCGGGATGTAGAGCAGGCAGTACCGGGCGATGGTGAGGAAGCCCTCGCGGTAGGCCTCGTCCTCCAGGGCCCGGGTGTAGTTGCCGAGGCCGGTGAAGACGGTCTCGGTGCCGCCGAAGCCGAGTCCCGAGTGGCGCTCGGTGAAGAGGCTGAGCCGGACCGCGTAGCCGATCGGGACGAGGGTGCAGGCCGTGAAGAGCAGGAGGAACGGGGCGAGCAGGACGGCCGGGGCCCCGTACCGCCCGCGCCGCGCGGTGGCGGCGGCGCGGGCGGTCCCGGTGCGGGTGGTGCGGATCGTCACTGGGCGACCTTCAGCCCGCGGTTCTTGAACTCGGCGAGGGTGGCCTGCTGGGCGGCGGCCAGGGCGTCGTCGATGGTGCCGGTCCGGCCGGCGACCTTGCCGAAGGAGTCCTTCAGCGAGCCGTTGGTGAGGCCCATGACCGGCCCCCAGGTCCAGCCGGGCTTGATGGACCTGGCGGCGTCCGGGAACACCGCGTAGAGGTCCTGGCCGCCGTAGAAGTCGGTGTTGAAGGCCTGCTTGGCGACGGGGACGAGCTCGGTGGCGGCGGGGAAGGCGGAGGAGGTGCCGGAGGCGATGCGGGCCTTGAACCCGTCGGCGGTGGTGGTGGCCCAGGTGGCGAACTCGACGGCGGCCTTGGCCTTCTTGCTGTCCTTGGAGACGGCGAAGGTGGTGCCGCCGAGCATGCCGCTGGCGGGGTTGCCGTCCCAGGTGGGCATGGGGGCGACCGCCCACTTGCCGTTGATGTCGGGGGTGGTGCCGAGGTTGGACTTCAGGACGCCGCCGCCCCAGGAGGCGCCGAGGTAGCCGGCGGTCTCGCCCTTCTGGAGGGAGGCGGTCCACTGCTGGCTGAAGGAGGGCTGGACGTGGACGAGGTCCTCGTCGATCAGCTGCTGCCAGTACGCGGAGACCTTCTTCGTCTCGGGTCCGGTGAGGTCGGCCTTCCAGGCGTCGTCGGCGGCGGTGAACCAGCGTGCGCCGTTCTGCCAGGCCATGGCCTCGAAGGTGGTGGGGTCGTCGGGGAAGAAGGTCGCGATGCGGGCGTCGGGCTGGGCGGTCTTGAGCTTCTGCGCGGCGGTGCGGAACTCGTCCCAGGTCTTCGGCGCGGTGATGCCGGCCTTCTCGAAGAGGTCCTTGCGGTAGTAGAACGCCTGCGGTGCGGCGTCCAGCGGCAGGGCCCAGGTCCGGCCGCCGAGGGAGGTGAGCTCGGTGGCCTGCGGCAGGTACCTGGCCTTCAGGTCGGCGCCGACGAGCTTGCTGATGTCCTGGACGGCGCCCTGGCTGACGAAGTCGGGCAGCTGCGGGTACTCGACGTTGAACACGTCGGGGGCGTTGCCGGCCTTGACGGCGTTGGAGAGCTTGGCGTAGCCGCCGGCGTTGCCCGCGGGGATCTCCTCGAAGGTGATCTGGATGTTCGGGTGGCCGGCGTTGAAGGCGGCCACCACCTCCTTGGTGCCCTTGGCCCAGCCCCAGAAGGTGAGGGTGACGGGCTTGCCGTCGTCGGCGCCGGCCGAGCTCTTGGCGTCGCTTCCGCAGGCGGCCAGCAGGCTCACGCAGAGCGCGGCGGCGGTGGCGGTGGCGGCGGCGCGCAGGGCTCTGCGACGGGAGGGCACGAGTGAGCGCATGGCACAGCTCCTAAGAGGGGCGTCACGGTTCCGGGACGGGGGCGTCGGTCCGGGCCGGACTCGTGAGGGTGGGGGCGACTGGCTGTCATCCTGAGCAGGTTGTCGATCGGCGTCAAGGCATCTGGATCGAATGATCCGATCCGATCAGTTGACCGGTCGTCGTCAGGGTCCGATCATCAGGCCCGTGAGCTGCGTGAACGTCGGCCCGGCGAGGTGGATTCCGCAACGTCACAATCTGATCAAGCTGTTCATTTGATCCGACGGTCTTGACGAATGATCAGTCGGTTCCTAGATTCCGCACAGGGGCCCGCCCGCCCCGGACCCGCCGACGAAGGACACCCCATGCCGCTGCCCCCGGAGGACCGACGCCTCAGCCCGCACACCGGCTGGACCAGGGCGCACTGGGAGGCGGCCGCCGACGACCTGCTCGGCGCCGTCCGCCCGTACGCGAGCCCCGGCCGCGCGCTGATCGACCTGCCCGGCGACCGCCCCAGCTGGTCGGGCCGCCGCTCCGACGGCCTGGAGGGCTACGCCCGCACCTTCCTGCCCGCCGCCCTGCGCATCGCCGGCGCCGGCGGCGCCGACCCGCACGGACTGCTGGAGCACTACGCCGCCGGGCTCGACGCCGGCACCCGCACCCCGACCGCCGAACGCGACCTGGCCGACGGCGACCTCGACTCCTGGCCCCTGATCACCGACCGCGGCCAGGCCATGGTCGAGGCCGCCTCGATCGCCTTCGCCCTGCGCCTCACCCGCCCCTGGCTCTGGGACCGCCTCGACGGCGCCGTCCGCGACCGCGTCGGCCGCTGGCTCGCCGACGCCCTGCACCGCGCGCCCAACGACAACAACTGGTGGATCTTCCCCCTGTCGGTCGGCGGCTTCCTCGCCGAGGCCGGCATCGAGGAGGAGGACGCCCGCGCGGCCGTGCGGCGAGGCCTGGAGAAGATCGACCGCTGGTACCTCGGCGACGGCTGGTACACCGACGGCCGCCCCCGCGCCTTCGACCACTACAACGGCTGGGCCCTGCACCTCTACCCCGTCCTGCACGCCCACCTCGCCGACGACCGGCCCCTGCTCGCCGAGTACGGCGACCGGCTCGCCGCCCACCTGACCGGCTACGCCCACCTGTTCGGCGGCGACGGCGCGCCCGTCCACCAGGGCCGCTCGCTCACCTACCGGTTCGCCGCCACCGCGCCGCTGTGGGCCGGCGCCCTCACCGGCCGGACCCCGCTCGACCCCGGCACCACCCGCCGGCTGGCCTCCGGCGCCCTGCGGTACTTCCTCGACCGCGGCGCCGCCGACGACCGCGGCCTGCTCACCCTCGGCTGGCACGGCCCCGAACCCCGGCTGACCCAGCCGTACTCCGGTCCCGCGTCCCCCTACTGGGCGGGCAGCGGATTCCTCGGCCTGCTGCTCCCGCCCGGCCACCCGGTCTGGACGGAGCCCGAGCGGCCCGCGCCCTGCGAGACCCGCGACGTCGTGCTCGCCCTGCCCCGGCCCGGCTGGCTGGTCCAGTCGACCGCCGCCGACGGGCTGGTCCGCCTCCACAACCACGGCAGCGACGACCAGCCGGTCGACCAGGTCCTGCCCGACAACCCGCACTACGCCCGGCTCGCCCACTCCACCGCGACCGGCCCCACCCTCGACGGGCCCGCCGACAACCACCTCGCCCTGCTCGTCGACGGCGAGCCCACCGAACGCGGCCGGATCCACCCGCTCGGCACCGGACCCGACTGGGCCGCCTCCCTCTCCCGTCCGCGGGCCGCCGGGCGCGAGCTGCCCGGGGTCTCGGTCACCTCGGTCACCCTCGTGCGCGGCGCCGACGAGGTCCGCGCCCACCTGGTCACCGGCGCCGCCTCCGGCACCGCGGTCCGCCACAGCGGCTGGGCGGTCGCCGGCGGGCGCGTCGAGGCCGCGGTCGTCGGCACCGGCGCGGGCACCGGTACCGGTACCGGCACCGACGACCGCGCCGGCACCGGCCTCGCCATCGGCGCCGTCGTCCGCGCGGACGGGCGGCTCACCAGCGGACTCCGCTCCCTGTACGGCTTCGGCGAGGCCGCGACGCGGACCGTGCCCGGCGGAACCGCGTTCGGCGCCGAGGCCGCTCTGCCCGTCCTGAGCGGCACCCTCGGGGACGGTCCGGCCCTGCTCGTCTGTGCCGCCGGGCTCACCGCCGGGCTCACCGCTGCCGGGCTCACCGCCGGGCTCACCGCTGCCGGGCTCACCGCCGGGCCCACCGCCGCCGGGCCCAGCGCCGCCGACCGGCCTCCCGTGGCGGCCGTCGAGGTCGCCGTGCGGTCCGGTGACGGCTGGCGGCTGCGGGTGTGCTGGCCCGACGGCGAGGTGCGGGAGGTGCGCATCGGGGCAGGCTCGGTCCACGTCGGTCGGGAGGGCTGAGCCCGCGCGCGGGGGGCCTCGGCCGTTCGGTCCCGGCCCCTCCTCCGGCCGCCCGTCCGGGCGGGCCCCGGCTCGCCGGGACGGCTGCCGCCGTCCGCGCCCCGGCGGGGGAGGGGTCGGGCCGTCAGCCGGCCGGGACGCCGACCGGCGCGAGGTGGGCCGCGGGGCCCACCGGCGGCCGGGTCCCG
This sequence comes from Streptomyces sp. BE303, assembly GCF_036290945.1. Taxonomy (NCBI): domain Bacteria; kingdom Bacillati; phylum Actinomycetota; class Actinomycetes; order Kitasatosporales; family Streptomycetaceae; genus Streptomyces; species Streptomyces sp. BE303. The sequence goes on from NZ_JAQYWZ010000859.1 coordinate 119,220, forward strand.
GCGGGACGGACGCGCTCGTGGCGCGCCGGCAGTTCGACCACCCGGCAGCCGTGCCGCTCCAGCAGCTCGCCGACCGTCCGCACCTCGGACCCGTCGATGGAGAACACGAAGGGGCCCGGGACCAGCACCGTCTTGATCCACCCGGCGGCGACGCCGCTCAGCAGCCCCTCCAGCGCGGGGAGGCCGTCGGACGCGCGCAGGCCGTTGTCCAGGTACAGCAGCGGCTCCGGCAGGCCCAGCACCTCGGCCAGGTCCTCCAGGGCCCGGCGGTGGCACTCCATCGCCGTCGCGTCGAACGGGTAGCAGCGCAGGTAGACCGCGACGCCCGGGGCGGCGTCGGCGGCGCTGGTGTCGTGGGGGCTGCTGTCCATGGGGTCACCTTCTGCCGATCGCGGTTGGTGGGAACCCGGCGCCGCGCCCGCCCCACGCCGTGTCTCCAGGACACGCGAACGATCGATGGGTAATCAATCCGGGTCCCTACGCATCTTCACCGTCGGTCACCGGATCGGCCGGCCTAGGAACGTTCCGTGACCGGCTGCGCCCGGACCGCCCGGCCGGCACGGGGCCGGGCGGTCCCGGGGCCCCGCCGATCGCCGCGTCAGCCGCCGCAGGAGGTGCGCACGCGCAGGACGGGAAGCAGCGTGGTGCGGTGGACCGGCAGCTCGGGGCCGGCCGCGAGGCGCCGCAGCAGCAGGTCGAACGCCGCCTGCCCGACGGCGCGCTTCGGCGGGGCGACGGCCGTCAGCGGAGGCGCGGCCAGGGCGGCGAACACGTCGTCGTAGGCGATCAGGGCGACGTCGTCGGGCACCCGCAGACCTCGGGCGCGCAACAGCGGCGGCAGCCTGATCGCGTCCTGGTCGTTGTGGACGAGCACCGCCCGGGTGCCCTCCGCGGCGGCCTCCGCGATCCGCGCGGACAGCAGCTCGGGGTCGGTCGGCACGCCCGTCGGCGCCAGCGTGTCGAGGGTCGGCAGGGGCCGCAGCCCGAGCAGGCGGGTGCCCTCCTCGTACCCGGCCCGGACCTCCTCGGCCGTCCAGGAGTCGCCCCGGGCGGCCAGCAGGACGCGCTCGTGGCCGAGGCCGGCGAAGTGCCGCAGGGCGCTCAGGACCCCGTGGCGGTGGTCGGAGCCGACGGTGTCGAGGTGCGAGCCGGGGCCGTCCGGGGTGGGGGAGCGGCGCTCGACCAGGACGGCGGGCACCGGCAGGGCGTCCAGCCAGGCGCAGCCCTCCGGGGCCTGGCCGGGGAGCAGCCCGGGGGCGAGCAGCAGGCCCTCGGCGCCGGACTCCAGCAGCCGTTCCACCTGCACCCGGTCGTCGCCCGTGCCGTACGGCGCGATGCCGAGGACCAGCCGGGCCTCCGCGGCGGTGGCGGCCGTGCGGGCGCCGGCGATGACCTCGTCGAAGTAGGAGCCGACGGAGGGCACCAGCAGGCCGACGGTGCGTCCGGCCCGGCCGGTCCGAAGGCCGCCCCGGGCGGGGGCGCGGTCGGCGTCGGGCCGGTCGAGCGAGACGAAGCCGTGCGAGCGGCTGAGTCTGCCGGCGTCGGCGAGCATGGCGACGTCGCGGCGGACCGTGACCGCCGGGATGCCCAGTCGGTCGGCGAGGTCGGTCAGCCGTACCTGCCCGCCGAGATCGCCGACGGCGGTCACGATGAGCCTGCGGCGCTCTTCTCCCGAAGCGGTCATCCTGCCCTCCATCGCCGGTCCAGTGGATTTGATCAAACAGTATCGTTCGATCGAAATGCGATCAAGAGGCGTGGTCCTTATCGATTGATTGACCACCCGATCGATGAGCTCGTAGGGTGCGTACCGATGATCGCCCGCCGGTCACATCCGCCCGCCCCGGCTCCCGCGCGGGCCCGCACCGCCCCGGTTCCCGCCCCGGTCCGTGACCCACGCCGAGGCGCGCCCGCCCCGGCGGACGCCGGCCACGCCGCGCCGGGCGCGCCCGCCCACCCTCCCGCCCGCCCTACCGCGGAGGCACCCATGGCCGATCCGGCCGCCCCCACGTCCCTGACCGTCGACGGAGACACCTTCCTGCGTGCGGGCCTCCCGCACCGGATCGTCTCCGCGGCCGTCCACTACTTCCGCATCCGCCCCGAACAGTGGCTCGACCGGCTCACCCGGCTCCGGGCCATGGGCGTCAACACCGTCGAGACCTACGTCGCGTGGAACTTCCACCAGGCCGCCCCCGGGGTCAGTGACTTCGACGGCGACCGCGACCTCGCCGCGTTCGTCCGCACCGCCGGCGACCTCGGGCTCGACGTGATCGTCCGGCCCGGCCCGTACATCTGCGCCGAGTGGGAGTTCGGCGGCCTGCCCGCCTGGCTGCTCGCCGACCCGGCCGTCCGGCTCCGCCGCGTCGACGGGCCCTACCTGGCCGCCGTCGACGCCTGGTTCGACGACCTCGTCCCCGTCCTGCTCCCGCTGCTCACCTCCCGCGGCGGGCCCGTCGTCGCCGTCGCCGTCGAGAACGAGTACGGCAGCTACGGCAACGACACCGCCTACCTGGAACACCTGCGCGCCGGCCTCGTCCGGCGCGGTGTCGACTGCCTGCTCTTCACCGCCGACGGCGCCGAGGACGGCTTCCAGCTCGGCGGCATCCTGCCCGGGCTGCTCACCACCGGCACGTTCGGTTCCCGGCCCGAGGAGTCCCTGGCCTGCCTGCGCCGCCACCAGCCGGTGGGCCCGCTGGTCTGCATGGAGTACTGGACCGGCTGGTTCGACCACTGGGGCGCGCCCCACCACCTGCGCGACCCCGCGGAGTCCGCTGACGTCCTCGACCGGATGCTCGCCGCCGGCGCGTCCGTGAACATCTACATGGGCCACGGCGGCACCAACTTCGGCTGGTGGAACGGCGCCAACCACGACGGGACCACGTTCCAGCCCGACACCACCAGCTACGACTACGACGCGCCCGTCGGCGAGGCCGGCGAACTCACCGAGAAGTTCCACCTGTTCCGCCGGGTGATCGAACGCCACCTCGGCCCCAACCCGCACCCCCTGCCGCCGCTGCCCGCACGGCTCGCCCCGCAGAGCGCGCCGTTCACCGCGAGCGCCGGCCTGTCGGCCGCCCTCGACGACCTGGCCACCGTCCACCACCGCCCGGAACCCGAACCGATGGAGGCCCTCGGCCAGAACCTCGGGCTGATCCACTACCGCACCCGCCTGCGGGGCCCCCTCGGCCGCGGCGAGCTGCGCGTCGACGGTCTGGCCGACCGTGCCCAGGTCTTCCTCGACGGCCGGCCGCTCGGTGTCCTGGAACGCGACCGCCCCGACGAGGCCCTGCCGGTCGAGGTGCCCGAGGGCGGCGCCGTGCTCGACCTCCTCGTCGAGAACATGGGCCGCGTCAACTACGGCCCGCTGCTCCACGACCGCAAGGGCGTCACGGGCGGCGTGCGCATCGGCAACCAGTACCAGCTGGGTGGCTGGGAGATCCGCCCGCTGCCCCTGGACGACCTCACGGCAGTGCCGTTCGCCGCACCCGGCCACCGGGACGGGCCCGCCTTCCACCGCGCAGCCCTGACGGTCGCGACGCCCGCCGACGGGTTCCTCGCCCTGCCCGGCTTCACCAAGGGCATGGCCTGGCTCAACGGTTTCGCCCTCGGCCGCTACTGCGACCGCGGGCCGCAGCGCACCCTCTACGCCCCCGCCCCGCTCTGGCGGGAGGGGCGCAACGAACTCGTGGTCCTCGAACTCCACCGCGCGGGCACCCACGTCGACCTCCGGGACCGACCCGACCTCGGCCCGGCGGTCACGGAGGAGATGCCCCAGTGGTGACGGTGCCCGGCGGCGCCCGCGCCCCGGGGCGGCGTTCCCGGGGTGACGCGCGGTCGGGGTGACGCGCGGTCGGAGCCCGACCGCCCCGGTCCGTCCGCCCCGGCCCGTCCGCCCGGCCGTCCGTCGTGCGCTGACGGACCGTGTGCCGACCGAACACGGGCCGTGCATCGACCGAATGATAGATTCCTGTCCGCCTGGGCAGGTGACCCCGCCGGGCCGGACGACGGGCAGGGGAGTGTGGGGATGTCGATCTCGGCGGACGAGCGCCGCACCCGGATCCTTGAAGCGGTTCAGGAGCTCGGCTCGGTCCGGCTGACCGACCTCGCGGAGCGGCTCGGCCTGCCCGCCGTCACCGTCCGCCGGGACGTCGCGGCACTCGCCGACTCCGGCCTCGTCCGCCGCTCGCACGGCTCGGTGTCGGCCGCGACCGGGGCGGGCGCCGTCGCCACCGGGCACGGGCCGTCGCTCGGCCTGCTCGTGCCGGCGGTCGGACAGTACTTCGACGAGATCATCGCGGGCGCACGGGCCGCCGCCGGCCGGGCCGGTGCCCAGCTCGTGCTCGGCATCTCCTCCTACCAGGCAGGTGCGGACCGCTCCCAGGCCGAGCAACTGCTGAAGTCCGGTGCCCAGGGGCTGCTCCTCGCGCCCAACTGGACGCCCGACGACCGGCCTTCCGACCAGGCCTGGGCCGAGGAACTGCCGGTGCCCGCCGTCCTGGTCGAGCGCAGGCCGGTGCCGGGGAGCCCGGCGGAGACGCTCGACTCGGTCGCCTCCGACCACCGCCACGGCGTGCTCCTCGCGCTGCGCCACCTGGCCGGGCTCGGACACCGGCGGATCGCCCTGGTCGCCCGGCGTGACACCTGGACCGCGCACGAGGTCCGCCGGGGCTATGCCGAGGGCTGCGAGGTGCTGGGTCTGCCCGTGGAACCCCCCGTCGACATCGTCACCCCGGTGGCGGACCTGCCGGCGGTCGCGGACCGCCTGGCCGAGGGCTGCGCCCGGGGTGTGCGGGCGGCCGTGGTCCACAACGACCAGGACGCCATCCAACTGCTCCCGCTGCTGCGGGCCCGGGGGCTGCGGGTGCCGGAGGACCTGGCCGTCATCAGCTACGACGACCTGTTCGCCGGCCTCGGGGCACCGCCGCTCACCGCGGTGGCGCCGCCGAAGCAGGCCGTGGGCGCGGAGGCGGTGGGGCTGCTCCTGCGCAGGCTCGGGAGCGTGGCCGAGGCCGGTCCGGTGCACCACGTGCGGCTCCTGCCGGTCCTGACGATCCGTGAGTCGTGCGGAGCGGTGTCGGACTGACGCACCGTGGGGGACCGTCTGACGCACCGTGGGGACCATATTGATCATTTGATCAATATTCGGGAAAATCGATCGAGGTGGTCGGCCCCGCCCAGGCCGCCGCCGAACAGGTCATCCAGGTCAGGCCCGGCACCACCTACACCCTCGGCGGCTGGAGCAAGGTCTCCGCGAGCGGCGCCGAACTCTCGGTCGGCGCCAAGCAGTACGACACCGCCGGCTCCCGGCCCGCCTACTCCTCGGTGCCCTGCGGCCCTGCCCACCGGCTGCCCCGCCCGAGGGCCGGCCGGTCGCCGGTGGACCGGAGGCCGGTGGACCGGGCAGGGCTGCCGAGCAACGGGAGACGCCAGAGGTGTCGTGGTGGTCGTCTCGGCGGGCAACGACCACCGGGGCGTGGCCCACCAGAGCCCGGCGCACGTGCCGGACGCCGTCACGGTGTCCTCGCTCAGCGACGCCGACGGCAAGCCGGGCGGCCTCGGCCGCTTCGCGTGGTGCAACAAGAACAACCGCAACCGGGGCGACACGCTCTCGGACTTCAGTAACTTCGGCCGGGGCGTGGACATCGCGGCCCCCGGCGCCTGCAGGGTGCCGGACACCGGCACGCGGATCGAACTGCTGTGGAACAGCGCCGACTAGCTGGAGCCGATCATCATGGTCAGGCCCGGGGGCTGGCCCGCGCGCCCGGCGGATCCCGCCGCGCGCGGTCCACCGGGCCGGCGCGGCGCGGGATCAGCCTCCGCGCAGGGCCTTGTCGACCGTGCTGTCGATGCTGCGCAGCGCCTGGTCGACGGGCGTCCGCCCGTCGACGCCGGCCGTCACCTCGGACTTCTGCGCCTCCCATCGGGCGGCGAAGCCGTAGCGGTCCTGGAGCAGCAGGTCCGCGGTGCTGCGGTCGAACTGGGCCATGATCGGTGCCCAGCTGGGGTCGGTCTGGTAGAAGGCGTCGACGGCGGCCTTGGTCTCGCGCGGCACCTTGGCGGTGTCGTACGGGAAGATCCCGTGGAACTCCATGAACCGGGTGCTGACCGAGGGGGAGGCGAGCCAGCGCATGAACGTTCCCGCGGCACCCGGGTCGGGCAGGTCCGAGCGGGCCACCAGGCTGTGGCCGCCGACGGCCGAGCAGCCGCTCTTCGGGCCGATCGGCATCGGGGCGGCGGCCCACTTGCCGTGGGTCCTCTCGTTCCCGGCGGCGATGTCGGAGATGACGCTCTGGTAGAACGAGAACATCGCGACGTCGCCGTTGATGAAGCCGCTGAGTGCGCTGACACCGGGCGTGGAGATCTTCTCGGTGTAGAAGGACTTCATGTACTCCATCGCGGTGCGCCCGGCCTCGGTGTTCTGCGTGGAGGTCCTGAAGTCGGACGAGACGAGGCTGCCGCCGGCCTGGCAGAGGAAGCTCTCCCAGGTGGGGTTGATGGCGTTGAGGTGGTCGTCCATGCCCTTGAACTGCCAGCCCGTCACCTTCTTCCCGGACGCGGCGGAGCGGGCGCCGACGGCGGCGGCGGTGGACTTCAACTCCTCCCAGGTACGGGGTGGTTCGTTGAAGCCGTACTTCTGCAGGACGTCCTTGCGGTAGAGCAGGACGTTGACGTCGAAGTACAGGGGCGCGCCGTAGAGGCGGCCCTGGTACTCGTTGACCTTCGCCAGGGGCCGGAACCGGCCCAGGTCCTCGGGGGTGTAGCCGAGGGTGTCCAGCGGGGCCAGCTCGGCGGCGGCCAGCAGGTCGAGTTCGAGGCCGTTGTTGGCCAGCCAGACGTCGGGGCCCCGGCCGCTCTTCACGGCCTTCTTGATGGTGTCCCGGCCGGTCTGCCAGTCGAGCACGGTGAGCTCGACGGTCACCCGGCTCTGCGAGGCGTTGAAGTCCTCGATCAGGTGCTTGAGGTTGTTCGGCCGGCCGATCCAGAACGGCATGGTCCAGAAGGTGACCGTGGTGCGCCCGGGGGCCTGGGCCGGGGGGTCGGGAGCGCAGGCCGCGGCGGTCAGGGCCGTGGCGGCGGCCAGGGCGGTGGAGACGAGTCTGTGGGGCAGGGACGTCATGGGGGTGGAACTCCTCGGGTGGCGGAGTCGGAACCGATGGCGTAGGGTATTCGATATACTAAACGGCTTCCAGGGGGCTGACCGTTTTGTTTCGTGGCCGGTGGCCCCGAGTGGTCCCGGTCGGCCGGCAAGGGTGCGCCGCGCACCCCGTGAGGTGCTGAGCGCGGCGATCGGCGGCAGGCCGCGCCCGCCGCCGCTCCCGAAGGCGTCCGGCCCGGTCGCCGCCGCGTCCGCGGGTGGATCGAAGCCGGGGTCGTCGCCCTCCACCTCCAGCCGGACCGCGCACGGTCGGTGACCGTCCCGTGTGTCGAGAGGAAGCCGCGGGCCGACAGGTTCGAATTTGGTATACGAAATCCCTTCAGGTGAGACCGTTCGGAGAAATCGGACAGGACCGCTGATCGGGCGCGGTGGGAAAGGTTTGGCGCAGGAGTCCCGGAGTCCATGGATATCGCATACGATGAACGAATGGGACAGAGCAGCTGGGCGGAGCGCATCCCCGCCGTGAAGAGCAAGGCCGATCTCGCCTACGAGAGTCTGCGCAGTGCCATCGCCCAGGGCGACCTCAAGGCCGGCGAGCGGATCAACATGGACGAACTCGCCCGGAGCTTCGGGGTCAGCAAGATCCCGATCCGTGAGGCGGTGAAGCGGCTGGAGTCGGACGGGCTGCTGGTGTCCAGGGTGCACGCCGGGGTCACCGTGGCCGGCATCGACGTCACCGAGATGCGCGGCGTCTTCCTCGCCCGTGAGGCCATCGAGGCGCTGGTCGCCGAACTGGCCGCGCAGCGGATCGACGACCGGCAGCTCGCCGAGCTGGAGGACGTCCAGGAGCGCATGCGCGCGGCGCTGGAGCGCGACGTCACCGGCGAGATGGCCGAGCTGAACTCCCGCTTCCACCAGCTCCTCGCGGAGGCGGCGGGCTACCGGGTCCTGGGCGACCTGACCGAGCAGCTGCTGATGACCATCCGCCGCTACCGCATCACGGCGCCGCTCGGCGAGCGCAACTGGCGCTCGGTGGTCGACGAGCACGACACCCTCGTGGCGGCGCTGCGTCGGCGCGACCCGGAGGCGGCGTCCGGCGCGGCCCGCGCGCACATCAGCTCCCAGGCGGCGCACGAGGTCGAGCAGGGGGGTGCCGAGGGGGAGGGCGCCGGGACGAAGGGCGCCGGACCGCAGGAGGGGTGAGGGCGGGGCGGCCGTCGCCCGGCGAGGGGCGGCCGACACGGCAGCGGCGGCGCGCGAGGTGATCGCGCGCCGCCGCTGGCGGCGTTTTCCGGCGGGAGTGGGCCGGGTCGGTGCGCCCGGGCCCGGCCGGCCCGGGCGCACCCGGTCAGTGGGTGTCGAGCGGCGGCAGCCCCATCCGCTCGCGGTGGGAGTCGCGCAGGAGGCTGGCCGGGCTGACCACCGAGGCGCCCGCGTCCAGCACCAGCTCGGAGCCGGTGATCATCCCGGCGGCCGGGGACGAGGCGAAGGCCACCGCCTCGGCGATGTCTCCGGCGTCCACCAGCGTGCGCATCGGATTGCTCTCCCGCAGCCGTACCAGGTCCTCCTCGCCGGGCGCCAGGCGGGCCTCGGTCGCCGGGGTGCGCACCCAGCCCGGCGCGAGGGTGACGAAGCTGATGCCGAACCGTCCGTAGTCCACCGCGAGTTGGCGTGTGAGCGCGGCGATCGCGCCCTTCGCGGCGGCGTACGCGGGCAGACCGGGCGCGCCGGTGCGGTGCAGCACCGATCCCACGGTGACCACGGCTCCGGACCCGGCCGCCATCATCGTGGGCAGCACCTCGCGGACGCACAGGAACACCGAGTCGAGGTTGGCCGACAGGACGCGCTGCCACTCCTCGTCGGTGGTCAGGTGCAGGGGGCCGCCCTGGGTGATGCCGGCGCAGGTCACCAGCACGTCGATGCCGCCGAGTTCCTCGACGGCCCGTCCGACCGCGGCGGCGACCTGCGCCGGATCGGTGACGTCGGCCCGGTGGAACGTGACGCCGGGCAGCCGGGGGTCGGTGAGGTCGAGGCCGGCCACGCGCAGGCCGTCGGCCACCAGGCGGGCGGCGACGGCGCGGCCGATGCCGCCGGCCGCGCCGGTGATCAGGGCGGTACGGGTCATCGAGGGGCGCCTTTCGTCGGGGGCGGAACTTGTGGACGGTGCACGGGGCTCCGACTGGAAAGTATACGATATCCTAAAGTCCTCACCTGAGCTCCGGAGGCATCCGTGCAACCAGACGACCTTCTCTCCGCCCTGCGCGACCGCAGGATCCTGGCCATCGTCCGGGGCAACGACCCCGACGCCGCCCTGGATGCGGTCCTCGCGCTGTTCCGTGCCGGCGTCGACCTGGTCGAGGTCTCGCTGACCACCACGGGCGCGCTCGCGGTCCTGGAGCGCGCCCGCGCGGTCCTCGGCCCGTACGCGGCGCTCGGCGCCGGCACCCTGCTCACCGCCGCCGACGCCAGGGCCGCCGCCCGGGCCGGCGCCGCCTTCGCGGTGACCCCCGGACTGACCGAGGCCGTCGGCGAGGCGCAGTCCCTCGGCATGCCGGTCCTCGCCGGCGCGGTCACCCCGACCGAGGTCGCCCTCGCCCGGGCCGAGGGCGCGACCGCGATCAAGCTCTTCCCGGGCAGCCTCGGTGGCCCCGGCTACCTGCGGGCCCTGCGCGACCCCTTCCCCGACGTGCCCTTCGTGCCCGTCGGCGGGGTGGACGCCGAGGCCGCCCGGGGCTTCCTGGCCGCCGGCGCCCTGGCCGTCGGCGTCGGGGGACCGCTGGTCGGCACCGCCGCCCGCGCCGGCGGTGACGTCGCCGGCCTCCCCGCCCGCATCGCCGCCTTCCGCACACTCGCCGAGGAGTTCCCGTGCCCGACGTCCTGACGCTCGGCGAGGCCATGGCGGCCCTGCGCGCCGACCGTCCGCTGCACCTCGGCGGGACCCTCGCCCTCTCGGTGGCCGGCGCCGAGGCCAACGTCTCCATCGGCCTGGCCCGGCTCGGCCACACGGCGCGCTGGGTCGGGGTCAACGGCGACGACGAGTTCGGCCGACTGGTGCTGCGCACCCTGCGGGCCGAGGGCGTGGACGTCTCGCAGGCCGCCGTCGAAGCCACCGCGCCGACCGGCCTGGTGGTCTTCGAGCCGCGGGCGGCCGACCTGACCCGGGTCTCCTACTACCGTGACGGCTCGGCCGGCTCCCGGCTCACCCCCGCCCACGTCACCGCCGCCCTCGCCGAGGGGGCCCGGATCGTCCACCTCACCGGCGTCACCGCGGCCCTCGGCCCCGGCCCCCGGGCCGCCGTGGAGGCCGCCGCCCGCTCCGCGTCGGGCGCCGTGTGCCTGGACGTCAACTACCGGGCGAAGCTCTGGTCCAGGGAGGAGGCCGCCGCCGCGCTGCGGCCCCTGGTCCCGCTGCTGGACATCCTGGTGGCCTCCGACGACGAGCTCGCCCTGGTCGCGCCGCCCGGTGTGGAGCACGAGGTCGAGTGCGTCGAGGCGCTGCTCGACCAGGGGGTCGGCGAGGTGGTGGTCAAGCGCGGCGCCGCCGGTGCCGAGGTCTTCACCGAGGACGGGTCCGTCGCCAGGCCCGCCGTCCGGGTCCCCGTCCGGGACGCCGTCGGGGCCGGGGACGCCTTCGTCGCCGGCTACCTCTCGGGGCTGCTCGACGGCCTGCCGGTGGACGGCCGGCTCGACCGCGCGGTGACCACCGGGGCGTTCGCGGTGGCCGCGGCGGGAGACTGGGAGGGCCTGCCCTTCCGGGACGAACTGACCCTGCTGGACGCCGCGCCCGGCACCGCCCTGCGATGACGGCCTCCGGAGGAGAGGAGGTGGTGCGGATGTCCGCCGACGCCTGGCGGCCGTGTTCCGCCGAGCGCTACCGGCTGGGCGAGGGGGCGCGCTGGCACGAGGGCCGGCTGTACTTCGTCGACCTCCTCGGGGGCACCCTGCACAGCTGCGACCCCGGCGGCCCCGGCGACGACGTGCGGCGCGAGGCCGCCCTCGGGATGCCGCTCGGCGCGGTCGCCCCGGTGGCCGGGAGGCCGGGGGAGTGGATCGCCGCCGCCGGACCGGGCGTCGCCCTGCTGCGCCCGGCCCGCGAACCGCACTGGATCGCGCGGCCGGAGGCGGACGCGCCGCGGCCGATGCGGATGAACGACGCCGCGTGCGACCCGGCCGGCCGGTTCTGGGCCACCAGCATGGCCACGGAGGCGACCGAGGGCGCCGGCTCGCTCCACCGGGTCGACCCGGACGGCTCGGCGCACCGCGTGCTGACCGGTCTGACCGTCCCCAACGGGCCGGTCTTCGACGGATCCGGCCGCACGCTCTACCTGGCCGACAGCGCCCGGGGCGTGATCGAGGCGTACCCGGTCGATCCCGGCAGCGGACGGCTGGGCGCGCCCAGGCCGCTCGTGCACCTCGGCAGGAACGAGGGCCGGCCGGACGGCATGGCGGTGGACGACCGCGGCTACCTCTGGGTCGCCCTGTGGGGTGCCGGCCGGGTGCACTGCTACGACCCGGCGGGCGGGCTCCGGGAGAGCGTCGCGGTACCCACCGCGCACGTGAGCAGCATCGCCTTCGGCGGCGGGCGGATGTACGTGACCACCGCGCTGCACCGGCTCACCGCCCCGGGCCCCTACGCGGGAGCGGTCCTGGCCCGGCCGTCCGCGGCCACCGGACCCCCGGCCGCGCCCTACCGGCCCCTGCCGCCGTGACCGGCGGGCGGGGTGGGCCGGGGCGGGGTGCGGGCGACCCCGGTGAGGGCGGGCGGCCGGTGTCCCTCGGGAAACGATTCGGCGACACCTCTGGCAGTTTTTTCGTATATCGCATACGTTTTACCCATCCTCGGCACCTCTCCCCCCAAGTGGAGCCCCGATGACCACGCCTCCCCCCACCACCCCGCCGGCGCGCACCACCGCCCGGCACCGCACCACCGCACCGACCGAGGGCACCCCCGTGCACGACACCTCCGGCGTCACCACGACCCGCCGCACGATGCTGGCCGGCACCGTCGGCACCGTCATGGAGTGGTACGACTTCAGCCTCTACGGCCTCGCCTCCGCACTGGCCTTCGGACCGCTCTTCTTCGGGTCCTCCGGCACCGGCGCCACCCTGGCCTCCTTCGCCACCGCCCTCGTCGCGGCCGGCGGCTCCGTCACCCCCGTCGTCCTCTACGTCATCGCCGGCTGCGCCGTCACCGCACTCGCCGTCCTCAGTGGCCGCGAGACCGCCCGCGGCGAGATCAGAACCGGCGGCTGAACCGCTCCACCACCCTCCCCGCTCGGCGGGGAGGGCCCAGCACCCAGGAGAAGAACCCGTGAGTACCCAGCCACTGCGCATCACCAAGGTCGAGGCCGTAGCCCTGTCCGCCAGCTTCGACGACCTGTACGACTCGCCCGAGGACGTGCCGGACTGGCTGCGGTACCCGGCCTCCAGCCACCTGGTGCTGCCCCGCCGGGGCCAGTACGCGACCCTCGTCA